>NZ_JALIQP010000003.1:0-300000 GCF_023566055.1 Halosolutus amylolyticus | reverse complement strand
ACGCGAACCTGTCGCGACCGGGACGGTCTCGGTCCGCGATCGATGCCGACGGTGCCGGTACCGTCGTCGATCGACGGGGTCGCACTCTCGAAGTCGGTCACCGGAACTGACAGGAGATCGACCTGTCACCCGTTCCCGCTGACGCCGGTGTTACGTGGTTGCATTCTTGTCGCCAAACAGATATATAGGTTACAGAGCGAACCAGATAACGTAATGAAACCAGTTTCCGTCGCGGCGACGACGGTATCGACTCCGACTGTCCCCACCGACGAACTGGAGGTGAACTGAGATGGTCGAACGCGTTCTCGTCACCGGTGCGACCGGGAACCAGGGCGGTGCCGTGGTCGATCACCTGCTTGCCGCCGAGACCGACTTCGACGTCTACGGCCTGACTCGCGACGCCTCGAGCGAAACTGCTCGAGACCTGGCCGATCGCGGCGTGACGATGGTCGAGGGCGACCTGAACGAGAAGGCGTCGCTCGCACCCCACGTCGGCGAGGTCGACGCCGTCTTCGCGGTGACGAACTTCTGGACGCAGGGCTACGACCAGCAGGTCCAGCAGGGGAGGAACATCGCCGAGGTCGCCGCCGAGGAGGGCGTCGACCAGTTCGTTCTCAGCGGCGTCGGCAGTCACGAGCGCGATACCGGCGTCCCGCACTTCGACTCGGCGTGGGAAATCGACCAGCACGCCCAGGAACTCGACCTGCCGCTGACGGTCCTCCAGCCCGTGTTCTTCTACCAGAACTTCGAGGCGTTTGCGGAGGACGTCGTCGAGGACGGCCAGATTGCCCTGCCGCTCGAGGAGGACGTCTCGCTACAGATGATCGACGTGCAGGACGTGGGTCGAGCCGCTGCGGTCGCCTTCGAGAACCCCGAGGAGTACGTCGACGATCGCATCGAACTCGCTGGCGACGAGAAGACGCTCGCCGAGACGGCCGAGGTTCTCTCGGACGTCACCGGCGTCGACGTCGAACCCGTCCACGTTCCGATCGAGGACGCCTACGACTCGTTCGGCGAGGAGTTTACGATCATGTGCGAGTGGTTCAACGAGGTCGGTTACAGCGCCGACGTCGACGCCCTCGAGGATCGATTCGGCATCGAATTCACGGACCTCGAGGCGTATCTCCGTGAAAACGGGTGGGAGGACAAAGACGGAATGGCATCGGTGCCTGGCTGGGTCAAGGCGATGCAGTGACCGTCGGTCCAGCGCGCACTCAGGTACGGATCACTGGAGTCGCTCGGCCGCTCTCCGTAATCGCTCGACAACGGCTGGCCGACCGCGACAGACGAGCGTCACGTCGGTCCCGTCGTAATCGACCGTCTCCACGTGGGTCCGATCGTACGCTCGGGAGACGAGTGCCATCGCCTCGTCACAGTTCGGGAGACGGAGGGTCGCGCGTTCCGTCGGCAGTCGATCGACGATCGCGTCTCGTACCGTCCCGAGGTTCGTCCCCTCGAGCACGCTCACCGTGATCGGACGGGTCGCGGCCGACGGTAGCCGCTCCGCGGCGATCTCGCGGCGTCGTGTTCGCTCCGCTCCCGAGAGGCGATCGACCTTGTTCAGCGCGGTCACGATCCGGTCGTCGTCGACACCCTGTGTCCCGAGCACCTCGAGCGAAACGTCGAGGCGATCCCGGAATCGCGACTCGGGATCGCTCGCGTCGACCACGAGCACGACGACGTCGGCTGCACCCGCCTCCGAGAGCGTCGAACTGAACGACTCGATCAGATCGTGTGGCAGGTCGTCGACGAACCCGACCGTGTCCGTCGCGAGCACCGGTCGGCCCGCGAGCGTCGCCCGTCGGGTCGTCGTCTCGAGGGTCTCGAACAGCCGATCTCCGACGGCCGCGGTGCCGTCTTTGGACGGTCCCGTTGCATCCGTCGGTTCGTCGGTCACGTTCGTCCCCGCCGACGGCTCCGAATCGGCGAGCGACATGTCGTCGGCGAGCCGGTGGAGCAGCGTCGACTTGCCGGCGTTCGTGTAGCCCGCGATCGTGACGAGGTCGAACCCCTCCTCGCGGCGACGCTGACGGAACTGGTCCGCCGGATTCGGCAGTTCGTCGAGCTTCCGCTCGAGTCGATCGATCCGGTCGCGCACGTCGTAGACCGGCGACCCCTTCTCGGTCACTTCGTTGAGCAGCCCCTCGTCCGCCGACTCGATCAAGCGCGGCAATTCGTATCGGAGCCGCGCCAGTTCGACCTGTAGTTTCGCCCGTCGCGACCCCGCGCCCGCCTCGAAGAGTTCGAGTACGAGCCGGTACCGATCGAGGACCGTCGTCCCGTCGGGCATCGCCGACTCGAGGGCGTGGTGCTGACCCGGATCGAGTTCGTCGTCGACGACGACCCGCTGGGCATCGGTTTCGGCGACGGTTTCGGCGAGTTCTGCGACCGTGCCGCGACCGAAGTACGTCCCGGAGTCGTCCGGGCCGGACTGTGTTACGTCGGCGACGACCGCGTCGCCCGCCGCCCGGACGAGTGCGCGAATCTCGCTCGTCTCGACGGGGGTGGTCTGCGATCGGTTCGCGACGACTGTTCGTCTCCGCTCGGTTCGCGTCCGCGTTCGTGACATGTTGTCGATAGTGGTCTCATGGCTGTCGTTCGGCTGTACCGGGTCCGGCGCGATGGCTCCGCGCGGACTGTCAGAAGTGGATCCGGCTCTCCCTCGCTACTCACGTCTACCGCGACGATCGGGAGCGCCGAGTTACTGAGAAGCGGTCTCCATCGTCCTCGTGTTTCGTTTCGAGGAAGCGGTACTAATTACTTGTGTCGCGAACGCTTCGCGGCCCGGGAGAACGCCGGACCGCCGACTGATCGGCGATACGTAGCGGAGAAGTCGCGGTCGTCGGACGACCGCTACTCGTCGAACAGGTCGTCGACGGCTTCCCGTGCGGCGAGGGCGGCGTCGTCGGCGACCTGATCGGGATCCGGACCGTCTTCATCGTCGGGTGCGTTCAGGTAGACGTCGACCTCGAGGACGCCGTCCTCGAAGGAGACGGTGACGTCGAAGTCACGCACCGCTGACTGCTTGTACCGCGAGAAGATGAGGCCTTCCGCGGCCTCGGCCGCCGTCCGAACGATCGTTTCGTCGGACGGTTCGTCGGCCGTCATTTACGCGCCGCCAGCACCGGGGCCGCCGGGACCGGCCGGGCCGCCGCCCATCGCACCGCCGCCGCCGAGCAGGTCCTCGAGTTCCTCCTGGAGGCTCTCGAACTGCTGCTGGACGCGGTCTTCCTGCTTTTCGAGCGTCTCGAGGCGGATCTCGAGCGTGTCGACCTTGTCCTCGAGGTCCTCCTCGGCCTCGTCGTACTCGGTCTCGACGAGGAGTTCGCCGACGTTGCGGTACATCGTCGTGTCCTCGTCGATGTTCTCGAGTTCGTCGAGCGCGTTCTGGGCCTCGGTGAGGCTCGACTCGGCCTCCTGCTTCTGGACGGCGACCTCCTGTGCGGTCTCCTGCAGACCCTGCAGTTCTTCGATTTTCTCCTGTGCTTCCGGCGGCAGATTACCTTGCATGTTTCGACCGTCGCCCTCCGCACTGATAAAGGCAAGCTTTGGCGATCACGAGCACCGGGTGGGGAATCGAGGTCCATCCCTATCGATCGCCGTCGGCCGTTACCGCGGCCCCGACGTCCGCCGTCCGTTCCGCCACGTCGATCAGCGAGAACCAGGTGTTCAGCGCCGCCCGCAGGGCGACGACGTCGGCCGCGTCGATCTCGATCCGGACGATCGTATCGTCCCGATCGATCGTCGTCCGGGAGCGATCGTCGTCGATCTCGCCGATCTCGCGGGCGACGCTCTCGGCGACGATCCGTGCGCGAGACGCGGTCTCGTACTCGAACTCGAGGGTCGCGTCGTGAGAAGACACCGGCCTATTCGACGTCGACTTCCTTGACGTCGCGGCTGCGTTCTTTCAGGAGCACGCGGTGGCCACAGTAGGGACAGCGGACACCGCCGTACTCGTCGAGCTTGACGTCGCGCTTACAGCGAGAACACTTGTAGCTCATGCGTGAGTGTGTGAGCGGGGAGGTTACTCCTCGTCGTCGGCCAGTGCAGCACGGATCGACCGTTTGACGGTCCGGCCGGCGGGGGTCTCCGGACGGAACGCGCCGCCGGTGAAGACCTCGCCGGTCTCCTCGTTCTTCCAGATACCGGTGCCGACGCGCGTCACGTCGTCGCCGTCGACCTGCGCGCTCTCCATGTCGTCTTCGATCTCACTGACACGCCGTCGAGCAACGCGACCGTAGCGAGCGCCGAACCGGCCCGCGCTGCCGACCGTTCCTTTCTTGGCCATAGTACTGCTGTCTATCGCTAGCGGATTCTTAAACCTGTTGAGTTACGACTCCCCCGATCGGTCGGCGAGCGGTCCCGCGAGCAACTCCCGGAGGATCAGCGCGAACGCGGCGAGATAGCCGGCGACCGATAGCGGCCCCGTGAGCAGCCCCGTCCCGATTCCCGCAACGACGACCGACTGGAGGGCGAGACCACTCACGCTGAGGAGCGGGATCGCGGCCAGGATGAGGTCGGGACGATCGAGCATAGCTAATTATATCTAATTACACCCGATCGGATAAGGGCCGGACAAGGGGCAGACAGTGTCACTTCCATCGGTCCGTGACACTATCTGTGGCGACCATCGAGAGACGACCCGTCCAGTTCGGCGGGGATGGGCTACTGGAACTCCGCCTCGGTCAGGACGTCGTTGAGATCCGCCCGGATCCGCTCGCCCATCTCCCGATCGCGGGCCGTCGTCACGACGCGGTTCTCCTGGACGCTCGACCCGTCGCGCAGGAGCATCCGGACGTTGCCGCCGTCGTCGGCGCGGGTCACCTTCGCCCGGAGACCCGACTGGGAGCCCTTCCCACCGGCGTCGATCGGGCCGGGGATCACCTTCTTGACGTGTGGGTGGCCAGCCACGGTCTGGATGGCCCGCATACCGGTCCGGCCGCCGATGAGCGTCGAGTGACTCCCGCCGATCTTCTCCGCTGGCGGGGTCTCGACCACGTCGAGCGCGCGATTCCCGCGCCGTTCGAGAACCGCCTGGACCGGGTCCTCGTCGTCGACGCGGTAGAACTGGTGGTGAATGTCCTCGCGAACGGCCCGGATCACCGCGCGCGACCCACCTGCGTAGACTTCCTCGGGCCGCTTGCGCCGGATCTCGTCGCCGATCAGGCCTGCGAAGTTCCGCAGTTCGACGACCTCGTTCTCGCCGTCCTCCGGCGTCGTCGTCACCGTCGTCTCCCCGAGGACGTCGTCCGTCGCGCCGGCGGCGGGATCGCGGCCCGTATCGTCACCTGCGAGCATCGTCAGCCTCGCCCGATCGCGCGTCGCGTCGAGCACCACGGCCTCGGTGTTTGCCTCCCGGCAGACCAGACAGAAGTCCCCGGGTTTCTCGAGCGGCGAGGCGCAGTGACGACACTCCATATCGGACGTTCTGGCTACGGTGGTAAAACGGGCGTGTTTTTCGGCCGGTCGTCGACGACCGGCGTCGACGGGTTAGCTCGCGGATTCCCTCGCGTCGGCGAGTTTCGCCCCGCAGGCCCGGCAGTACCGCGATCCTTCGGAGACGATCGCCTGACAGTCGGGGCAGACCATCCCCTCGTCGGTCGTGGTCACCGGTTCGTCCTCGACGTCCGTGCCGCAGGAGGGGCAGTACGCCGCGTCCTCGGAGACCCTCGCCCCGCACTCCGGACAGGTTCCCTGCCGATCCCAGAGCACCCGCCGCCGGGACTTCGAGACGTAGTTGTACGCGCCCCACACGAGGTTTCCGAGTCCCATCGTCCACCAGAACGTCAGGATCGCGACCAGGACGTGCGAGGCCACCGAGCCGAACTTGCGGTCGACCATCACGACCCGATCGGGAGTTTCCGTTTCGATCCGCCAGCCCTGAGCCACCAGATCGTCGATCTCGCGTTGCAGGCGTTTGCTTCGCATATGGGTACGTAGGACGTGGACGGACAAAACCCGTTCCTGCCGATCGCGGCGACAGTCAGTTCGATCGAGCCGATCAATCCTGCGTGACGGGGCGGGCGTGTGAGACGCGGCGGCGTCGACGCGAAAAACTGGCTACTCGCCCGCCCGATCGACGTCGAGATCGACCCCGCGTCGGCTCGCGGCCGCGTGCAGGATCGACGCGGCGCGATCCTTGTCGACGTCATCGAGAAGGCAGTCGACGAATCTGCCGCAGAGGGCGGGCTTGATTCGGAGGTCCACGTACTCGACGCGACCGCCAGCCACGACGACGTCGACGTCCCACTCGCCGTGCTCGGGGTCGGTCATTCGGACGTCGATCCACTCGTCAGCAGTCGTTTCGGGGGCCGTAAACGCATCGTTGGTCATAGACTGCCGTCCGGAGGCGACGGGGGCAGATAAGCTTCGCGCCCGAGTGACAGTCCGAATCGGTTGACGGACGATCGCTACCCGCCTTCCCCCGGCGATCGATGCGTGCCCTTACGTTCCTCCAGTGCGCGAGAGGAGTATGACCGGACTCCTGCAGGCCGTCGCGACAGTCACGCAGGTCGCACGACCCGACGGTATCGGTACCGATGTCGCCGTAACCGACGGCCTCGTCGGCAGCGCGATCGGTGCCTTCCTGACGACGCTGGCCGTCGGGGCGATCATGGTCGCGGTCGCCCCGGACTACGTCGATCGAATGACGACGACCGTCCTCGAGGAGCCCCTCGGTTCGTTTCTCTACGGCTTCCTGTCGCTGCTCGCAGTCCTGTTCCTGGCCGTCGTGCTGTCGATCACGATCGTCGGTATCCTCGTCGCGCTCCCGCTCCTGCTGGTGGCCTACGTGGTGTGGGCGATCGGCTCCGTCGTCGCGTACCTCGCGATCGGAGAGCGACTGGTCGGTCGCGATGACGGGCGGCTGAAGCCGTTGCTGGTGGGTGCGGCGATAACGGCCTGCTCGCGCTCTCCGGCGTCGGCGGGCTCCTCGCGTTCGCGATCGGCGCCACCGGTTTCGGAACGGTGCTTCAGGACTACTTCGCGTGAGCGGCGGCGAGAATAGCGATCGGCAGGGCGCGATCAATCGCACTCAGCCGAGATCGATCGGATCGACCTTCAGGTACTCGCGGAGCACGACCGTCGCGTAGGATCCCTTGGGGAGCGCAAACGAGAGCGTAAGCGGGTCGTGCTCGACGTCGAGGGCGGTCCGGACGAGGATCGCGCGCCGGGTCCCGCTGGAGTAGAACTCGCCGGGGAGATCGAAGTCGCCGGGGTCGAGGTCGAGGTCGTCGAGGACGGCGCGTTCGATCTCGCCCTGCTCGCCGTCGGCGAGGTCGGTCTCGGTGCCGACCAGCGGCGCGGTGACGAACGCTCGCCCGCGCTCGCAGTGGCGCGTCACCGAGTCGACGCGGCGATCGTCGACCCGCTGGAGTCGATCGGCGTCGGGAAGGACGAGTCCCTCGGGCGCGTCGGTGTCCGCGAAACAGACCACGTCGCCTGCGACGGGCCGATCGAACGGCAGACCGCGCTCCAGGCGCTCGCTTAGCATCCGGTTGAACGCGTACGACTGGACGGCGTGGACGAACAACCGCTGGAGGTTCGACGGGACCCGCTCGAGCGCGGCCCGGAACGTCTCCGGGCCGGGGTCGCCGTCGCAGGCGGCCAGTTCGTGGAGCATCGATCGCTCGTAGCGCAACCGGTTCGGAAGGCGATCGAGGGCGTCCTGCCAGTCTCTCGTCTCCTCCACGAACGTCCGGGCTTCTTGCGTGTCCTCGGGTTCCGCCTCCGTGGGCCGTCCGAGGTACGCCATCACCGCTTCTTCCCAGTCGCCGCGGACGATTTCGAGGCCGACCTCGTGGGTGATCGGCCGCCGGCTGCCGAACCGCTGCTGGCCGAAGAAGTTGGGCACGCCGATCGGCGTCGCTGTATCACCCTCGCTATCGTCTCCGCTGTCGAGGCCGCCGAACGCGCACAACTCGTCGGTGATCGCGTCCGCGTTCTCGGGCCGATCGGGACCGCTGACGACGAGTTCGAAGGCGTTGCCCGCGAGGTCGCCGAACTCGATCGATCGGCCGGCCCGGCCGAGGACCTCGATCTCGGCCCCGTCGACGTCCGGCAGGTCCTCGGGGTCGGCCCCGTAGATCGAGAAGAGCTGCGTCGTCACCGCGTACTTGTCCTTCGTTCCGGCCCAGTTGACCCGCTCCCGCGAGACGCCGATCGCGTCCGAGAGGCGGGCGGCGAAGTCGTTCGTGTCCCATCCGCGCAGGGTCGCCCGGAACACCAGGTGCGGGTAGGCGTCCGTCCCCGCGTCGACGGGTTCCGTGTCGAACCGTTCGAGTTCGCGCACCCGGAAGTGCTCGTCGTCCTCGCGCAGGTGACCGCCGACGCCGTCGGCGTCGGTGACGTAGGACTCCATACCGACGGCCTGCTCTGTGGGATGGGCTGGACGCATGCTGATTGTCGTCCGTTTCGGGTGCTCGCGGTAAAGCGGTTCGTTCTCACCGATCGGTCTCGGTCCGTCCGTCCTGCCGGTCCTCGAGCCGTGCCAGTTCCGTTTCGAGGTCCCGAAGGTCGTCCAGCCGAGTACCCACGACGAGTCCGAACGCGCCGAACAGGCCGGCCGCGACAGGGCCGCCGACGAATAGCCCGGCGAGCAAGCCGAGAACCGTCAGCAGGACGCTATCGGGGACCAGTCGATCGGATTCGCGATTGTCGGTCGCCATACGCGAGACGTCTCTCGACGGAAAATATAGTACTGCTGATTGGTTCGCGATTCGATCGCCGATATCCCGTCGATTTTCGAGCGGGACCACTCCGAGCCGACAGTGAACCGGAGCGAGAAACACCAGACGGCGATCGTCGGCCTCGCGATCGCGGTCGCCGCCGTTCTACACGAACCACTCGTCCCGCTGGCACTCGTGTTCGGGCCGTTGCTCGAACTCCGGCCGACGCGTTCTGGCGCAACTGCTGGTCGGAACCCCGCCGCGGGACGACGACTCGTCAGTTCGGCTTGACGAGGATCTTCACGTGATCGCTCCCGGGATCGAGAAGCTGTTCGAACCCGTCCTCGACGATCTCTTCGAGCCCGATGCGGCCGGTGATGAACGGGTCCGGGTCGAGCCGTCCGTCACCGAGCATCTCGATCACCATCCCGTACTCCTCGTCGGCTCGCGGCCCGCCGAGGTACGCGAGCGTCCCGGTCAGCGTCCGCTCGGCGAGGACGAGATCGTTCGGGTGCGTGTTCACCGTCTCCTCCCAGATGCTTACGATCGTCGTCCGGCCGCCCGGTGCCGTGCTCTCGATCGCCGCGTTGAACGAGGCTTCGACGCCCGCGACCTCGAACGCGACGTCGACGCCGCCGCCGGTCGCAACCACGATGTGCTCGACGGCGTCCGTACTCGACGGGTCGACGAGTTCGTCGGCGCCGCAGTCGCTCGCGCGTTCGCGCCTCGCGTCCCGCGGCTCGGAAACGTAGATCGTTCCCGCGCCGGCCGCCCGGGCACACTGGATCACGGCCAGCCCGATCGGGCCGCTCCCGAACACCGCGACCGCGTCGCCGGCCTGAAGTCCCGAACGACGAACCGCGTGCAATCCGACGGCCAGCGGCTCGACCAGCGCGCCGTGTTCGACCGGGACGTCGTCGCCGAGCGGAACGGCGTGCTCCGCGTCGATGACGGCGCTCTCGGCGAACCCGCCGTCGCCGCCCGAGAGGCCGAGGAACCCGACCGAATCGCAGATGTGGTAGTCCCCTCGTCGGCACTGTCGACACGCTCCGCAGTAGAGGACGGGGTTGACGGCGACGGCGTCCCCCTGGTCCAGGTCCTCGACCGCCGATCCGACCTCGGTGACGGTGCCGCTGTACTCGTGGCCCATCCTGATCGGTGCCGTCTCTCCCGAAACCGGGTGCGGGTCGCCCTCGGGAACGAAAATCGGCCCGGCGGCGTACTCGTGGAGATCCGAGCCACAGATCCCGCAGACCTCGACGTCGATCCGAACCTGCTCCGGGGCGACGGTTCCGTCCTCTACGTCCTCGACGCGGATGTCCTCTCGACCGTGATACGTTGCTGCTTGCATGGGTGAAGTACGGTACCACCTCTCGCAGTATAACTACTCCTAGGGGCCATCGAACTGGTTCTCCGGCGACGCGCGGGCCGATCACCGTCGGCAATCAATCGGCCCGTCGGCGATCAATCGGCCACGTCCGCCACGAGCGCCCGGACGTACTCGAGTTCGTCCTCCAGTACCGTGTGGCCGACGCCCTCGTAGATCCGTGTCTCCATCTCGGCGTCGAGGTCCTCGAACACCCGCGCCGACTCCTCGACCCGATCGACCGGGATGTGCGGATCCTGGTCGCCACAGCCGATGAACACCGGTGTCCCGTCCATCGAGCCGTCGTACTCCCGCGGCGTCCCCTCGGGACCGATCAGTCCCCCGCTGAGCGCGACCACGCCCCCGTACCGATCGGCGTTCCGGGCCGCGTACTCGGTCGCGAGACAGCCCCCCTGCGAGAACCCCAGCAGGACGACCCGATCGAGCGGGATCCCGTCGCCGTTCGCGTCGTCGCCCGTCCCCGCGTCGTCGAGCGTGCCCGCGGTCACGCCGGCGACCGTCTCGTCGAGCAGTTCGAGCGCGGAGTCGAGGTGGGGCTGGTTGGCCTCGAGATCCGCGAGAAAGGAGTTCGGGTACCAGCTTCCCCGCTGGGCCTGCGGTGCGACGTATGCGACGTCGTCGCGGCCGATCTCGTCCGCCAGACCGAGCATGCCGCTGGCGCGTGCGCCGCGGCCGTGGACGAGGATCATCGCCGCCGACGCGTCGGCGAGGTCGGGACCCGCGCGTTCGATCGGCTGGTCGGCGTGTGGTCCGGATACCATACCCGTAGGCACGGGGGCCGACGGAAAAGTCGTTGGTGACGCGGCGAACGACGGCGGACACCTAGAACAGCGAGAGATCGCCCGTGATCCGATCGACGCGGTCGTCCGCGGCCGGGCCGACGGCCAGCGCGGTGACGGTGCCCGGTTCGAGTTGCGTGTGCCCTGCGTCGCGGATGAGCGCGTTCGGAACGCCCTGGCCGTCCGCGATTTCCGAGAGTTCGTGCAGCTGGCGTTCGCTCTCGCCCTTGAGGACGACCTTCTTCTGACCGCCGTCTTTCCACTGGCGCTGTCGCTGACTGTCCGCCTTCTCGTAGGCCGACAGCGACGCGTGGGCGACCTGCGCGGCGAGTTTTCCCTGCCCCATCCCGATATCGGTGCGGGCGACGATGGCCTGTTTCATGGCGGAACCGACGCGACCCGCGTCTATAATCCCGGTGATCCAGTCCGACGGTTTTACGACCTGCCGATTCCACTGCCAGCGTAATGATCCTCTCCGACGCGGACATCCTCGATCGCCTCGAGGCCGGCGACCTCGTCGTCGAACCGCTGGACGATCCGGACCTGCAGATCCAGCCTGCAAGCATCGACCTTCGACTGGGACGGGAGTTCCTCGAGTTCCAGCGGACGAACATCCCCTGCATCCACCCCAACTCCGAACAGGAGGTCGACGAGTACGTCACCGAGACGATCGTCGAGGACGGCGACGACTTCATCCTCCACCCCGGCGACTTCGTGCTCGGGACGACCTACGAGCGCGTCGAGATCCCGGCCGACCTGATCGCCCACGTGGAGGGGCGATCGTCGCTGGGCCGACTCGCCGTCGTCGTCCACGCGACGGCGGGGCTGTGCGACCCCGGCTACCGCGGCCAGATCACCCTCGAACTCTCCAATCTCGGTACCGCGCCCGTCGCGCTCACGCCGGGGATGCGTATCTCACAGCTCACCTTCACCGAACTCAAAACCCCCGCCGATCGCCCGTACGGGAGCGATCGCGGCTCGAAGTACCAGGACCAGGACGGGCCGCAGGCCTCGCGCATCCAGAGCGACGACGAGTTCGGCGGCGATCAACTCGATCGCGAGGACTGACGACGAGAATCGGCGGAACCGGTACGTCGAACCGTCCTGCAGAGACCGTCACGCTATAGCTTTCCTTCGCCCGTCGCCGCCGGTCCCCGGAGAGCGACCCACGCGCCGAGGAGGAGACCGGCGACGACGCCGACCCCGATCGACGCGTTCGCAGCGAGGTCCGCGACCAGCGTCGCCAGGACGATTCCGGCGACGAGCCCGATCATGAAGCCGGCGAACGCGCCGGTGATGCGACGGCGTCGCGGCGGCGCGTCGCCGGTGAGATCCGAGGTGACGCCGGCCGTCGCGATGGCACCGGCGATCGCGCCGACGAAGAGCCCGAGGACGACGGCAAATCCGCCCCAGCCGTGTGCGAGTTCGGAGACGAGCGTCGCGACGACCAGGAACGTGGCGACGCCCGACGCGATCGCGAGGACGATAGATTTGCCCGTCATCGTTCTCTCGTACGTTTTCCTGGCCGTATAAATCGTGCGTCGCGTCTCCGCGCCGGCGAGCGATCGGGGCCGGAGTCCGCTCGTGTCGTCCCGGCAGGGAAACCGGCGAGCGACGCGGAGCGCGATCGCTCGCGATGACAGTACAGTTATCCGCCGGGCACTCGTACGGTCGGGCAACAGATGCGATTCGTCGAAGAGATCGTCGTCGATGAATTTCTCCCGACCGTCCGGTCACTGCTCGCCGGCGCGCTCCGCGAGCGCGGGCTGACCCAGAGCGAGGTGGCCAACGTCCTCGGGATCAGCCAGAGCGCAGTGTCGAAGTACGCCCACGGCGACGTCACCGTCAACGAGCGGGTCGCGACGGACGATCGCGTCGAGGCCCTCGTCGAGGAACTCGCCGACGGACTCGCGGCCGGCGACGTTCGGCCGGTCCGGGCGCTGATCGAGATCGAGGTCCTGATCCGGGAACTCGAACAGGGCGGCGACCTGCTCGCCCAGTTGCACGAGGAGGCCGTCCCGGAACTCGCCGACCACGGCGCGAGCTTTCGGGTCCACGACCCCGAGAGCGACCTCCGGACCAGCGAGCGTGTGCTCTCCTCGCTTCGGCGCGGCCTGCGACTCCTCGAGAACGCGAGCGGCTTCGCAGGCCTGATCCCCGCCGTCGGCTCGAACCTCGTCGCCTGCACGCCGGACGCCGACGACATCGACGACGTCGCCGGCGTCCCCGGCCGGATCTTCGACGTGAAGGGGAAGGCGACGGTGCCGGCCGATCCCGAGTTCGGCGTCTCCGAACACGTCGCGACCGTCCTGCTCGCGGCGCGGCGCCACGATGTAGACGCCGCCGCGGCGATCAATATCAGATACGACCCGAAACTGCTCGCCGAACTGACCGAGCGCGGCCACGTCACCGCCGAGTTCGACGAAGCCGACGACGTCCCCTCGAGCGTCGGCGCGGCCCTCGAGGACGAACCGGACGCGACCGTCCTCTACCAGACCGGCGGCATGGGGATCGAACCGCTCATCTACCTGCTGGGACCGGACGCGGAGACGATCGCGGACACCACCCGATCGCTCCTCTAATCGCCGGGGATGCACGCATGGGCTCGGAAACTGCACAGGAGTTCTACGGTCGCTGGGCGTCACTCTACGACCTGATCGCGCGTCGAACGCCGGGCATCCCGCGACTTCGCCGACGGGCGGCCGCCGCCTGTCGACTCGATCGCGGCGACACCGTCGTGGAGATGGGCTGTGGAACCGGCGCGAACCTGCCGTACCTGCGCGAGCGCGTCGGTCCCGAGGGAACCGTTATCGGCGTCGACTTCACCCGACCGGTCCTCGATCGCGCCCGCGAACACACCGCCGAGTACGACAACGTCCACGTCGTCCGCGGGGACGCGACGCGGCCGCCGATCGGCCGCGCGAACGCGGACGGCCCGACCGTGGACGGCAGTGTCGATGCGATTCTCGCCACCTTCGTCGTCGGGATGCTCGCGGATCCGGCCGGCGCGGTCGACGACTGGTGTGACCTCGTCGGCCCGGGCGGTCGCGTCGTCCTCGCCAACGCCGCGAGCAGCGACGCGTGGTACGCCCCGCCGGTCAACGCCGCCTTCCGGGCGATCGTCGTCCTCTCGACGCCGCCCACGACGAAACTGCGCTACGAGGACGACCCCCACCGGCGACTCGACGCGAAGGTCGACGCCGCCCACGCGCGACTGCGCGATCGATCGGCCGCGATCGCTGACGAGACGCACGTCTTCGGCGTCGTTCGACTGACCGGCGGGCGGATCGAGTGACCGCGATCCGGTCCCGATCGGAGCGGTACGGAGCCGGGCGTCAGTTCGGGGACCGAAAAACGCCAGAATGGACCGCAACCGTTCGTTAGCCGTCGTGACGGCGCCCGATCGCGATTCCGAGAACCGCGAGCAGGGCGGCGGCCGTCACCGGAACGCCGAACCCGGGAAGCGAGTCGTCGGCGGGGTCCTCCGCCGCTGACTCCTCGCCGGACAGTGAGAACGTCGCTTCGAATCCGTCGAGCGACGTGCCGGCGTTCCAGCTCGCCTGCCCGTCCGTCTCGGCGTCCGGCGTCGGTGTCGTCGTCTCGACCGTCGACCCGTCCGGGCCGGAGACGACGACCGTTCGATCGGGCTCGTACCCGCTCGCGAACGGTTCGGTCACGACGAGCCGATCGTCCTCGACCGCCGCGAGCCTCTCCCAGGTCACCGAGAGCACGACGACGCCGCGCTCGTCGTCCGTCGTGCGGACGTCGATCGAATCCGCCGTGACCGTCATCTCGCGGTCGACCTCCTCGCTCGCGTTCGCGGCGACCGACCCCGTTCGATCGGCGAACCGATCGAGCAATTCTGCACGGGTCTCGTCGTCGGATTCGAGCGACGCGAACGCGTCACGTTCGTCCTCGTCCGAGAGGTCGTACACGCTGACGAGCGACACGGTGGCGTCACCGTCGGCCGTCAGTTCGACGTGTAACATCGGTTCGTCGGCATCGGCGGGATCGCTGGCCGCCACACCGGCACCGGAAGCCGGAGCGGCCAGGAGACCCGAAAGCACGAGTACGACGCCGAGAGCGACGATCCTTCGTTCCATTCTTACTGGCTCCCGGCGTCGTCCTGGGCCTGTTCGTCGCCCGCTTCGGACGCCGGCTCTTCGGTATCCGTCCCGTTCTGCTCGTCCGCGTCCGACTCGTCCTCGTCACCGTCGGTGTCCGGCGTCTCCGGATCGTCGGCGTCCTCGGGCGCGTCGCCATCTGCGGCGGGCGGTTCGATCGGCGCGCCGGGTTCGCGGTCCGCGTCGACCGGCTGGCCGACGCCCTCGCCGGCGATCGATCGGGCGATTTCGGCGACCTCGGGTCCGGTGAGTTCGCTCGCGGTTTCCGCGAGCGTCTGGATCGCGTCGACGTCGATCCCGTGCGCTTCGGGGTTCTCCAGTTCACTTGCGGTCGCCGCCGTGCCGTTGGCCAGCCGCTCGGCCGTCCGCTGTTCCGCCGCGATCGCGGCCATCCGGCCCTCGTACTGGCCGCGGGTGAGTTCGCCGTCCTCGTAGGCGGCGTTCAGTTCCGCGGTCCGGTTCTCGAGGTCCGCGATGCGCTTCTCGACGTCGGCCTGCTGTTCCAGGACGACATCGGCTCTGGCGTCCTCGGTCTGCGCGGCGGCGACCTTGATCCCGTACGCACGTTCCGAGACTTCACCGTCCAGTTCGGCCTCCTGGACGCCGACGACGGCGGCCAGCTGTTCGCCGGGCGCGACGGATTCCTCGTCCTCGGCGTCCTGTTCCTGTGCGTTCGCGGCCGCGCCGACGTCGGCAGCCGCGAGGGGCATCGCCGCCATCGAGACGGCGAGTAGCAGTGCGAGTACGATCTTCGTTGGTCGTCTCATGACGATTGAGACGTGGCGCTCTCGCTCCATATACAGGGTCGATTATCACTCCGGTTCAACGACTATTAACGACGTTTGACACCGTCGGCGACCCCCGGAAACGGTCGTAAATTCGGCGAAACGGTCCGACGCCGTCGTGCGATTACGGCGGTTCGCCCCTCGATCGCGGTGCCCACCTCTCATACGGTTTACTGTACGTCAGTTCCGGCGCAACCGCGATCCGGGCGGCGGTTGCGCCGGTAAATCGGTACAGCAATCCGTATCAGTCCTGTCGCTCTCCGGACTCGATCACCGCGTCCTCCGCCTCGGGCAGGGTGAGAACGTTCTCGCGACCCAGCCGGAACGACTCGAGTTTCCCCTCCTCGCGCAGCCTGCTGACGACCTTGCTCGTCTTCGCGTCCGTCCAGTCGAGTGCCGAGACGACGTCCTGTTGTTTCATGCGGCCGCCCCGTTCCTCGAGGAGGCGGAGGACGCGCTCTTCGTTGCTCAGGAACTCCTCGGGAACGGGTTCGTCGTCCACATCCTCGTCGGTCGTCGCCGCCGGTCCATCCCCGTCGTCGTCGCCACCCGGAATCGGCGCGGGAACGCCGCCCGATCCCCGCCGGCGATACCACGCTGCGACGCCGAGTCCGACGACGCCGAGAACCGCGACGCCGATCGCGATCGTCGAGAGCGACGGTCCCGATCCGGTCGTCCCGGTCGAGACGACCACCCGGGGTTCGCCGGAGACGAACTCCGTTTGCGACCCGCTCCAGATGACCGCGTTCTCTCGATGATCGTCCGGTTCAGGGCTCGCGCTCGTCAGTTCGTATTCCTCGGGCCAGGAGACGATCAATCGGATTCCGTCGTCGAGATAGTAGCCCTCGATCGCGTCCCCGGCGCGCAGTTCGGTCCCATCCGTAGCGGCGAAGCCGTGCCAGTCGAACGTGTACCTGATGATGCCGTACTCGCGGGCCAGCGACTGCCGTTCCGTCTCGACGGCGAACCCGTCGGTCGACATCTCCCGATCGGTCGCGTTGGTCGCCACGGCGACCGTCGAATCGATCCGATCGGCAAAGCGCGTCAGGTAGGGCTCCGGATCCTCGTCGATCTCGGCCGCGACCGACTCGAAGGCCTCGGTCGACTCGTTGTCGTCGAGTTCGACCCAGAACTCCACGGTCCACTCGGCGGAGCCGTCGGCCGCCAGGGCGACGTTCATCCGGACCCGGTCGGGATCGACGTCTTCGGGGGCCGCCGAGAAGCCATCCGGAGATTCGGCGGCGTGATACCCCGACCCGCTCGCGGCCGCACCGGCGACCGAAAGCGGTCCGGAAACGACCAGCGAGAGCGCGAGGGCAATGATCAGCAGCCGGCCGATCGATCGAGGGTTACGGTCGGTCATTCTCGTTCGGGTCCCGACGACGCCGATCCGTTTGCGATCTATCTAGGGGAGAAAAACGGGGAAAGAGACGTCGGAGACGCATCCGTCGAATCACGAAATTCAGTATACTATGGCACTCTAATACGCTTTTTGATCGCTTTCGAAAAATATGACCCCGCTGAAGAATCCGCGAGTCCCGCTCGGGTCCCGGCCCGATCACTTCGTCGTCGGCACGACCGCACCGGGCGTGATCTCGGACACGGCGTCCCCGAGCGAGTCGATCGCACCGTCGAGGAAGCTACTGATCGTTTCGTGCAGATCCGAAACGAAGTCGGGCACCGGCTCCGGGAGGTCCTCCGGCGGGCCCTCGCCCGGCGTTGCCGTTGCTGTTCCGGCCGCCCCGACGAGCAGGGCGACGCTGACCACGATCGCGAGTAATACGTGTCGACTCATGACGATCGGATAGATGGCGGGATGGTTCTTCAACCAGTCACATGTTGTCGCCGTTTTGCGCCGGTTTTCGTCCGATATCGGCGATTTGCCCGCCGGATACGTTGTTTCGGCAAACGAAACACTCCCGATCGCCCCGCCGCGATCACCTGTTCAGGGGGCCGATGCTTCGAATCCCTCGTACTCGCGAACCCGATCGCGGATCGCCCCCGGGATCACCAGCGCTCGCCACGGTACTGAGAGACGGCTCGCGACCGGTCGTGATCCGTCCCGCGACTCAGTCCGTCCCGTAAAGCCGCGCGTGCTCGTCGCAGAACGCTGGCTCGCGAAGCTGTGCCTCGATCAGGTCCCCGTGGTAATGGGCGTTGAAGAGTCGACACCCCTCTCGATCGCAGAACGATTCCCCGGTCTCGAGGTAGTGGACGGCCTGCAGGACGTATCCTTTCAGCGCGTCGGTCGATCGAGGGTCGTCCTCGATCAGGAACTCGCCCTCGACGCGGTTCTCGAGCACCTCGCGCGGCGGCGTGTCGCCGGAGAGCAGCGAGTGCCGTTGCTTCTCCTTGTAGTATTCCTCGGGCTTCGCCGGGGCCTCGTAGAGACCCGGTACCGAGACGAGCGCGGGCTGGCCGAGGACGTTCACCCGCTTGTGCCAGCGGCCGTCGTGGTCGCCCCACGTCCCGATCGCCCGATCGAGGACCGGCACGTGTAGCGTCTCCAGGTCGCGTTCGTCGCCGGGCAAGACGGTGTTGAGCGCCCGCTGGACCTGGATCCCGTCGTAGAGGACGCCGCCCTCTCGATCGGGATCGTCGAGCGCACGTTCCTCGTAGCGGGTCGTCCCCAGCATCGTGTTCCCCGTCTCGCGATCGTACGGCGATCGCACCCGCGCCTCGGCGAACCGTTCCGGCAGGTCGTCGGCGCGGTGCTCCTCGAGGAACCGATCGCGGACCGTCACCGTCGCGTCGACGCGTTCCGCGAGCCAGTCCGCGATCGTATCGACGTCGACGACGGTCGTCGGGGCGCGATAGCAGATGACGCTGTCGACCATGTATGATCTAGTCGTACCACCCGGTGAAACTGTTGCGGTCGCAGGCGAGTATCCCGTTCGCCGCCCGGTTTCAGCCCCGCCCGGAGACGGACGTCGATGATGGCGATCCAGCCGACCGTATCGACGCTACCCGTCCAGAAACGCCGGCCCCTCGACGGTCTCGTCCTCGGCCTCACGCCAGGTGTGATCGGGCTCCCAGCCCAGTTCCGTTCGGGCTTTCGCCGTGGAGAACGCCGATTCCTCGCCCCCGAGGTCACACTGTTCCGGGAGCGCACCGAAGACGGTCTCGATCGCGTCCGCGGTCGGCCGGCCGAGGTAGTTGTCCGCGGCCATCGCGTGGTACGCCTCGTGGCCGTCGATGTCGGCGTGGAGGACGGCGTCGACGATCGAGACCACGTCGCGGACGTCGACGTACGACCAGAAGTTGCCGCTCCGATCGGCCGTCTCGGGATCGAACGCCGCGGCGACCTCGCGGGCCTGGTACTCGCCGGGGTACTGGATCCACGACGGCCGGATCGAGGCGATCGAGATGCCGTGCTTGCGGACCGTCTTCGCGGCGAGTTCCTCGCCGACGAGTTTCGACGCGCCGTAGCCGTCTTCCGGACGTTGCGGATGGGCCTCGTCGATCGGGAGGTAGTCCGGGAGGAACGGCTCCGCGGCGAAAGGCATCCCGTAGAGGCTCTCGCTCGAGGTCCAGACCACGTCCGCGCCGGTCCGACCCGCGGCCTCGAAGACGTGGTAGGCGCTCTCGACGTTGGTCAGGAACGTCTCGGTACCGGTCGTCTCGCCCATCCGCGGAATCCCCGCGAGGTGGACCACCGCGTCCGGATCCTGGGAGAGGATCGCTTCCCAGGCCTGCCCCTGGTCGGTGAGGTCGGCCGCGAGAAAGGTGACGTTCTCGCGCTCGCCCGGGGGGCGCTCGAGGTCGACGCCGACGACGTCGTGGCCCTCGCTCGCGACGTGATCGACGATCCAACTGCCCGCTCCGCCGGTCGCGCCGGTGACGACGAGTTTCATGTCCGATCCCTGCACCTGAACGGCGAAAACCGTGTGGATTTCGACGGTGGCTTGCGATCGACGTCGTCGATTCGTCACTCCACGTCGATGCGCCCGACGTGACCGGCGGCCTCGTGGGGGATACAGCAGAACTCGTGGGTCCCCGCTACTTCGAACGTTCGTACGTACGACTGCCCCGAGACGACGGCGCCGCGGCCGTCGTCCCACCCCTCACGGGCCGCATCCTCGTCGTCGAACCCGCCCGACGCCCAGTACGGAGCGTCGTCGGGGATGGCGTCCTCGTAGGCGGTGACCGTGTGGGGTTCGCCCTCGACGTGTTCGAACGCGACGGTCTCGCCGGCCTCGATCGTCAACTCGTCCGGTTCGAAGCTCGCAGCGTGCATCTCGACGACGTGATCGACGTCCTCGGGAACGCCGTCGACGACGTTCGGCCCACCCGCGAGGTCGTCGTGGTCGTGATCGTGTCCGCCGCCGTGGTCGTCGCCCGGAGCCTCCTCGAGCGCGCCCGCGACGGCGAACTGCGCCCGGAGCGCCGCCGCCGCGAAATCGGCGGCCGCCTCGTCGACGCCGTCGTCGGCTTCGAGAGCCTCGGCGTACGCCTCGAGTTCGCTCTCGAAGGCCTCGTAGGTGGCGTGGTCGGCGTCCTCGACCGCGTCGTGGACGCGAGCCCCCTCGAACCGCTGGAGCGCGTCTCGCGCGACGGCCGCGGCCCCGTCCGGATCGACGTCCGAGAGCGACGCCAGGGCCGCCGCGTCCCACCCCTGGGCCTGGAACGTCGCAAGTGCGGCCGCGTCGGCGGCCGACTCGTCCTCCGCGAGGACGTACGCCGCGTCGATCGCCGCATCGATCGCGGCCTCGGCACCGTCCACGACTGCATCGACGTCCTCGTCGGCCGCGGCCGACGCCAGTCCCGGCAGTTCTCCCTCGAAGGCCACGTACAGGTCCGCGTCGGCGGCGCTGAGTTCGTCGTGCGCGATCGAGTCCTCCCACCGCTCGTCGGCCTCTCCGGCGACTGTCTCGGCCGCGTCGAACCGGTTCGCACGCGCGAGCGCCGCGACGTCGGCGATCCGGGCCGCGAACAGCCCCATCTCGAGCGCGATCGCGTTCCGGTGTGCGAGTCGCTCGCGCTGGGCGGTCCGGAGTTGTTCGTCGGCGATCCCGGTTTCCGTGCGCGTCCGGTCGAGCGACGCCGTTTCGAGCCCCTCCAGACGAAGTTCTTCGAGCGCCTCCTCGAATTCCTCGTAGGCTTCGTGGTCGGTCGCTTCGAGTTGCTCGTGGGCACCCCACTCGCCGGTCGCGCCCTCGAACCGGGCCAGCATGTCGCCGACGATCGCCGCCCCGGTCGAGAACTCGTCGGCGATTCCGAGCGCGAGCGCGTCGTGGACGCGTGCACGGATGGCGTTCCACTCGGCCGCGACGCCGAGTTCGGCGCCGCCGTTTCCGTTCTCGTCACCGGCTTCCGGATCGTCATCGTCCGAATTCGTACTCTGTTCGTCGGTGCAGCCCGCAATACCCGCTCCCGCCATCGCCGTGGCGACCGCCAGGACGGTTCGTCTCGTTGGCATAGTTTTAGGTCGACCTAAAAATATAGTATGGGTTTCGGTGATTCCCACGAACTGGGCGTTTCCGAAAAGCGATCGCCGATCTCGAGGGGCGGAAAGCGGGCTAGTCGCGAGTTTCGATTCCGGACCAGGAAAGATTACGATCGTGTCACGTGCCCTTCGTCCGCCGGTCAGAACCGCTCATACGGATTGCTGTACCGATGTACCGCCGCAACCGCGATCCGGCCGGCGGTTGCGCCGGAACTGACGTACAGTAAACCGTATCAGTCGTCGGCGGGGGTCGCGCGACTGGTGATGTCGACGGGGTCGGCGTCGACGCCGAGTTCGTCGATCGCTTCCTGGGCGGCGCGCTTGCCTGAGACGAGCATGGCCCCGAAGGTCGGGCCCATCCGCGGGAGACCGTAGGTCGTCGCGGTCGCCATCCCCGTCGCGATCAGGCCGTCGTGGACGAGGCCGGTGTGTTCGACGACGGCGTCTTCGCTCTTGCCGACCCACATCGAGTCGTGACCGGGCGAGTCGTGGCCGGGCGCGCCGTAACTGTCGTCACCGGTCTGGTCCATTCCGGTAGCGTTGGCCTCGGCGTCGCCGATGCCGGGCGCGTCGAGCACGCCGCGCTCGTCGAGTTTCTTGACGGCCATGGCGTCGTGACCGGTCGCGTCGATGACCAGGTCCGCCTCGACGGCGATCGGGTCGACGCACGTGATTTCGCGGGGCAGGGCGTGGACCGGCGTCCAGTTCATAACGATCCCCGAGACCTTGTGATCCTCTCGGATGACGATGTCCGTGAACTCGGTCATGTTCTGCATCTTCGCGCCGGCGTCGCAGGCGGCCTTGATGAGGCCGGAACAGGCCTCCGGCCCGTTGGCGACGTAGAGCCCCTCGCTGTCCTCGGACTGCTTGTAGGACACCTCGAGTTCGTCCAAAATCTGCTGGGCAGGATCCCGAACCGTGACCTTGTTCATCAGGAACCCGCCGAGCCAGAAGCCGCCGCCGAGGTAGTTGTTCTTCTCTACGACCATCGTCTTCACGCCGCGCTCGGAGAGTTCCTTCGCCGCGGTCAGCCCCGAGGGACCGCCGCCGACGATGATGACGTCCGAGTCCGAGAAGTCCATGAACTCCTCGGTCCACTCCTGGCCGATCGCGCGCGTTACGTCCGCTTCGCCGACGTCGCTGAACTGATCGAAGTCGCTCATACAACTAGGTGGTAGCAACCAGTGGTGAAAAGTGTATCGTGTTGTCCGGTCGCCCGGTGATCGGTGTTCGCCGCCCCGGGCGAGGAGCAGTTCCGATCGATCCAGCCGATCGACGAGGTCGACTGGGAGACCGTCCAGCGGTAGCCCACCCCGCGTCCCGAACGCTGAAGCCTCGCGGTCACGTAGGCAGGGTCGATGGATCGTCGCGGGTTTCTCGGCGTTGCCGCCCTGGTCTCGCTCGGCGGTTGTCTCAGCTACTTCGAGGAGAACGGCGAGGAGATCACCGAACCTGGCGACGTGAAAATCGTCTACGACGACCTCGTGCGGGAAAGCCCCGGTACCGAGGACGAACGCGTCTACGTCTGGGGGATCGTCAGGAACGTCGGCGACCGCGAACTGAGCTACGTCGAGATCCGGGCGACGTTCCTCGACGCCGAGGGCGAGGAACTCGAGACGGTCATCGAGAACGTCGAAGAAGACGTCAGTTCGGGCGAGGAATGGCCGTTCGACGTCGAATTCCCACAGTTCGGCGAGGCGGCCGCCGAGGTCGAGAGCTACGAACTCGAACCGGCGACGGGAGTCTGATCGGACACCAGTCCCATGACGGATCACGACGAAGGCGTCTCGACGCTCGCGAAACAGGGCGGCATCACGTTCGTCGGGAACGTCGTCAAGGGCGTGCTCGGGTTCGCGATCGTCATGCTGATGACGCGGTTCGTCAGTCCGTCGGTCTACGGGCTGTTCGTCCTGGCGACGTCCGTGATCCTCTTCACACAGGTGTTCGCGAACCTCGGCCTGCCGCTCGCGATCGACTATTTCGTCCCGCAGTACCTCGATGCGGGCGAACGCGGCAAAGCCAAGGGCGTGATCGTGCAGGTGACGGCGACCGTCCTCGTCACCTCGTCGCTCGTCGCGCTCGCGCTCGCGCTCAGTACGGCGCGGATCGGTGCCTTCTTCCAGGAGCCCGCGATGCGGATCGCGCTCCTGTTGCTCTCGGTCACCATCCCGATGCTGGCGATCTACAAGGTCCTGCTGACCTCCTACTACAGCATCAAGAAGCTCCAGTACCGGGTGATCATGCGTGACCTCGTGCGCCCGATCGTCCGGTTTGCCGTCACCGCCGGCCTCCTGCTCGCCGGGTTCGGTCTGCTGGGGTTGATCGCCGGCTACGTGATCGGACTGTTCGTCGCTATTACTGTCGGTACGGCCGTCTTCGTCTACAAGGCGTGGGACCTCCTGACGGCCGACATCGAACTCGTCGCGCCGGGGCCGCTCGTGCGGTACTCCGTCCCGCTCGCGATGACCAGCGTCGTCTTCGTCCTGATGGGGCAGGTCGACTACTTCCTGCTCGGCTACTTCCTTTCCTCCGACGACGTCGGCATCTACCGCGTCGGCTACATGCTCGGCTCCGGCCTGATGATCATCTTCAACTCGCTATCGCCGGTGTTCAAGCCGCTGATCGCCGAAACGCGCGAGGACACCGCGCTCGTCGAGCAACGGTTCCAGGTCATGGCCCGCTGGATCGTCGGGATCACCTTGCCGTACGCGATCGTCCTCTCGCTCGGCGCGAGTTCCTACCTCGCCGTCCTCTATACGCCCCAGTACGCCGCGGCGAACGTCGTCGTCGTCCTGCTGGCCGGCGCGTTCCTCTTCAACGTCACGTTCGGCGGTCCCGACGGGACGCTCCTCCAGGGACTCGGCTACTCGCGGATGGTCTTCGCCAACACGCTGGTGCTGTTCGGTGCGAACCTCCTCGTCTCGATGACGCTCATCCCGATCGTCGGCATCGAGGGCGCGGCGATCGGCTCCGCCACCGCGCTGTTCCTGGTCGGCGCGCTGACGCTGGGCGAGGTGTACCACCTCGACGGCATTCACCCCTTCACGCGGGACTTCGCGAAGGTCGTCGGTGCCGGCGTGCCCGCGACGATCGCCGGCGCACCGATCGTCCTGTTCGTCGACTCGGACCTGGTGATCGTCGCCACCCTCCCGATCGTCGTGATCGTCGTGTTCGTCCTCTCGCTGATCGCGACCGACGCGTTCACCGACGAGGACGCCCAGATGGTCGCCGAGTTCAGTCCGACTCTGCAGAAGTGGTTGCCGGCGAGCCTGCTGAACCGGTGATCGTCGGAGACGGACCGAAGAAGTCGCCGGATCGCCGCCGGCGCCCGGTTAGTTCGGATCGTGACTCCGGTCCGAACGAAGTCGCGGCAGACGAATCCGCCGCTCGCGGATGACTCCCGATTTGCGCGCCGCGACGTAGACGAGCAACGCCCCGAAGAAGGTCGCCGGAGTCAACGCGAGATGCCACAGGAGCGTGGTACCGATCTCGTACCCCATCGCGTGCAGAATCTCTTCCGTCCGCTCCAGAAGGAACAGCACGGTCGGATGGGTGACGTAAATTCCGACGGCGTAGCGTCCCCACGTCGGTACCGGGGTCCCCTTCCCGAGCGCCGGTCGCGAGAGGAGAAACGCGAAGAGGGAGATCGAAACGAGCGCCGTTCCGATCGTGTAGCTCGCCGTATACACGCCGTTAGCGAACGTCTCTCCCGCGATAACGTATCCAAGTACGTACCGTTCTCCGACGTGGAGCGCGGCGAAGAGGGCAGTCGCACCGAGGTAAACCCCGCTCCGGTCGGGCTTTGGCCGCCAGTCGCGAGAGCCGACGTAGTAGCCGAGACTCGTATAGAAGAACCCGAAGAAGAGCGCGTCCCTGACCTCGAACGGCACGTCCACGAACATCGTGTAACTCGCCCCCAGGAGACCGATCGCGTGGAAACAGAGCGAAACCGGCACCACGTACGCCGTCTTATCGGCCCGCACGAAGCAGTAGACGAGCGTCAGCGAGAAGGCGAGGGCCGGAAGGAACCACAGGATGACCGACACGGAATTCCCGTAGTAGAGGAGTTCGAGGGGAGAGAGGAACCTGACGAGTTCGGAGAGACTGCTGCCAACGAGGTCGCTATTTTCGCCACCGTCCCGCGTGACGGTTCCCGCGAGGAAAACCGGCGCGGCGAGCGCCAGCCCGAACGCGTATAGCGAAGCGATCGTGGTCGCCTGTTTGACCAGGTAGGCAGTCGGATCTCGGTCCGCCGTTTTCCGGGCGAACAGGTAGCCTGACGTCACGAAAAAGAACGGAACGGCGAACCGGGCCGTCGAATCTATCGTAAAATTAACCATATTGCCGTACACTCCGAGTCCCCTGAACGGATCTGTGTGAATCATGACAACAAACGCCATCGCAATTATCCGCATCGAATCGACACTGTGTATCCGATCGCTCATTTCCCGTGAGGACCTTATTTCCGAGTATGATCTTTTTGGATCGGACGAACTCTTTCTGACAGTAAAAAACAACGTTCGGGACGAGTCCAGTCGATCCTCGTCTTATCGCACGCTAATTTAGCACTTATCTGATAACGTGGTGGACGTATCGACGGATTCGCTTCCGGCTACGAAGGATGCGACGCGAATCGCTCTCCGACGCGGCTCAGTCGTCCACGAAATCCGTCTCGCTGCCGCCAGCGGCCGTCCGATCGTCCCGCGGCGATCGATCCTCGCCCGACTCGTCCTCGATCACGCCCTCACGCCACGTCCCTCGCCGGAACCAGGCGACGGCGACGACGAACGAGACGGCCATGCCGAACGAGTAGGCCCACCAGATCCCCTCGATGCCCCAGTCGAGCGCACCGATCGTGACGCCGGTGCCCGGAAGCGTGAGCGTCCACGAGAACGCGAGGACGATCGCGACGGGGACCCGGAACACCCAGCGCGAGAGGAACGACAGGGCCATCGCCGCCTTGGTGTTCCCGGCCCCGCGGAGCGCGCCCTGGACGACCATCACGCCCGCGAACAGCGCCCAGAACGGGGCCGTGATCCGCAGGAAGACGACGCCCTCCGCGATCACCGCGGGATCGGCGACGAAGAGCCGGATCGCCTGCGCCGGGAACGCGACGAGGGCGGCCGCGACGGCGAAGATGAAGACCATCGTCGCCGCGGTCGCGGTGCGTGCGACCGCCGCCGCCCGATCGGGCGTCTTCGCGCCGAGGTTCTGGCCGACGCCGGTCGCGGTCGCCTGCCCGACCGCGCCCGAGACCGCCCACGTCACCGACATCAGCCGGACCCCGATCCCGTAGGCCGCCGTCGGCGCGGCCCCGAACCGCGCGACGAAGCCGGCCATCGCCACCGCGGCGAAACTGCGCGCCCAGCCGTCGATCGTCGCGGGGTAGCCGACGTCGACGAGCTGTTTTTGAATCGACAGGTCCGGCACGAGATCGCCGATCCGGAGACGAACCCCGAACCCGCCGTCCAGCAGGATGTAGATCCCCGCCACTGTCGCCAGGCCGCGGGAGATGAACGTCGCGATCGCCGCACCGCGGGTCCCCATCGCCGGGAACGGCCCCCAGCCCAGGATGAAGAAGGGGTCGAGCACGACGTTGATTCCCGCGGAGACGAAGACGAGCCACATCGCCGTCTTCGTGTCACCAGCGCCCTGGAGCGACGATCGGAACGCGAAGAAGAGGAACGTAAGCGGGAGCGCGAGGAAGATCACCTCGATGTAGGCCAGTGCCTCGACGAACACCTGGTCGCGCGCGCCGATGAGCCAGAGTAGGGGTCGCCGAAAGGCGAGACCGATCGCTGCCAGCACCGTCGAGACGGCCAGCGTGAGCAGGATCGTCTGGGCGACGACCCGGTCGGCCATCCGATCGTTTCCCGCGCCGACGTACTGGGAGACCAGCGCGATGGTGGCGGCGGTGATCCCCATCGCGGTCGAGACGAACATCCACGAGAGCGGAAACATCAGGGAGACGGCGGCGACCGCCTCGGCGCTCACGCGGCCGACCCAGAACATGTCCGCCAGGTTGTAGACGGTCTGGAGGAGGTTCCCGAGGACGAGCGGCCACGCGAGTGCCAGCAGTTTCGGGGGGATCGCCCCCGTCGTCATGTCGACCCGTTTGCGATCGGTCGAGGCGTCCGTCTCGGCCACGATCGGTTCTCGTCCGTGTCTCGCCCGGGCGACGGAAAAGCACTCCCGTTCCCAGTCGTCGTTGCCGGCTTTCCGATCGTCGGCCTCTCTCGCGGCGTATCCGGGCTCCGGGAACCCGGGGACCGCGCCCCGGTGTGGCGATCGGTCATCGTCCCCGGACCGGCCGATCGACGTCCCCCAGTCGGCCGATCGTCCGCTCGAATCGACCCGAAGTCGATGGACGAACGACGGTATTCACTCGGTTACGATACCGGGTTAACGGAACGTCGACGACCCTTATTTTTATGACCGATACCGTTCAAACGCGGCAGTGGATGTTTGATAAACTATCACAACACACGTTTTCGGGGCCGAACCGTCGACAGGTTCTCGGCGGGATTACCGCGGCGCTGGCCGCGGCCGCGTACACGCGATCGGTTCCCGAGAGCGTCGCCGCGCAGGTCACGGACGGCGACGACGCGGCCGTCCAGACGATCGACTCCCCCGACGGGGCGATTTCGGTGACGATCGACGTTTCGGACGGCGTCCCGAGGTACGAGGTCGCGTTCGACGGGACGACCTACGTCGAGTCGTCGGCGCTCGGGTTCGACTTCCGGAACCAGCCCTCGTTCGGGGCGAGCGCCGACGGGTCGTCCGGGACCACCCTCGAGGTCACGGGGAGCGAACGCGTCTCCGAGACGGAGGAGTGGGACCCCGTCTGGGGCGCGACGGAGCGCGTGTCAGCCGCGTACAACGCGCTGGCGATCGGACTCGAAGAGATCGGCGGGGCGGGTCGATCGGCCACGCTCGAGTTCCGCGTCTTCGACGACGGAGTCGGCTTTCGGTTCGTCTTCGGCGAGGGGTTCGCGAGCAACAGCGACAGGGCCGTGATTACGTCCGAGAACACCGGGTTCGACTTCGCGGGCGACTACACGGCCTGGTGGATCCGCAACGAGGTCACCAACCCCCGGTTCGAGCAGGAGTACGCGGAGACGCCGCTCAGCGAGATTCCCGGCGGATCGCGGGAGACGCGACCGACGGGTACCGCGGTCCGAACCGGCGCGCACACCCCGTTGACGATCGAGGCCGGCGACGGCGACGCCTACCTGAGCGTTCACGAGGCCGATCTCGAGGACTACGCGTCGGCGACGCTCGCGCCCCGATCGGACGCGGGCGGCACCGACTTCGCCACCGAACTGACGCCGCTACCCGACGGGACGAAAGCCTCGCTGGCCGTTCCGAACGCGACGCCGTGGCGAACGATCCAGATCGGCCGCCGTCCGGGCGACCTGATCGAATCGCAGTTGATCCCGCTGCTGAGTTCGCCCCTGGAGGAGTCGGTCCTGCCGACCGCCGACGGCGACCCGGACACGGACTGGATCGAACCCCGGAAGTACGTCGGCATCTGGTGGACGATGATCGCCGGGTCGGCCAACTGGGAGTACAGGAGCGACGAGGAACTCCTCGCCGCGGCGGAGGATCCGGCGGGCTACGTCCACGGCGCCCGCACCGAGCGGATGAAGCGGTACATGGCCTTCGCCGCGGCAAACGGGATCGACAGCGTCCTCGTCGAGGGGTGGAACCAGGGCTGGGACACCTACCCCGGCGACGGCACCGGCCTCGCGTTCGGCGTCGACGACTCGTACCCCGACTTCGACGTCCGCGAGGTCACCGACTTCGGCCGATCGCTCGACGATCCCGTCGAGATGACGATCCACAACGAGACCGCGGGCGCTCTGCCCCACTACGAGGACCAGATCGTCGCGGACGAGGTCTTCGCCCAGTACGAGGACCTCGGTATTCACTCCATCAAGAACGGCTACGTCTCCGACCCGGGGCTCGGGATCGACGGCGACGGCTCCGAGCCGACGCACAACCAGCACAACCAGCTGGCGGTCAACCACCACCGGCTCGTCATCGAGGAGGCCGCGGCCAATCGACAGTTGCTCGAGATCCACGAGGGGATCAAGCCGACCGGGGAGCTCCGGACCTACCCCAACGTGGCCAACCGCGAGGTCGTGAAGGCCCAGGAGTACGACGGCTTCGGACAACTGGGCTCGAACGTCGATCCGGACCACCACGTCACGCTCCCGTTCACCCGGAACCTCGCCGGCCCGGTCAGCTACCAGCCCGGCATCTTCGACACGACGTTCACCGACGACAGGGGCGATCGGATCCAGACGACGCGCGCCAAGCAACTCGCGCTCTACCCCACCTACCTGAGCGGCCTGCAGATGGCCGCCGATCGCATCGAGGCCTACGTCGACAGCGGGTTCGCGGTCGGCGAGTGTCTCCAGGCGACCGCCGGCGAGATCGACGGCTTCGTCACGCTCGACGAGTGGCGAAACGCCTTCGGGACGAACTACGTCGCCGTCGACCCCAATCGCGTCCCCTCGGGGTCGTCGGTCTCGTTCACCGTTCGAGACGCCGACGCGGGCACGTACGATCTCCACCTCCGGCACGCGGCCGATGCCGAGGCGAACGCCGATCGAGTCGTGGCGGCGGGCGAGACCCGGGCGACCCTGCGCGTCAACGACTCGACGCGGACGGTCGAGCCCGGTTTCACCGACTACTGGGACCAGTGGGAAGTGTTCACCACCGAGATCGAACTGGAAGACGGCGACAACGAGATCGCGATCGAACTCCACTACGACGATTCGGGCGACGCGTTCGCGGGCGACGTCGGCGGCTTCAACCTGAACGCGATCGCCGTCACCGAACCCGGGGAGCCGTCACCGCTTCCCGCCGAGTACGAAGGTTACACCCCCGAGAACGAGAACTTCGACGCGGAACCCGAGTTCGCGTTCATCGAGGACGTACCGGCGGCCGGCTGGGACGAGACCGTCGTCGTCGACTCGGCGATCGGCGACTACACCGTCACCGCCCGCCGGACCGGCGAGGAGTGGTACGTCGGTGCCATGACCGACGAGGGCGGTCGCGCGATCGACGTCCCGCTCGACTTCCTCGCCCCGGGCGAGTCCGGTGACAGGGGCCGGGGTACCGGCCCGAAGGGGCCGACGTACGTCGCCGAGATCTACTCGGACGGTCTCGGCGGCGGCTACGAGTCCGATCCCGAGGCCGTCAGGATCGACGAGGCGATCGTCGATCCGAGCACGACGGTCCTCGCCTCGATGGCCAGGAGCGGCGGCACGGCGATCCGCCTGCGCCCCGCGCGAGGGCGAGCCGACCTGCCGACCTACGAGCGCCCGACACAGGACGTGCGCTACAGCATCGACGAGGAGGCGTCCCTGGGCGAGCCGTTCATCACGGCCACCGGCTCGAACGACGGCGACTTCGTCGGCGGGACGACCGTCGCGATCGAGATCGACGGCGACCGCGAGACGGTCGACAACGTCAGGCTCGCGCCCGGGGCGACCGACGAGACGGTCGCGCTAGGATACACGATCACGTCGATCGGCACGTACGACGTCGTCCTGCGCGATCCCGACGACGGGCGCGTTCTCGAATCGGCGACCGTCACCGTCGCACCCGGCGACCTCGTCGCCGAACTCGACGATCCGGCGGGCGACGATCACGGCCCCGGCGAGTACACCTACCCCACCAGCGGCGACTTCCGGGACGGCGCGTTCGACCTGCGATCGGTCGCCGTCTACGAGTCCGAGGCCGAGTACCTGTTCGCGATCGAGGTCGAGACCCTCTACGACGTCTACGGCGGCGACTTCTCGCCCCACTATTTCGTCGTCTACCTCCGAGATCCGTCGCGTTCGGGCGGCCGAACGACCGAGATCGGCGACCTGGAGATCACCGCCGACTTCGACGCCGAGTGGCACTATCGGATCGCCGCGAGCGGGTTCGAGACCGGTGTCGTCGACGCCGACGAAACCGACCTCGGGTCGCCGGAGACCCTCGTCGACCTCGACGCGGACACGGTCGTCCTCTCGGTCGAGAAGGATCTGCTGGACGTCGACCTCGCGTCCGTCGAACTCCTCCCGATCGTCGGTTCCGAGAACTTCGGCGCGTTCCGGCCCGTCGACGTCGAGGCCGGTGGGTACACCTTCGGCGGCGCGACGGACGGCGCGGTCGAGAACGCCCCGCGCGTCATCGACCTGTTGACGCCGTCGGACGCCGAGCAGGCCGACGCGCTCGCCTACGACGAGAGCGAGCGTGCCACGCTCCCGTTCACGCCGCTCTCGGATCGTCGTTAGGAGTCGACTCGCGGCGTCGAAAACGCAACGGGTCGAGGAGTCGGCCCCGGGCTACCCGCACACGTACAGCGTCACGAAGGCGACCGCGCTGAGAGCGAGCAGTGAGTGAGTGCCGACGGACTGAACGGTGCTCACCACACCCACACTGAGGATGAACGCCACCGCCGCGACGGTGGTAAGTTGCTCCTGACACGGGATTGGTGTAGCCATGTTCGACCGTTCGATAATTACCACTATCGTATAAATCTGCGTCAGACATTGGTTGAAAACACTACAGAACGTCCGGGACGAACTGCATCGACGGCCCGTCACGATCGCGCTCTCAGGGTCGTCCCGACCGTCGGGAGAGAAGGAGGTGCGCCCCGAGTACGGTCACGATCGGAACGGCGGCGAACACCGCGGCGACCACCTGCTGTCCGTCGAAGAACGCCATCGTCGCACCGATCGCCGTAATGGTCACGAACGCCATCATCACCAGTCCGAAGACGTCGTCCGTCACCATCCGCTCGAGGAGGCTCCGGTCCTCGGTGTCTACCTGCTCGCGGAGGTCCTCGAGTTCGATGTGGAGTGTCTTGAGGTCCGACTCGAGTTTACCGTTGATCCCGTCGACGCGCGACTCGATCTCGTCGACGGCCGATGCGACGTCGGCGTCCGACGTCACCTCCGATTCCAGGGCCTCGAGATCGGCCGCGATCGTCTCTAGCTGGCGCTTTTGGGCGTCGACGTCCGTACGAAGCTCCGTGACGGCCGGTTCGATCTCTGCGACGGTCGGCTCGAGGTCCGCCACGGCCGCTTCGACGTCTTCGGTCGTCCGGCGCGTCCTGGCAAGGTCGTCCTGGAGCGACGTCACCGACTCCGTGGTGGCGGACTCGCGTTCGATCGTCTCGACGGCCGACCGGAGCTCGGCGACGGTCGCGGCGAGGTCGTCGACCGACGCGGACTCCTCGATCTCGTCCCGGAGATCGTCGACCTGTGTCTCGACGGCGTCGAGTCGCTCCCGTGCCGACGCGACCGCCCGGGTGACCGTTTCGACCTCCTCGGTGGCAGTTCCGACCGCTTCGCCGATCGCGTCGACCTCGTCGCTGACCGTTACGACTTCCTCCTCGATCGCGGCGACGGCCTCGTCCGTCGACTCGATCGATCGTTCCAGTTCGGGGAGGGCGTCGACGGATTCGCGAAGCGCCGTTAGCTCCCCCTCGAGGGTCGACAGGTCGGCGTCGATCGCCTCGAACCGGTCCTCGACGCGGCTCTCGAGCGCGTCGAGATCGGCGTCCGACACCCGGTCGTCGGCGGGCCACTCGTCCAGTTCGTCGAGTCGTTCGAGACGCGCCGTGACCTCGCCCTCCAGCGTGTCGATCGTGTGGGCGATCATCTGGAACGCCTCCTCGAGATCGCGGAGGCGATCCGCGTCGGCCAGTCCGTCGGTCGCCGCGTCCAGGGCCGACTCGTCGACTGCAGTCTCCGCGAGCGCCGACAGTTCGGCCTCGAGTTCTGCGACGGACGCCTCGACCGCGTCGATCGCGGTCTCGATGTCGTCGATCCGCTCGTCGACGTCCTCGCGCGCCGGTCGGCCGGAGAGTCGCTCGTCGAGCGTGGCGACCGAGTCCGCCAGCGCCTCGACGTCGGCTTCCAGGGTCTCGACGGTCGCCGCATCGACGGCGTCGTCGGTCGCCGCCTCCACCTCGTCGATCACCGACGTGAGCGCGTCGAGTTGCGCGTCGACGTACTCGCGCTCGGCCCGTGCCGAGAGTCGCTCGTCGAGCGACTCGACGTCGTCCTCGAGCGATTCGATCGACCGTTCCGCCCTGCCGATCGCGGCCTCGAGGGCGTCGCTCCGTTCGCCGGACGCCTGCCGATCGTCGTCGGCGTTCCGTACGGATCCGCCGTCGGTCAGCACGCGTCGCGGACCGGTGTCGCTCGCCGCAGGCGTGCCATCGGTCGTACACGACCGCTCGCGTTCGACGCCCGAGCCAACCCCCTCGAGGTGACGCGACGAGGGGCCGCCTGACGCGTCGCCACCGACATCGACGGCTCGCCGTCGATCGCGCCCCCCATCACTCGCGACGATCCACGACGGGATCGCGTTGATTCCGATTGCCATCTTGAATAGAACACGAACGGACGTATATGGATTTTACTGATCGTGCATTGACGTGTGAACGGAATTGAACGGTTCCTGTGCGCCCCGAACCGCGTTCAACTCGCGGAGCGAGTGACCTGTCGAACAACAGTGGGCGAGAACGGGGGGCGCGAGGACGCGAGAGTGAGCCAGACCTGGTCCTGGGAATGGTACCGGTCGTGGATAGAGTGACGGCATGGTCCTCGCGCACGCGACCGCTCGCGCGACCGCACGCACACCCGCGCAGTCTTGCGGTTTTGGGCGAAAGCGTTATCAGATGCTCAGTCGTAGCGAGCGACGATGATCGACACTCGTCCCGGGTCGGGCGACCACCGCACCAGCGGAGGTGAACCGCCGTGGAACTGATAATCACGGAGAAGGACAACGCCGCGCGGCGGATCGCCGACATCCTGTCCGGCGGCACGTTCGACTCGAGTCGCGAGAACGGCGTCAACGTCTACGAGTGGGGCGGCAAGCGCTGCGTCGGGCTCTCGGGCCACGTCGTCGGCGTTGACTTTCCGCCGGAGTACTCGGACTGGCGCGACGTCGAACCCGTCGAACTGATCGACGCGAGCGTCGAGAAGACCCCCACGAAGGAGAACATCGTCGCCACGCTCCGGATCCTCGCCCGCAAGGCCGAGCGCGTGACGATCGCGACGGACTACGATCGCGAAGGCGAACTCATCGGGAAAGAGGCCTACGAGATCGTCCGCGACGTCAACGAGGACGTCCCGATCCGTCGCGTACGGTTCTCCTCGATCACCGAGAACGAGGTACAGAACGCGTTCGACGAACCCGACGACCTCGACTTCGACCTGGCCGCCGCCGGCGAGGCCCGCCAGATCATCGACCTGGTCTGGGGCGCGGCGCTCACCCGCTTCCTCTCGCTGTCGGCGGGTCAACTGGGCAACGACTTCATCTCCGTCGGCCGGGTGCAGTCGCCGACGCTCAAACTCATCGTCGATCGGGAACGCGAGATCCAGGCGTTCGATCCGGAGGACTACTGGGAGCTGTTCGCGGACCTGGCCAAGAACGGGACCACCTTCGAGGCACAGTACTTCTACCGCGACGAGGACGACAACGAGGCCGAGCGCGTCTGGGAGGAGGCCGTCGCCGACGAGGTCTACGAGACCCTCGCCGATCGCGACGCCGCGACCGTCGTCGACGTCAACCGCCGGACGCGGACGGACACGCCGCCGACCCCGTTCAACACGACCCAGTTCATCCGCGCGGCCAGCGCGATCGGCTACTCCGCCCAGCGGGCGATGTCGATCGCCGAGGACCTCTACACCGCGGGCTACATCACGTACCCGCGGACGGACAACACCGTCTACCCCGACGACCTCGATCCCGAGGAGTTGCTCGACGACTTCGTCGGCCACGCGACGCTGGGCGAGTCCGCGGAGAGCCTGCTGGAGGCCGACGAGATCGTCCCCACGGAGGGCGACGAGGAGACGACCGACCACCCGCCGATCCACCCGACGGGCGAGATCCCCTCCCGCGGCGACGTGAGCGACGACGAGTGGGAGATCTTCGAACTCGTCGTCCGGCGGTTCTTCGCGACCGTCGCCGACGCCGCCGTCTGGGAACACCTCAAGGTCGTCACCGAGGTCGACGACTACCGACTCAAGTCCAACGGGAAACGGCTCGTCGAACCCGGTTACCACGACGTCTACCCGTACTTCAACACCAGCGAGAACTTCGTCCCCGACGTCGACGAGGGCGAGGAACTGGCGATCGACGACGTCGAACTCGAGGAGAAACAGACCCAGCCGCCGCGCCGCTACGGCCAGTCGCGGCTGATCGAGACCATGGAGGATCTGGGCCTGGGAACGAAGTCGACGAGACACAATACGCTCGAGAAACTGTACGATCGCGGCTACATCGAGAGCGATCCGCCGCGCCCGACGAAACTCGCGATGGCGGTCGTCGACGCCGCCGAGAACTACGCTGATCGGGTCGTCAGCGAGGAGATGACCGCCCAACTGGAGGCGGACATGGACGCGATCGCGAGCGGCGAGGCGACGCTCAACGACGTCACGGACGAGTCCCGGGAGATGCTCGAGGAGATCTTCGCCAACCTCGCGGACTCGCGAGAGGAGATCGGCGATCACCTGCGGAAGTCGCTGAAAGACGACAAGCGACTGGGCCCCTGTCCCGAGTGCGGCGAGGACCTGCTCGTCCGGCAGAGCCGCCACGGCTCGTACTTCGTCGGCTGTGACGGCTACCCCGACTGCGAGTTTACGCTTCCGTTGCCCTCGACGGGCAAGCCGCTGATCCTCGATAGCGAGTGCGAGGAGCACGGGCTGAACGAGGTGAAGATGCTGGCCGGCCGCCAGACGTTCGTCCACGGCTGTCCGCTGTGCAAGGCCGAGGACGCCGGCGAGGGGCCGATTCTGGGCGAGTGTCCGGAGTGCGGAGACGAACACGGCGGCGAACTGGCAGTCAAAACCCTCCAGAGCGGGTCCCGACTGGTGGGCTGTACGCGCTACCCCGACTGCGAGTACTCGCTGCCCCTCCCGCGACGCGGCGAGATCGAGGTCACCGACGAGTACTGCGACGACCACGACCTGCCCGAACTGGTGATCCACAACGGGGACGAGCCCTGGGAACTGGGCTGTCCGATCTGTAACTACCAGGAGTTCCAGGCCCGCGAGAGCGACACCGGGTCGGACCTCGAGGCGCTCGACGGGATCGGCGCGAAAACCGTCGAAAAACTCGCCGACGCGGGTATCGAGAGCATCGACGACCTGACCGAGAGCGATCCCGATACCGTCGCGGACGACGTGGAGGGCGTCAGCGCCGATCGGATCCGCGACTGGCAGGCGAAGGCGTAGAGCGATCGAGACGGCCGCCCCCTCGTGGCCGGCCGCCTCGTTCCACCGACGTTCTCTCACCCTGGTCACTGTCTTTCGGGTACCCGTCGACACCGTCTTTCGAGTACCCGTTCGTCGTCACGACAGTCCCGTCTCTGCGAATCTGTTAGCAAACGGAGGATCGGAGATAGAATTAACTGGACGTGTCTACATTCTCAACCAACTACCAGGTGCGTGTGAGTGGCTCACGCGGGCCGGGGATGGACGGGTGCCCACGATGAATACACCAGGTGACAATTCCAGCGACCCGACACGGGGCGAACAGGACGGCGAAATCGAAGTGACGGTCGGCATCGATCGGCTCGAATCGTTTCTCTCGGCCGACGACCCCGAGGTCAGGGAGTACGCGGCCCGAACGCTCGCGACGGAAGCGGCGGAGCGACCCGCGGACGTCTGTTCCGCGGTCGAGGCGCTGACCGATCGGCTCGACGACGACCCGGCGATCAGGTCCCACGCGGCGGCCGCGCTGTCGACCGTCGCGGCGTCCCATCCCCGTGAGGTACGGGATTCCGTCGACGCCCTGACGGAACGGCTCGAGGGCTCGACCGCCGTCCGGGCCGACGCGGCCGACGCGCTCGCGTCGATCGCCGACGATCATCCGCATTCGGTCACCGACTCCACGGCGGCGCTCGCGGCCTACGTGACCGCCGACGAGGAAGCGGTTCGGGTCCGAACGACGGACGCCCTCGCCGCGATCGCCACGGCCCATCCGGACACCGTCGCCCCGGTCGTCGACGAGGTCGCCGCCGCGACCGACGACGAGACGGTCGCCGTCCGCGAGAACGCGACCGCCATCCTCGCGGCCGTCGGCGAGGCCCGCCCGGACGACGTGCTCGACGCGACCAGCCAGCTCGTCGATCGACTCGCGGACGAACCCGCGATCCGATCGAACGCGATGGGCGCGCTCGAGGCCGTCGCCGTCGAGACGCCGTCGGCGGTCGCGACGGCGGCCGATCACGTCGCGGCACGGCTCGCGGACGATCGGTACGAGGTCCGGGTCGACGCGGGGTCGGCGCTCGCCGCGATCGCCGGCGAACGGCCGGACGCCCTCCGCGAGGTCGTCGATCCGCTCGCGGCGAGCCTGGCCGACGATCGCGAGGTTCGCCGCGAGACCGTCGGGGCGCTACGGGACGTCGCCGAGACCGCACCAGCGGACGTCGTCCCGGCAGTCGACGCGCTCGTCGATCGGCTCGGGGACTCGCTTCCGGGAGTCCGGACCGACGCCGCGGCGACGCTCGCGTCGGTCGCGGCGGCAACTCCCGTAGCCGTCGTGGACGCCGTCGAACCGCTCGCGGGCCTGCTCGACCTCGACGAACCGGCGGCCGTCGACGGGACGAACGACGCTGACGAGAGCCCCGCGGTTCGGACCCACGCCGTGACGGCGATCGCCGCCGTCGCGGACGACCACCCGGGCGCGGTCGAGTCGGTCGTCGGCGACCTCGCGGGCGTGCTCGACGACGCGGACGAGACGGTCCGACACGAGGCCGCCCGCGCCATCGCGGCCGTCGCCGAGGAGACGCCGGGGTGTGTCCGCCCGGTCGTCTCGGAACTGGCCGATCGTCTCGACGATCCACACGAACCGGTTCGCCACCACGCGGCGACGGCCCTGGGGGCCGTCGCGCTCGACGGCCCGGACGATCGACCGGACGTCCCCACGCTCGTCGATCGGCTCGAAGAGGGCGACGAGTGGGTCCGGGGGTACGCCGCCCGCGCGCTAGCCGAGGTCGCCCAGTCGCGAACGTCGCGGCCCCATCCCGCAATCCGGTCGCTTCGCCGACGGGTCGACGACGAGTCGCCGGCGGTTCGCCGAGCGGCGACGCGGGACCTCGCGAGCGTCGCCGCCGAGAAGCCCCGCGCCGCCCGTCCGGCCGTCGAACCGCTGGCAGACCGCCTCGCTGACGACGACGCGAGCGTCCGGAACAACGCCGCGATCGCGCTCCGGACGATCGCCGCGACCTATCCGGACGACGTCCGCGACGTGCTGGCGACGCTGTTCGGCGCGCTCGACGATCCCGACCGGAGCGTCAGGGAGACGACCCGCGAGACCCTCGCCGCGATCGCCCCGGCCTCGGGACGCGATCGGCGACCGGCGTTCACGCTCGCGGTCGAGGAGACGAACGCGGCCGACGAGACGGTCCGCATCGCCGCCTGCGAGGCCCTGTCGGTCCTCGGACTGACGACGCCGGCGGAGGTCGAGGCCGGCGTCGGCGCGCTCTGTGATCTGCTCGTCGACTCGACGCCCGCAGTCCGGGCCGCGGCGCTCGAAACGCTCGAAGCGTACCTCTCGGCCGACTTCGACCTCGATCCGACGCCGATGGCCGCAGTCCTCGACGTCGTGGACGAACGAGACGAACGGGCCACCGCGGTCGCCGCGGGTATCGCGGACCTCGCCAGAACGGACTCGACGCTCGTCGCGTCCGCAGCGAAACCGTTGCTCGAGCGACTCACCGACGCGCCGGACGACACGCGCCGGGAACTGATACGAGCACTCGCGAGCATCGTCGCGGAGACCGATCGGCGACCGGTCACCGAACTCCTGCTGGACGGCATCGAGTCGGGGAACTCGAGGGCGATCGCCGCCGAAATCGCGCGGCTCGCGGCGGCCGAACCCGACGACGTGGCGTCGCGGACGGACGACCTGGTGGCGTTGCTCGACGCCGACGACGAGGCGGTCCGCGGCTACACGACGCTCGCGCTCGGGACGCTCTCGACGACCGGCCACGACGGCGGATCGGCGCTCGGCGACGCACTCGATCGGGTCGACGATCGACTGCTCGACGCCGCCTCGCTCGTCGCGGGCGGCGAGACGCCGTCCCACACCGACGCGATCAACAAGCAGCTATCGGGGCTCGGCCGCCGCCTCGACAACGATCCGTGGGCGGGCGGCCTCGCCGTCCTCGGGCTCTCGGTGCTGGCCGACGAGTCCGACACGCTCCGACCGACCGGCGTCTCGAAGATCGCGGACGGACTCGCCGTCGACAGCGCGATCGTCCGGACGACGGCCGCGCGCGTCCTCGCGACGATGGCCGCCGACGATCCGGCCGGGTTCGACGACGCGATTCCGTCACTCGTCGACGCGCTCGCGGATCCGGACTGTGCAGTCCGGGCGAACGCCGCCGGTGCACTCGCCGAACTGGCCGGTGCGGACGAACTCGAGGCCGGATCGACCCTGCCGGCGGAACTCCGATCGTGCCTGACCGATCCCAACGCCCGCGTGCGGATGCGAGCGATCCGGACGCTCGGAGCGATCGACGCCCTGTCGGTGCGTCCCGAGATCCGGGCGCTGACCGACGATCCGGTCCCGAGCGTCTCGACTGCCGCGGCCAAGACCGTGGAGCGACTGGAGTCGCGCCGACCCCTCGAAGCACCGTCCGAGACGGTCGACCCCGACTGGCGGATGGCCCGCGGCGGCCCGGACGGGACCGGCCACGTCCGATCGGGCGAGGCCCTCGAGGAGCGGCCGAGCGAACAGTGGCGCGTCGAGATCGACGCGGCGATCGAGGCCTCGCCGGCGCTGGTGGGCGACACGATCTTCGTCACCCGCACGGACGGAACCACCGCCGCGCTGGCCCTCGAGGACGGGAGCGAGCGCTGGGCGTTCGAGACGGAGAGCCCGATCCGGACCGCTCCCGCAGTGGTCGACGAATGCGTCTACGTCGGGGCCGACGACGGCGCGGTCTACGCGCTCGACGCCGAGACCGGCGAGCGCGCGTGGCGCTACCAGACCGACGAACCCGTTCGGACGTCGCCGATCGTGGTCGACGGCACGGTCTACGCCGCCAGCGACGCGCTCCACGCGATCGACGCCGAAACCGGCCAACCCGACTGGACGGCCGATCTCGACGGGGCGGTCACCGGACTCGCGGTCGCCGTCGGGGCGGTCTTCGCCGGCTGTGGCGATCGGGTGATCGCCGTCGAGACAGACGCGGGCGATCGCCGCTGGGAGACGGAACTCGAAGACGGCGTCAGTACCGCGCCCGTCGTCGCGGACGGCACGGTCTACGTCGCCAGTGGCGGACGGCTCGTGGCACTGGCCGCGGCGGACGGCGAGGAACGGTTCCGGTTCGAAACCGGCGGCCGACTCAGGGCCGCACCGACCGTCGCCGACGGCACCGTCTTCGTCGCGAGTGCCGACCACAGCCTCTACGCCGTCGACGCCGCGGCGGGCACCGAACGCTGGCGCGTCGCCGTCGGTGCCGCGGCGACGGCCCCCGTCGTCATCGACGACCACGTCTGTCTGGGCACCGACGAGGACCGCATTCACGCGATCGCGACCGACGACGGTACCGAGCGGTGGCACCACGACCCGGTCGGCGACGGTCTGACCGCGATCGCCGTCGCGAGCGGCCGACTCTGTACCGTCGACGAGGACGGGATCGCCGCCGTCGGCGACGCGACGTCCTCGTGGAAAGACCGGATGGATCCGATCTCCGGGCTGTTCACCCGGTTCGGGAACGGCACGTAGGAACCACGTCGCTCGTCGGTCCGGAACGAATCGTCGTCACTGTCTGAATCGCCTCAGGCGGTCGACGTCGACTCGTCGTCGGCCGTCTCGTTCCCGGTCGGTGCCGCCCGTCGTGCGTCCAGCACGGGTTCAGCGGCCTCGACGATCGTCTCGGGATCGACGATTCCCTTCTCCTGCCACCGGTTCTCGCCGTCCGCGTCGACCACGACCGTGACGGGGTAGCCGACGACGCCGTACGACGCCGCGAGCGTCGAGTCCGGGTCGTAGCCGACCGCCCAGTTGCCGTCGTGGGCCGTCCACCAGTCCCGGAGTTCGTCGGGCGGCATCTTGCCGAGCGACTGGTAGGTGACCGACAGGAACCGGACGTCGGAGCCGTAGTCCTCCCGGAGTTCCTGGCGAGCCTCGGCGAGGTGGGGCATATGCGCCTGACACTGGCCACAGCCCGTGACGAAGAAGCTGACGACCGTGACCCGATCGGCCGGCACCGCGACCGTCCCGGCCTCGCTCCCGCGGGCGTCGATCGTCTCGACCTCGACGGGGCCATCGGACACGTCGTCGTCTGCAGGCGTGGGTCCGCCGTCGCCGCCGACGTCGGGCATCCCGTTTCGAAGGAGCGCAATGCTTCCGCCGAGCATGCCGACACTCCCGATTCCGGCCAGGAGGTCCCGGCGTCTCACCGGTCTCTCACCTCGACCGGCGATCGGTCTCGCCGCGTTCGGGGCCGGCAGGTCCGGCGTCCGGCCGCGACGTAACGGTCCGTGTGACGGCTCATGTGCGACGATACGATTCCTCGACCAAAGGGTTCACTGGTTCGATCGTCGATCGGCGGGAGAACTATCAAGCGCCCGGCGTCCATCCGATCGAACGTGACGGACGATCGCGAGCGGTGGAACGAGAAGTACAGGGACGTCGACTTCGACCTCCCCGACGATCCGATCCCGGCTCTCGAGCGCCGGATCGAGACGCTCCCCGAGGGGCGAGCCCTCGACGTCGCGACCGGGACCGGACGTAACGCCGTCTTCCTCGCCGAGCACGGCTACGCGGTCGACGCGATCGACGTCTCCGACGAGGCCCTCGCGCAGGCACGGGAGCGGGCCGCGGCCCACGACGTCGACGCGTCGATCGACTGGCACCGGACTGACGTCGCCGACTTCGAGTTCGGGTCGGAGCGGTACGACCTCGTGACGGTGAGTTTCTTCGCGGGACTGGACGTGCTCCCGGACCTGAAAGAGGCGCTCGGGCCGGGCGGCGTCCTCGTCTACGAGCACCACCTGCGCACGACCGATCCCGTCGACGTGGGCCCGTCGAGCGATCGCCACCGGTACCGATCGAACGACCTGCTCCGCGCGTGCCTGGACCTGACCGTGCTCTCCTACGAGGAGCGACGGCGACCGCTGTCGGGCGGGCACGCGGCGGTCGCAACACTGGTCGCGCGACACTCCACCGGTGGGGTGCAGTCGTACCCGATGCTCGCCGATCGGCCGCACGAGGACGCGTAAGAAGCGAGGGCTCCGGAGTGGCGACGATGATCGTCGCGGGCCGATCAGTCCGCGTTCGGGTCGTCGTCTCCGTCGGAGTCGGTGTTCACCGCCTCCGTCTCGTTCCCGCCCGCGTCGGGATCCGTCTCGACGCCGGACGTGGCCTCGACGGTGGCCCTGACGCCCGAGACGATGTTTGAGGGCGTCGTCCCGCCGAGGTCGCTCCAGTGGACCTCGCCGTCGCCGTCGATCGCGGCCGTTCCCGGGAAATTATCGGTGTCGTGGTACTCGTCGAAGAAGGCTCCCGATCGATCGATCCCGATCGGCCAGTAGCCGTCGTTCTCGACCCACCAGTCGACCAGTTCGTCGTTCGACGGCGTCGCGCCCTGGCTCCAGTCGATGACCGACAGCACGAACACGTCGCCGTCGGGTCCGAGATCGAACTCCGAGCCGAGGCGATCGTACGCCTCGCCGACGTTCGAGAGGTAGCCGATGCTCGTCGGGCAGAACTGCCGCGTGAAGTTGACGAGGACGACCTGGCCGGATTGGGGGACGGTGACCGTCCCCGCCTCGCTCCCGGGCGCGTCGATCAGTTCGATCTCGTACGGCGGGCCGTCGTCCTCGTCGTCCTCGTCGCTCTCGTTGTCCCCGCTCCCGCCCGACACGCTGTCGAGACAGCCGCTCGCACCGATCGTTCCGACACCAGCGGCGGTCGCGAGGAGGGCGCGCCGATTCATCGTCGCTCCGCCTCGATCCGTCGTCGCGCTCCGGTCGAGACGTCGTCGAATTCGGCGAGCGGCCTCGACGACGTCACACCGGCGATTCGATGCTCGGCCATACCCGCCGTACGTCGGCACTCGAAATAGGTCCGGCGATCCGGCGATCGACACCGGGCGGACGGGGCGACGCCGATCCGTGGCTCGCGCTGCCGAAGCCAGTGCGCTTTTCTCCCCCGACTCGATATCGACTACCAGTGACCAGCGCGATCGTCACGGCACTCGCCGGCATCGTCTTCGGCGTGGCCCTCGCCGCGCCGCCAGGACCGATGAACGCCATTATCGCCGAGGAGAGCGTCGTCCGCGGCTGGACGGCCGGCTTCTGGGCCGGCCTCGGCGCGATGGTCGCCGACGTCGTCTTCTTCGCCCTCGCGCTCGCCGGCATCGTCGCGATCATCGACCAGTACCCGGCGGTCCGGCCGGTCCTCTATTTCGCCGGCGGACTCCTGATGTGTTACTTCGCCGTCGGCGCGATCGAGGAGGCCCGATCGGCGGCCTCGTTCACGGACGGCGGCCGCGGCGAGTCGAAAGGCTTTCGCAAGACGTTCGTGCTCGCGCTGACGAACCCCTACCAGATCGGGTTCTGGCTCACCGTCGGCGTCGGGTTGCTCCAGTCGGGCAGCCTCGACGTCTTCTCGCACGTGCCGGGCGCGGGGACGGTCCTCGAGGGAGCGCTCGTCGTCCAGACCGGTTCGCCGGCCCTGCTGCTGGGATTCTTCGGCGGCATCGCGCTCTGGATCGTCGCCTACCCCGCCGCGCTGGTCGCCGCAGGGCGGCGGGTCGACGCCTTCGCGCCGATCGTCGCCGCCCTGAGCGCCGTCGTGCTGGCCGGGTTCGGCCTGCTCTTTCTCGCCGTCGGCGCTCTCGGTATCTTCTGAGGGTCTCAATCGGCTAACGACGCCGTTGCCGTCCCGAATGAGGATCGATCGATCCGCGGACGTGACTGGATGCAGGTCCGTGACGCCGTCGCTCTCGGAGCGAACGGTCGGAAACCGCCGATGGGCGCCTAGTACGGTTTACTGTACGTCAGTTCCGGCGCAACCGCGATCCGGGCGGCGGTTGCGCCGGGACATCGGTACAGCAATCCGTATCAGTTCCCCATCGCGGCGATCTCGTCCTCGAGCCACTCCTGGAACCACTTCACGCGCTTGAGTCGCTGGTGAGCGATGCTCTCGGCTGTGTCGCTCTGGACGCGCGAGGCGGCGTCGTAGCCGCGTTCGAGGACCCGATCGACCATTTCGTCGGTGTCCATGTGGGTGCGGGCCTCGTAACCCATGCGCAACAGCATCAGGGCCGTCCCGTTCGCGCCGACCTTGTCGAGCAGGTCGGCCTCGATGAGCGACTGCGTCTCGAGTGAGAGGTCGTTCAGGTCGCCCTGGTAGGAGTGGTGTTCGATCGCGCGACACACCTGCTGGATGAACGATTCGGGGTACTCTGCGCGGGATTCGAGGTACTCCCGGGCGACGCGAGCGCCGGCCTCGGCGTGGAGTTCCTGGTCCGTCTCGAGTTTGGCGACGTCGTGAAAGAGCGCGGCGACCCGCGTGACGTCGACGTCCGCGCCCTCCTCGCGAGCGATCTCCTCCGCGAGATTGACCACGTTGAGGATGTGGTTGTGCCGGTACTCCGCGGAGTGCCACGGGTACCAGCGCATGCGGCCGCCCTCGTCTTCCTTCTCGACGCTGGCCGCGAGATACTCGAAGACGAATCCTTTCATCTCCTCGAATTCGGCGTCTGGTACCCTGGTTTCTTTTATTTCGACGCCCACGAGAGATCCCTCCGCAGTAGACGAACGATAGTCATTGCCAGAATGTAAGCTAGTTTCGCTCTTAGGCCTTTGGTTCGGAATGCGACCCGCTGACAGTGTCGCGGATCTCCGTGTCGGACGCCGGAACTGTCCGGTTTTCGCGATCGGTGGGCAGTTCGTCGTCGTCGCGACCCGCACCGACCGCGACGCAAGTCTAGGCAATATCCGTTAAAGTCAAACAGGCGGCACGGGAAGGGAGGTGTATGAGCAGCGAACAGGAGCAGGAGTCGATCCGGTGTCTCGTCGCCAAAGTCGGCCTCGACGGTCACGATCGGGGCGCCCACGTCATCGCCCGCGCGTTCCGTGACGCCGGGTTCGAAGTCATCTACTCCGGCCTCCACAAGGCACCCGAGGAGATCGTCCAGGCGGCCGTCCAGGAGGACGTCGACGTCCTCGGCATCTCCATTCTCTCGGGGGCCCACGACACGCTCGTTCCGAAGATCATGGACGGCCTCGAAGAGTACGGCGCGAAGGAGGACACCCTCGTCCTCGCCGGGGGCGTGATCCCCGACGAGGACCGCGACGAACTCAAAGAACTGGGGGTCGCCGAGATCTTCGGCCCCGGCACGTCGATCGAGGAGACGATCGAGTTCGTCCGCGAGAACGCACCCGAGCGATGAACGCGGAGCACGAACCGTTACTCGAGGACCTGCTCGCGGGGAAACACCGCGCGCTCGCCCGCGTCATCTCGAAGATCGAGAACCGATCGCCGGGCTACCGTGACCTCGTCTCCGAACTCTACGCCCACACGGGCGCGGCCGACGTGATCGGGATTACGGGCAGCCCCGGCGCGGGCAAGTCCACGCTCGTCGACAAACTGGCCGAGACCTACCGCGATCGGGGCGAGACCGTCGGCGTCATCGCGATCGACCCCTCCTCGCCCTTCACCGGCGGCGCGGTGCTGGGCGACCGGATCCGGATGGCCTCCACCGTGGGCGACATGGACGTCTTCGTCCGCTCGATGAGCGCCCGCGGCACGCTGGGCGGGCTCTCGACCGCGACGGCGGACGCCGTGAAGGCGATGGACGCCTTCGGCAAGGACAAGATCATCATCGAGACCGTCGGCGCGGGCCAGAACGAGATCGACATCGTCCGGACCGCCGACACCGTCGCCGTGCTCGTCCCGCCCGGGTCCGGTGACGACATCCAGACGCTGAAAGCCGGCATCCTCGAGATCGCCGACGTCTTCGTCGTCAACAAGGCCGATCGACCGGGCGCCGATCGAACCGTCCAGGAACTCCGGGACATGATCCACCTCGGCGAAGGACCGGGGATGGGCGGCGACGCCGGCCATCACGGCGCCGACGCGATGGACGCGGGCGGTGCCGACTGGGGTGACGACGGCGACGCGATCGAGGACTGGACTCCGCCGATCGTCGAGACCGTCGCGACGAAGGGCGAGGGCGTCGAGGCGTTCATCGACGACCTCGCGGCCCACCAGCAGTACCTGGTCGACTCCGGCACCCGCGCCGAGATGACCCGCCAGCGCTACGCCGAAGAGATCCGGACGCTCCTGCGCGAGGACGTCCACGCCATGCTCGAGAGCCGGATCGAAGACGAAGGCGGAATCGACGACCTCGCGGAGGGCGTCCGAACGGGCGAGACGGACCCCTACACGATCGCGAGCGATCTCCTCGAACCCGTCGAGGCGTGTCTCGACGACCTCGACGTGGACGGGACCTGACGGGTGTTCCCGAACCGCCGACGCCGCGTCGCCCGCTCGCGATCGCGGCCCGACGACACGGCGACCGCCGACGGCGGCGTCGCTCGCGTCGCTCCCGCGCACTGACGTCCGGCCGACAGTATAAGACGATCGGCGGTCTACACGTCCCGTATGAACGCCCGCACAGTCCTCGGTGCAGCCGCCGGGATCGTCGGCGGTGCCGTCCTCGGGAATCGCCTCCTCAAGGGTCGAGCGAGCGAGTACGAGAACCCGCTGCCGGGCGTCGAACGCACGTACCGGTGGCGCGGGATCGAGGTCTCCTACACCGTCGCGGGGGATCCGAACGACCCGGACATGCTGCTGTGTCACAGCATCCACGCTGGGGCGAGCAGCCACGAGTTCGAACCGATCCTCGAACTGCTCGCCGAGAACTACCACGTGATCGCCGTCGATCTCCCCGGATTCGGCCAGTCAGAACGGCCGCCACTGGTCTACTCTCCCACGCTCTACGCAGAGTTCCTCCGGGACTTCGCCCGCGACGTGACCGACGAACCGATCGTCGTCGCCTCCTCGCTGACCGGGTCGTTCGTCGTCGACGCGGCCGACGAGGCCGATTTCGAACACCTCGTGCTGATCTGTCCGACCGACGAGACGAGCACGGAGCGACCGTGGCTCCGAACCCTCATCCGGACGCCGATCGTCGGAACGACGCTGTTCAACCTGCTGGCGAGCAAACCCTCGATGCGGTACTTCTTCGATCGGGACGGCTACTACGACGCCGATCGGATCGACGAGGCGGAGGTCGAGTACGCGTGGCGGAGCGCCCACCAGCCGGGAGCCCGGTACGCGCCGGCCTCGTTCGCGTCGGGAACGCTCGATCCGGACTTCGACCTCCAGACGGAACTGGCGGCCCTCGAGACGCCGGCGACGCTGGTCTGGGGTCGTGACGCAGAACTCATTCCGCTCAGGCAGGGGCGAAATCTCGCCGACGCGGGCGACCTGGATCTCGTCGTCATCGACTACTCGACGCTGTTGCCACACGCCGAACACCCGGAGAAGTTCGTCGAGTACCTCACCGCGGAACTCCCGCGCGCGGAGCGCTAGGCGGCCGCTACTGCACCCGGTAATCCCCTTTTGTCCCGTCGGCCCGTGATCGAGCGGCGTTCGCCGCCCGGAGTCGCAACGGAATCGGTCGTCGCCCGGAGGCGCTCGGGTTCATACGGATTGCTGTACCGATGTACCGGCGCAACCGCGATCCGGGCGGCGGTTGCGCCGGAACTGACGTACAGTAAACCGTATCAGTCGCTGCTGGAGGCGGTTCCGCTGCCGATCTCGAGCCCGCGAGTCGGATCGATCCACGAGCCACCGCCGAAGTCGATCGCGTCGTTCCAGTGGGCGACGACCGTGGTGACGGCGAGGTCGCCCGTCACGTTCGTCATCGTCCGGAGCCGATCGAGGATCGGGTCGACGCCGGCGACGAAGCCGACTACCTCGAGCGGGAGGCCGAGCTGGGTCAACACCAGCGTCAGCATGATCAGCCCCGTTCCCGGGACGCCCCCGGCACCGATGCTCGCGAGCACCGCGATGAGGACGACCGTCACCTGCTCGACGATGGTCAACTGGACGCCGACGAGATTCGCCGCGAAGATCGCGACGACGCCCTGGTACATCGCCGTCCCGTCCATGTTGATCGTCGCGCCCAGCGGCAGCGAGAAGCCGTAGACGCCCTCGTCGATCCGGAGGTTGTCGTCGGCGTTCGCCATCGTCACCGGCAAGGTCCCGCTCGATGACCGGATCGAGAGCGCCGTCACGATCGCGTCCTTCGACCCGGTGAGGAACGCGACCGGCGACTGGCGGGTGAGCGCCACGATGAGTCCGCCGAGGTAGACGACCCCGATGTGGATCAGGATCGCACCGAGCAGGGTCCCGATCAACAGCGCGAAGGGGACGATCGCGTCGATGCCGGCCTCGCCGAAGACGGCGGCCATGAGCGCGAAGACGCCGATGACCCCGTACTCCATAATGCCCCAGACGATCTTGAACAGCGCCTCGGTGCCGGCCTCGACGATGTCGAAAATCGACTCGACGCCGCGCCGAACGGCCTCGTCCTCGGTGCTCTCCTCGAGCATGAGGAGCGCGAGGCCGAAGACGATGACGAAGAAGATCGTCGCGAGCACGTCACCTTCGGCCATCGCCCCGATCGGGTTCTCCGGGACGATGCCGATCAGTACCTCGACGAAGTCCGGCGTCTCCTCCGGCTCGAACTCGACGTCCTCGGCCAGCGTCAGTCCCGACCCCGGATTGACCAGGTTGGCCACCGCCAGCCCGATAAACACCGCAATCGCCGACATGACGGCGTACAGCGCGATGACCTGCCCACCGATCTTCCCGAGCGTCGAGGGCGTGATCCGTCGGATCCCCATCAGCAGCGTGAAGATGACGATCGGGATGACGATCATGGAAAGCAGCCTGACGAAGATGTCCCCCAGCGGCTGGAGCGCCGTCGCGGCGTCGCCGACGAGTAGGCCGACGATCGATCCCAGCACGAACGCCGCGCCGATCCGGTAGACGATCGGGATCGCGCGGTAGCGTCGCCACGCCGATGTTGCGGTATCAGGTACCATGTATCACACCTCGCGTTTTCGTTCAATTTCGCGAATCAAAAAACTACGAGACAGTTGTAACGACTGGAACTGCGTAACCGAGTCCGTAACGCGATCGGTCGGGGAGTAATGCGATCGTACCGCAGTCCCCCGGGCACGGCGCGAAGCCGTCGAGAGGCCCCAGTCGTGGTTCCGTCGCGTCCGGCCGCGATTCCGACGGGGTCCGGTCCTGTCGATCGGCCGGTGTCTCCGATCGGCGTGAAAAACCGTTATGCTCCGAGCGGGCGTTCTAGCAGTCGATTCAGGCCGCCCCGATCGAGCAGGTATTTTTCACGCCCTCGCAGGACGGCCCGCAATCAGGCAGGATGTGAGACAGCATGGCTACGACATCGAAAGACAGGACTGAGACCGCTCGCGCCGTCGATCTGTACCAGTTCGAGGGCACTGACTGCTACCAGGAACACGACGATCACGCCCGGCTTCGCGGGTACTTCCCGCTGACGCCCGGCGCGCCGAACGGCGTCGACGCCGGCGCCGAGAACCTGATTATCGTCTGTATCGAGATCGAACCCGGCGACTACCTCCCCTCCCACCGGGATAGCAACGAGGAACTGCTCGTCGTGACCACGGGTCGGGTCGAGGCGACGATCGGCGACGAGACGATCGATCTCGAGACCGGACAGTGCGCCGTGGTTCCGGAGATGGCCCCGCACGGGATCTACAACGGCGGCGACGAAACCGCCCGCATCATCGGGTTCTTCCCGGAGAACGAACTGACCGCGACGTTCGAGGACCCCCTCGAACCCTTCGGAACGACCGACGTGGAGATCGAACCGGACCACACTGCGACCGAGTGAGAACGTAACGCGTGGGACCCGGACGGATCCGGGTCGGACGCTCGATTTCCGGGCACCGTACGTTCGGCATCACTCGATCGGCGCTCGAACCCGGCGCGAATCGTCGAACGCGCAAATACGACGGCCGTGACGCGCGATCGCGTGCCGGAACCGACGGCGGAGCCGTCCCGTTACGTTTTACCCCCGCCGGCCCGAATCGAGGTGCAATGACTGCCCAGACCGTCCAGCAGGGCGACCTCGTGACCGTCATCGGCCTCGAGGTCCACGTCCAGCTGGAGACCGACACGAAGATCTTCTGTGGCTGCTCGACCGACGCGACCGACGAGCCGAACGAGAACGTCTGCCCGGTCTGTCTCGGCCTGCCGGGCGCACTCCCGGTTCTCAACGAGGCCGCCGTCGAGGCCGCCGTCAAGATCGGGAAGGCGATCGACGCCGACATCCCGGAGGAGACCCGATTCCACCGGAAGAACTACTACTACCCCGACCTGCCCAAGAACTTCCAGATCACCCAGTACGACGAACCGATCTGCGCCGACGGCGAACTCGAGGTGTCCGTCGAGGGCCAGCGCCGCACCGTCGCGATCGAGCGCGCCCACCTGGAGGAGGACCCGGGGAGCCTCCAGCACGTCGGCGGCGGTGGCGGCATCGACTCGGCGGAGTACACTCTCGTCGACTACAACCGTGCGGGGACGCCGCTGATGGAGATCGTCACGGCACCGGACTTCCGCAGTCCCGACGAGGTGCGGGCGTTCCTCGCCGAACTCGAGGAGGTGCTCGAGTACCTGGGCGTCTTCGACGCCGAACGCGACGGGAGCCTCCGGATCGACGCCAACCTCTCGATCGTCCCTGCGGACGAGATCGACGGGGACGACACCGACGAGATCGGTTCCGAGGCGCTCGCGGCGGCCAACCGAACCGAGGTCAAGAACATCTCGAGCCACAAGGGCGCACAGAAGGCGCTGGCCTACGAGGAGACCCGCCAGAAGAACGCGATCCAGCGCGGGCGCGCGGTCGAACAGGAGACTCGCCACTGGGACGAGTCCCGCGGGATCACGGTCTCGATGCGATCGAAAGAGGAGGAGAAGGACTACCGCTACTTCGAGGAGGCCGACCTCCCGCCGCTTCGCGTCTCGGGCTGGAAGGACGAGATCGCGATCCCGGAACTCCCCTCTGCTCGCCGCGAGCGGTTCCAGGACGAGTACGGCCTGAGCGAGGAGGCCGCCTCGAAGCTCACCTCCACGAAGCAGGTCGCGGACTTCTACGAGGACGTCGCGGGCGAGTTCGATCCGGACCTCGCGGCGACCTGGGTCGCGGACAACCTGCTGGGCGAACTCAACTACCGCGACATGGAAATTACGGACGTCGACGATCGACTCGACGAAATCTCCCGGCTCGTCGAACTCGTCGCCGACGACGAGATCACGGCGAAAAACGCCCGCGAGACCGTCCTCCGATCGATGCTCGACGACGGAACCGCGCCCGACGCGATCGTCGAGGAAGCGGGGCTGGGCAAGACCGGTGAGGACGAGGTCCAGCAGGCCGTCGTCGAGGCGATCGACGAGAACCCGGGTGCCGTCGACGACTACGAGTCGGGCGACGACGGCGCGATCAACTTCCTCGTCGGCCAGGTGATGCAAAAGACCGGCGGCAGCGCCGATCCGGGCGACGTCAATCAGCTGTTTCGCGCTGAACTCGAAAGCTGAGACGGTCCGCTGTACCGGAGTACCGGTACAACCGCTACCGTCCTGGGGGTGCACCGAAACTGACTACAGTAGTCCGTCTGAACCCCGCGATCGACGCGCGCAGGTCGACGGCGGACCGCTCTCTCGACGCACGCAGACAGTATCGAACGGGACTGGCATCCACTCCGCTATCGCGTCCGGTCGCTCGACCGATCCCGAACTAACTCTGTTCGAACTATTACTGCCTGAGTTAACAGTTCTACCTCTCTTCACCCAACCAATTAATATTGGACAGGATGTGTGTGGTGGACATGGACCGCATTTCGCTGGGCAACGACGAATTCGAGGGGCGCAACAACGCGTACGTACTCGCCGACGACGCCCGCGACGAACTCGCGCTCGTCGATACGGGGATCGCGACCGACGGGGTCCGATCGGACCTCCGGGCGGGGCTGGCCGAGCGGGGCTACGAGTTCGCCGACGTCGACGACGTCGTATTGACCCACTACCACGTCGATCACGCGGGACTCGCCGGGGAGATCCAGGCCGAGAGCGGCGCGACCGTCTACGTTCACGGGGCCGACCTGCCGCTCGTCGAACGGGACCCCGGGGCGGTCGCCGCGGCCGACGAGCGCCGGCAGACGATGCTCGACGAGTGGGGCGTCCCGGCGGACGCACAGGCGGATCTGTTCGCGTTCCTGGATGCGGCGAGCGGGATCGAGGGCACGCCGCCCGAGGCGACGCCGATCGAGGACGGGACGGTACTCGAGGTCGGTGGGTGGACTCTCGAGACTGTCCACACGCCCGGACACGCGGCCGGACACTGCTGTTTCGAGACGATCGGTGCGTCGGTCACGCAACGAACGGAGGGCGAAGCCGTCAGTGACGGACCCGAGGCGTTCGTCGGTGATGCCGTCCTCCCCGTGTACACGCCGAACGTCGGCGGAGCCGACCTCCGGGTCGACCGGCCGCTGGAGACGTACCGCGAATCGCTCGAACGGATCGCCGATCGGGACTACGATCGGGTCTGGCCTGGCCACCGCGACCCGATCGCCGATCCGACGGCCCGCGCCCGTGACATCCTCGACCACCACCGGGACCGGACCGCGGCGATTCTCGAGGTGCTTCGCGAACGCGGGCCGGTCGACCCCTGGGCGGTCAGCCAGCGACTGTTCGGCGACCTCGAGGGGATTCACGTCGTTCACGGGCCAGGCGAGGCCTACGCTCATCTCGACCAGCTTCGCCACGACGGGGTCGTGACGGTCGAGAACGGCCGATACCGACTCGAGGAACCGGACGTCGATCTCGCGGGTATCGACCTGCCAACCGAATAAATCTCTTCTATGTTTCTTGTTTGCACGTAGCGCGTGTTCCTTGTTACACTCCCTCATCTTTAATACGGACTAATCGAAACAGAGTGGCCAGAATTGGTAACACAGTGAGCCACAATGGTTAACAAGAGTAACAAAAATCTGAATTCGGGAAAGGATGGTAATAGTGGGGTGGCTCGGCGAACGTTCCTCGGGGCCGCCGGGACAGGGGCAGTCGCGACGACGTTCGCCGGGTGCCTGGGGGGCAGCGACGGTGACGGGATCACGATCGGTCACCTCGGTCCGCTGGAGATCACCCAGGGACTCGGCTCCGAACGAAGCGCCGAGTTGGCAATCGAAGAGATCAACGAGGACGGCGGGATCATGGACGAAGAGGTCGACCTGATCAGCGAGGATACGCGAGCCGATCCGTCGACGGCACAGGACGAAGCCTCTCGGCTGATCAACCAGGAGAACGTCGACGTCCTGATCGGGACGTTCTCCAGCGAGGTATCGCTCAACATCATGGACATGGTCACCGAGAACGGCGTCCCGTACATCGTCACGGGGTCGGCGTCGCCGGCGATCATCGAGAACTCCGTCGGATCGGACTACGAGGCGAACAAGAACATCTTCCGGTCCGGACCGATCAACTCGTTCTACCAGGCCGAGGCAATGGGCGGGTACGCCGACTACCTCTCGGACCGCCACGGCTGGAACACGTTCGCGTACCTCGCGGACGACGCGGCGTGGACGGATCCGTTCACGAACAACCTGCCGGACGAACTGGAATCGCGCGGCTACGACGTCGTCTACGAGGAGGAACTCTCGACGGAGATCGACGACTTCACGCCGGTCATGAACACCCTCCAGGAGGAAGACCCCGACGCAGTCTTCCGGTTTTTCGCCCACATCATCGGCGCGGAGATGCTCGGCCAGTGGCACCAGCGAGAACTCGAGTTCGGCATCGAGGGGATCCACGTCGCCTCCATGACGCCGGACTTCTACGAACTCTCCGAGGGGGCCGCCACCTACGAGACCACCTCGCAGTCGGGTGCTGCCGGGACGACCGAGATCACGGGCGAGACGCTCGACTTCGTCGATCGCTACCAGTCGTTCGTCGAGGACGACGAGGACGCGCCCGACCTCCCGATGTACATGGGATTCAACACCTACGACGCGGTCTACCTGTACCGTGAGGCCGTCGAGGAGGCCGGGACCGCCGATTACGGGAGTAACCTCGACGACATCGTCGACGCGATGCTGGGGCTGGACTACACCGGGACGGCCGGCCAGATCTCGTTCTACGAGGAGGGCGACGACTACCCCCACGACGTCCAGGAAGAGCGCAACGGCGACGGTGTGATCACGAACTTCCCGATTACCCAGTGGCTACCCGAGGGCGGACTCGAGTGCGTCTACCCCGAACAACACCGCACCGAAGAGCACGTCGCACCGAACTGGATGAACTAGGAATGCTCGAATCGATACTCTCGATACTGATCACCGGAGCGATGATCAGCGCGCTCTACGCGCTCATCGCGATCGGCTTTACGATGATTTTCGGCGTCGGCGGCGTCTTGAACCTCGCCCACGGTGCGCTGATCATGGCCGGCGCGTACGTGTTCATGGCCCTGAACAGGGATATCGTCGCGGAAGCGATCGCGTTGCCCTCGATCGTCGTCTTCCCGCTCGCGGTCGCCATCGTCGCGGGACTCTCCTACGGACTGTACGTCGGTCTCGTCAGGTACATCGAAGACAACGCGGTGATCACGTTCCTCGCGACCGTCGTCCTCGCGACGACGGTGACCGAAGTCGCGATCGGCATCTTCGGCGATCAGCCCTACTCCTACACGGTCATCTCGGGGACCGTCGGCCTGGCCGGCACGGCCGTCTCGTACAACGACCTGGCCGGATTCGTCGTCTCCTGGATCGCCATCGGACTGCTCTGGTACTACATCACCAAGACCGACGGGGGCCGATCGATCCTCGCCGCGTCGATGAGCGAGCGGGGCGCTCGACTCACCGGCGTGGATCTGCACTCGGTCCGGACCCGAACGTGGCTCATCGCCGGTTCGCTCGCGGGCGTCGCCGGGATCTTCCTCGGCGGCGGACAGGCCGCGACGCCGCTGATGTGGCTGAACCCGCTCGCGCTCGCGTTCATCATCGTGGTGATCGGCGGCATCGGCTCGATCAAGGGCTCGATCGTCGCCGCCTACCTGATCGGGTACACCGAGACGCTCACCGTCTCCGTGCTGGGCCAGAGCTTCCGGGGCATCCTCTCCCTGGTCATCTTGCTCGTCGTGCTGTTCCTGTTACCGCAGGGGCTGTACGGGAGGGAATACGTCCATGAGTGAAGAACTACAGCGGTCCGGAGCGGTGCGCAGTACGGTTCGACGGACGATCATCGGGCCGAGCGGCCGCGTCGCCGCTCGCGTCCTGGCCCCGATCGACGAGACACTCCAGCCCCTCGCGGACCGATTCAACCGCCTGTTCGGTCCCTACGTCGGCGACGTGACCGGGCTCCAGTTGGCCGCGCTCCTCGTCTCCCTCGTCGCGCTCGTCGTCGCCCCGACCTGGGCACCGTTGCTCGCGGGCAACTACATGCGAACCCTCACGCTCGCGTGCATCTGGGCCATCTTCGCGATGGGGTGGGACATCCAGAGCGGCTACACCGGCTACATCAGCTTCGGCCACTCGGTGCTGTCGGCGGCCGCCGGCTACACGACCGCACTGCTCGTCGTCACCGTGAGTCCGGACCTGGGCTTCGTGGTCACCATCCCGCTGTCGATCCTCGCGGCGGTGATCGTGGGGCTTCTCATCGGGCTTCCCTCGCTCCGGCTGTCCGGGCCCTACTTCTCGCTCGTCACGTTCGTCGCCGTGCTCCTGTTCTACCGGCTGACGATCGGGTTCAGCGAGACGCTCGGCGGCGAAAACGGCTTCCAGGCGGTCGAGGTGTTCACCTGGGACTTCACGATGCGGTACTACTACATGCTCGTCCCGATGCTGGTCGTTGCGGTCGTACTGACGGTCGTTGCGCGATCGAACGTCGGGATGGTGCTCGTCGCGATCCGGGAGAACGAGCAGGCCGTCTCCGCGGCCGGACTCAACCCGACCACGTTCAAGCTCTGGTCGTTCGTTCTCAGTTCGATCACGATGGGGATCGGCGGCGTCCTGCTCGCCCACTTCGGCGGGAACGTCGACCCCGCCACCTTCGTCGTCGTCGACCGGAGCATCGAGATGATCGCGATGGCCGTCATCGGCGGCATGAGTTCCATCCTCGGCCCGATCGGCGGCGCGTTCCTGTTCGTATTGCTCCGCGACGAGGTGTTACGCCTCTGGTTCGGCCACTCGACGCGGTGGATCGTACTCTGGCTTCTCGTCCTGCTGGTCCTCGTGTTCGCCCGCGACGGGCTGTTCCGCTGGATCTGGCACGCTCTCGGCTCGATCGGAGGTGATCACGAGTGAGCCTCCTCGACGTCGACGGCCTCACGAAGCGGTTCGGCGGCCTGGTCGCCGTCGACGACTTCTCGTTCGAGGTCGATCGCGGCGAGATCGTCGGCCTGATCGGGCCGAACGGGTCGGGCAAGTCGACGGTGTTCAACTGCATCATGGGCAGGTACGACGTCACCGCGGGCTCGGTCCGGTTCGACGGCGACGACATCACCGACGACGCGACCCACGAGGTCGTCGACAGGGGGCTCTCGCGGGTCTCCCAGGAGTCGAACCCGATCGATCGCTACCCCGTCGCCGGGAACATCAAGCTGTTCACGCTCCCGAACAGCGTCTTCTCGTTCTACGGGGGCGCGAGCGACGAGGAGATCTACGAGTACGCCGCCCGGATCGATCTCGAGGACAAGCTGCAGGCGATGCCCGACGAGCTCCCGCACGCGGACGTCCGTCGGCTCGAGATCGCGAAGGCGCTGGCGACGGAGCCCGACCTGCTGTTGCTCGACGAGCCGTTCGCCGGGATGAACCAGGCCGAGATCGACGCCCTCGCGACGCAGATCGAACGCTTCCGCGAGGAGGGGATGACGATGGTCGTCGTCGACCACAACATGGGCGGGCTGATGGACCTCGTCGATCGCGTCGTCGTGCTCAACAACGGCGAGAAACTCGCGGCCGGCTCGCCCGAACGGATCGCCGAGAACGAACGCGTCCAGGAGGCCTACCTCGCTGGGGAGGGACGATAATGTCCGATACGATACTCGACGTCCAGGATCTGAACGTCTACTACGGCAAGTCGCACGCACTGAAAGGAATCAGCCTGTCGATCGATCGCGGCGAGATCTACGGGGTGATCGGCCCGAACGGGGCCGGCAAGACGACGATGCTGAACGCCATCGCCGGCTTCGTCGACTACGAGGGGACGATCACGTACGACGGACGGGACCTGGCCACGGTGAGTTCCGAGCGGATCGTCAGGGACGGCCTGATCTACTGTACCGAGGATCGGGACCTGTTCCCGTTCTTCTCGGTCCACGAGAACCTGCTGATGGGGGCGCAGTTCCGCGACGATCGCGACGCGGTCCGGGCGGACCTCGAGATGGTCTACGACCTGTTCCCGCGGCTCGACGAACGCCGCGAACAGGAGGCCGGAACCATGAGCGGTGGCGAACAACAGATGCTCGCCGTCGGCCGGGCGCTCATGAGCGACCCCGACCTGCTGATGCTCGACGAACCGACGCTCGGGCTCGCCCCGGTCATCATCGAGGACATCGGGGACGCACTCGAGACGCTCCGGGAAACCGAGGACCTGACGATCCTGCTCGCCGAGCAGAACTCGACGTTCGCGCTGGGCCACGCCGAGCGGCTCTCCCTGATCGAGACCGGGGAGATCGAACTCACCGGGACCGCCGACGAGTTCCACGACAACGAGTACGTCCGCGAGGCGTACGTCGGCGTTCACTGAGCGCGGCGTTTCTTCGACGGCCGTCTCCACCACCGCGTCGGGAGCGAAACGCGGCCGTCACTCGATCGACTCGAGACCGCCCTGGAACGCGGCGATCGCCTCGCGGAACTCGTCGGGGACCGGGATCGTCTCGTCGGTCTCGAGGTCGACGGCGACGTGGGTGACGGTTCCGTCGGCGAGGAGGGAACTGTCGTCCTTTCGCCGGGCGCGATACTCCGAGGTGAAACTCGCCGTGCCGAACTCGACGACCCGCAACTCGTTTTCGATGACGTCGCCGAGTTCGGCCCCCTCCCGGTAGTTCAGTTCCGTGTTCGCGACGTGAGTCTGCCAGCCGCGATCGATCATCTCCTCGAAGCCGTAGCCGATCTGTCGGAAGAACTCGGTCACCGCCTCGTCCTGGAAGGTAAAGTACTCGCCGTAGAAGACGATGCCCTGGAGGTCGGTTTCGGCGAACCGGACGCGGTTCTCGAAGACGGACTGGAACGCGGGCCCGTCGTCGCGGTCCGTGGATTCCATAGGGGCAACGGCACGTCGATCAGTAAAGTGATATCGGCCCCGGCAATCGCTCACACGGCCGCCGGACGGCCGCTCAGAGCCCCTCCCGTAACGTCTCGAGGTCCTCGGCGTCGTGGCCGCAGAAGATCCGTGCGTCGTGCCGTCGCTCCTCGTCTTTCAGCAGGCGCAGGCTCTCGTACCAGGCCCGCTTGCTCCACAGCAGGTCGCCACCCATGGGGTGTTCGTCGTGATAGTTCGCCCGCACGTAGGCCTGGTCGCCGGCAAAGATTACGGTCCCGGCGTCGTCTATGTCGAGTCTGACGCCGAGCAGACCCGGCGTGTGACCGGGGAGGTGGACGAACTCGAGGTCCTCGAAGTGCTGTTCGCGCTCCCCGTGGACGATCTCCCAGTTCAGGTCCCGATCGAAGTCCCCGGTTACGTAGGCGTCGCTCCCCGCGTCCGTCTTCGCGCTGTAGTAGGCGTACTTGAACTCGTCCTCGTGGACGAAGATCGGCGTCTCGGTTCCCTCGAAGGCGTACAGGCCGCCCGCGTGGTCGAGGTGGAGGTGCGTCTGGATCACGTAATCGATGTCGTCGACGGCGTAGCCCGCTTCCGCGAGATCGTCCTCGATCGGGCGCAGGCCCGTGTGTTCGAACGCCGCGTACAGTTCGGCCGGCCAGTGGCCCGAATCGGCCTCGGGATGGGAGCCGGTGTCCCAGAGGATCGTCCCCTCGGGGTGCTCGATCACGAGGTTGTAGACCGGCCCGTCGCCCATCGTCACGTCCGGGTTCGGGTCCGCCGCCGTCCCCAGCGTGTGGCCCTCGACGATGTGATTGAAATCGGTCGTGATCGTTCCGCGATCGATCGGGGTGATGGTTGCATCGACCATACGTCAGTTACGACGGACGGTCGGTTATCCGTGGGGGGTAACAGTGACGTCCTGTATATGCCGGGCACAGCACTACCTGTCGTCACGGCGATGCGTTTGCATGGTCAGAGCCTCGACGATCGTGATCCTCCTCGGCGTCGCCCTGCTGTTCGTGCCGATTCCGCCGATCGCGACGGCGCTCGGCGTCATCGTCATCCTCGTCGGCGTCGCGCTACGATTGCTGACGGACAGCTAGCGACGGGACACTCCCCGATCGGTCCCTGGGTGCGATCGGGCCGGATCTGGCTCCCGACCGGACTCTCCAGACCCGAACGCGTCGACCCACCCGTTTGCCGTTGGGTCCATCGTTTTGTGTCTCGTCTCCGAACCGTCACGCATGACCCGGACGCCGCGAGTGATCGTCGTCGGTGGGGGACTCGCCGGACTGGTCGCCGCGCGTCACCTCGCCGCCGGCGGTGCCGACGTGACGCTGTTCGAACGCGAGGAGACGCCCGGCGGTCGCGTCAGGACCCGCGAAGGGGACGGGTTCCGCCTCGATCGGGGATTCCAGGTGCTCTTTACCGCCTATCCCGCCGTGCAGCGGGAACTCGACCTCGACGCGCTCGACCTGCGCCGGTTCGCGCCGGGGGCCACCATCGCCCGGCCGAACCACCGGTCGACGCTCTCGGATCCGATCCGCGATCCGGCCGCCCTGCCGGCGACGCTGTTCAACCCCGACGTCTCGCTGGGGGACAAACTCCGCGTCGCGCGACTCCGGTGGGACCTCCTGCGGACCGATCCCGACGCGATTTTCGACGGCACCGAACCGGACGACGTCTCGATCGACGCCTTCCTCCGCGATCGGGGATTCTCCGATCGCTTCGTCGAGCGGTTCGCCGCGCCGTTCTACGGCGGTATCACCCTCGATCGATCGCTGTCGACCTCGAAGCGGGTCTTCGAGTACACCTTCCGGGCGCTCGCGGCGGGCGACACGGCCGTCCCGGCCGCCGGCATGGGGGCGATCCCCGAACAACTCGCCGAGACGGCTCGCGAGGCCGGCGCGGCGATCGAGACCGGGATCGACGTGGCGGACGTCGCGGCGGACAGGAACGCCGACGGCGCCGGTGGAACGACGGTGACGGCTGGAGAGGAGTCGATCGCCGCCGACGCGGTCGTCGTTGCGACCGATCCGCCGACCGCTCGCGACCTGACGGGGGTCGAGTCGATTCCCACCGAGGCACGCGCTTGCGTCACCCAGTACTACGAACTGCCGGCGCGGACGGACCTCGAGACGGGACGACGGTTGCTGTTGAACGCTACCGAGACCGGACCGAACCACGTCGTCCCCCACAGCGCCGTCGCTCCCGAGTACGCGCCCGACGACGCTACGCTGATCAGCGCGACCTACCTGGGCGAGCGCGAGGAACGCGACGAGGAACTGGCCGATCGTACCCGCGACGCGCTCGCCGGCTGGTACCCCGAACGGCGGTTCGACGGCTTCGAGACGCTCCACACCGATCGGATCGAGTTCGCCCAGTTCGCCCAGCCGCCCGGAATCCACGATCGGTTGCCGGACCCGCGCGATCCGGCGGGCCCGATCTACCTGGCCGGGGACTACACCCGGTGGTCGTCGATCCAGGGTGCGATGGAGAGCGGCCGGCAGGCGGCGAAAGCCGTGATCGACGATCTGTCACGGTGAGTCGGGGCGTCGGGAAGGAGGCGTCAGGTCGGGTCCACGCGGAGCGGCGATCGAGGTCAGTTCGCGGTCACGTTCCCGCGCGAGGTTCGTTCTTCGCGGTCACTCGCCCGCGGGTAGTTTCGGCCGGTTCGATCGGGACGGCCGCACCGGCTCGCGGCGGCGTTCAATATCCAGACTGCGTCGAGAGAGATACGGTGCCAGGGTCCGGGCGGAGAGTAATCCGCGGTAGACGCCGTCGTCGACAACCGGAAGCTGTGTGACGCCAGCGGTTCGCATCGTCTCGGCGGCGTCCCGAATCGTCGCCCCCGGCGAAATCGTCGTCACCGGTGTCGACATGATCGTTCGAACGACCGGCCGTGCGTCCGACTCTGCGACCAGCGAAACGATGTCGGATTCCGTGAGGATCCCGATGACGTCGCCGTCTTCGAGGACTACCAGGGCGGGAACTGCAGGGTCACACAGCAGACGTGCAGCTTCGGTCACGGTCGTATCGGGCGCGACCGTTCCCGGAGAACGGATTCGGACAGCGTCGACACTCGTCTCGATCATGTTATATAGACTCTACCACGTGCCGGAGCATAACAGTTGCGGACATATGTCCACCAATAACCAGTATACCTAATATTATGTCGATTTTTTCGCCCACGAGCCAACTTCACCCCCCGATTGGCGGTATATATTGGACACTCCGAAGGCGGCATTCCGGTCGTCCCGGCCGCCGATCGGCATTCGGTCCCCGATCGGCGATCGGGATCCCTGGCGCCCCCGATTCGTCCGGTACTCACGGGAACGGCGCTCACAGTAGCCGGCGACACTCCCCCAGCGGGGGAAACCACAGCGGTTCGTCGTTCGCGTCGTCCCACACCGCCGGGTAGAACGCGTCGGGGTCCGTGACCAGCGGCGACTGGAAGTCGCTGGCGAACATTCCGTTGACCGTCGCCCCCCGCGCGAGGCGGGTGAACGCCGGGAGTACGAGCACGTCGCTCCCCTCGTACGCGCCCGGTCCGTAGAGGAAACAGGGGCGTTTGCGGCCGTCGATCGAGATCGCGGGATGGTCGTGCCCGATCACGTACCGATCGGCGTCCCCGTCGGGCCGCTCGTGGCCGTGGCAGACGATCGTCGCCCCGTCGGACTTGCTTTCGAGGCGGTACTCGTCGACTGGATCGCCGTCGAAGACCGGATCGAGCATCGTATCGTGGTTCCCGCGCGCGACGACCAGCGACGCGCCGGCCCGATCGACGGCCGCCCGGAGTCGCGAGAGGTCGTCCTCGACCCCGTGGGGGAGCCGCGAAAACGAGTGGAGGAGGTCGCCCGCGACGACCACCGTCTCGGGGGTCGTCGCCGCGAGGGCGTCCTCGAGACGGGCGACGACGTCGGCCCCGTCGTCGATCGGCGCGTCGACGCTCGAGGCGGCCCCGCGGCCGAGGTGGACGTCGGCGAGGACGAGCGCCTCGGCCGCCGGGACGACGACGGCGCGTTCGTGGATCGAAAACGGGACGTCGATCTCGACGCCGGTCTCGGTCATCACTCGGCGTTCGATCCCGAACCCGAACTATCTTCGGCCCCGGCGGCGTGGCCGCCGTCGGCGCGAACCTCCTCGCCGAGCGCCTCCTGGAGGTCGTACTCGGTGCCGGTGAGGACGAACAGGACGTCCTCTAGCGGCTCGAGTATCTCGGGGAGGATCCGGACCACGAGGAAGGTGATCCCGACGAGCGCGACGACCGACAGCATCTGGGCGATGTAGTTGTGCGCGACGAGAAAGGAGACGCGACTCGGCTCGGCACCCATGTACGTCGTCATGAACGAGACCAGCCAGTCCTGCTGGAACCAGCCCCACGGCGACGCGAGGCCGATGAAGACGTTCCGGACCTGGTTGAGGAACCAGATGACCCCGACCGCGAGCGCGAACGCGGTGGCTTTTCGGCGGAGCGGTGCCTTCACGGCGGCGATCAGGCCGCCGAAGATGGCCATGCTCCCGATGCCGGTACAGGCGAGGACGATGTAGGTCGTCCGGCCGGTCACGGTCTCGTCCGGATCGAACGCGAACTTGCTCCGGTACCCCTCCGGCCCCTCCGCGAGTCCGGGGCTGTGCCCCAGGAGTTCCATCCCGTAGTGGGTCTGGGCTGCGGTCGTCTCGATCAGCCACGTCCGGACGACGGGGATGGTCTCGGCGGGCAGGTAGATCACCCCCATGAACATCACCGCTTTCGACAGGAGCATGAGCGAGTCCCGTCCCCGGAAGAGGAGATACCCCGTGTAGGTACACAGCGGCAGGGCGGCGAGCGAGAGAACGGTCTGTAACGGGCTCTGGGCGTCGGTGTAGTAGTACGGCACCATCGTCAGCCAGAAGACGCCGAAGACGACCCACGCGGCCGCGGCGACGTGGCGGGCCGGGCCGGGCCGATCCTGCCACTGGAGGGCGAGCGCGACGACGAACGCGCCGATGGCGACCCACGCCAGCCAGTCGGTCATCCCGGAACTGATCACGGCCGATATCACCGGGACGGCGTCTACGACCCCGACACCGACGGCCGGTGCACTTCCGGGCGTCGTTACGAACGACCACATTGTCGTGTTGTCCCGAAGGACTCTCGCGCTATCAACTTGACGTTCCACTACGGGCTGTGGAACTGGTCGGCGATGGTCGGACGGCTGTCGTGTATCGGCAGGTCGGCGTTCCACGACCGAGGCGATCGATCGACCCATCGATCGACGACCCGCGACCGAGTACCTTTTTGCCGCACTCGAGAGAAGATGCCCTATGGTCGACGTCCTCGACAACAAGCGAGCGGCGACGCGGTTCCGGATCCTCGTCCAGATCGCCGAGCGCCAGCCCGCGGTCAGTCAGGGAGAGATCGCCGAGGAGGTCGGCGTCACGAGCCAGGCCGTCAGCGAGTACATCCGGGAACTCGTCGACGACGGACTCGTCGAGAAGGAGGGGCGATCGCGGTATCGCGTCACGAACGAAGGTGTCGACTGGCTCTTTCGAGCCGCGGACGACGTGCGACGGTTCGCGGACCACGTCACCGGCGACGTCCTCGGGGCGATGAGCGAGGCCGCCTACATCGCCACCGACGACATCGAGGAAGGCGAAACCGTCTCGCTGTTCGTCGAGGACGGCCTGCTCCACGCGAGTCCGGGCGAGGAAGGGCCCGCAACCGGCGTCGCGACGACCGACGCCGAGGCCGGTACCGACGTCGGCGTCACCAGCTTCGAGGGCGTCATGGACCTCGAACCCGGCTCCGTGACCGTCCTGCAGGTCCCGACGGTCCGCGCCGGCGGGAGCCGGGCGATCGACGAGTCGACCGTCGTCGAACACTGCGCGGACGCCGATCGCGTCGTTGCAGCGGGCGTCGAGGCCGTCGTCGCCTGTCGACAGGCCGGTATCGACCCGGTCGTCACGTTCGCGGCCGGCGAGGTCGCTGCCGACGGTGCCGAACGCGGCCTCCACGTCACCGCCGTCGCGACGACCGACGAGGTCGGGCGGGTCACCGATCGGCTCCGCGACGCCGGCGTCTCCTACGAAGTGCTCGAAGAGTGAGTGGGCGGTGCGGGGCCCCTCTTCCGACGGAAACGAGTTCTGTGCCGCTGAATCGACGAGTGGCCGCCACTAAATCGACGAGTGGCCGCCGCTGGTTGCTGGCCGCGACGAGAATCGAGCGCCCACGACGAGATGCGCGATCGTGAAAACTCGATCGCTCAGCCGATGTAGCGCAGGTCGTCGTCGGTCGGGACGTCCATCTGCTGTTGCTGTTCCATCTCCTGGATCTTGCCGACGACCTCCTCCATCTCGTCGGCGCGCTCGTCGAGCGTCTCGTAGTCGAGTTCGAAGCCGAGCACGGTTTCGAGTACCTCGAGGACGGCGCGAGCGCTCTTCGGATCGACGAGGTAGCCGCTGGTTTCGCCCATCAGGCAGACCGCGTCGAAGCCGCGTCGCTCTCCGAGTCCGAGCAGGAGTCCCGAGACGCCGACGATGCCGCCGGCCGGTTCGTCCTCGCGGAACTCGACGCCGGCGTCCTCGTGGGTCTCGCACAGCGACTCGTCGCTGACCGCACCGACGACGGCGTACTCCTCGATGAGTTCGCCCGTCGGCACGCCGCCCAGCGCGTAGACGTCCGACGCGCCGAACTCCGCGGCGACGTCGAGGAAGGCGTCGGTCAACACGTAGTGGCCCTCGTTCGTCTGGGCCTGGTGGTCCCCCGTCAGCAAGAGCATGTCACGGCCGTCGGGGACCGTGACGGCGTAGATCTCGGCACACGTGAGTTCGGAGACGCCGTCTTCGATGCTCACCTTCGGCGGGAACTCCCGGGAGTAGATCCGGCGAACGAGCGTACTCTCGGCTTCCAGTTCCTCGAGCAGGTGTTCGACGGCGAGCGTCCCGACGTGTCCCACACCCGGCAACCCCTCGACGAGGACGGGATCCGTGAGGTCGACCTCCGCGACTGCGTCGATCTCGAGTTCGTCCATACCGTATCAGCGGCGGCGACGTTTAAGAGACCGTCGGTACTCCCCGTAGGGATCCGCGGGGTCGAACGGTGCCGGCGCGCTGTTTTCGGCGTCGGCGCCGCACTCCGGACAGGTGTCAGAAAGGGTATACACCGGGCGATCGTGGGTCCCGCGCCACGCCGAACACACCCGGATGTCGGACTTCATTACTCGTCGTCGGTTCGGCGTTCGCGGTGGTACTCGCCCTCGCCGCCTTCCTGCTCGATCGCGGCGATCGCGCGCTGGGCGCTCGCCTCGAGCTGGGACTCGGCGGTCTTGTAGTTCGGTGCCTGTACCTCGATGCGGTACTCGGGGGCACCGACGTAGCTGACGTCGAGGTCGACCTCCTCGGGGACCTCGCCGTTGCCTTCGGCGGCCGCGAGCGCTTCACGGATGCCGTCGACGCCGCTCGGCGAGGGGTTCTCGAGGTCGACGTAGCCGGTGACGTTGACGTACGGCACCGAGACGTTCTCGCGGGCCGTGTCGACGATCGCGTCGATCTCGTCGTCGTCGAGGTCGGTGTCCTCGAGGGCTCCCTCACCGTGAATCGCGGCCTGCTTGAAGCCTTCGTAGAGGCTCCCGTGGGCACCGATCAGTTCGTTCGCGATCGCGGTGTAGTCCTCGTCGTCGATCTCCTCGCCGAGCGCGAGACTCATCCAGTTGTCGGCCTTCTGCTCGTTTTTCCACTGCTGGATCTTCTCCGAGCGCTGGTGGTCGTTGACGTCCTTCAGCGAGAGGTCGATCTGCTGGGACTCCTCGTCGACGTCCAGGACCTTGCAGACGACGATCTGGCCCTCGCGGACGTGATCGCGGACGTTCTTGATCCAGCCGCTCGCGACCTCGGAGATGTGGATCAGGCCGCGTTTGTCTTCGTACTCCTCGAGATCGACGAAGACGCCGAAGTCTTCGATCTCGTCGATCTTGCCGACGACGAGTTCGCCGGGATCGGGCCAGCCGCTGTATTTCATCGTGACTCGACTGTTTCGAGTACTTCGTGCTCGATTTCGGCCTTCCCGCCGGTCGGTCGGGCGAGGGTCGTGCCGCAGACGGCACACGAGACCTCCGTGGCGGCCTTGCCGAAGACGGTCTGTTCGTTCTCGCAGTCACTGCATCGGACGCTGTAGAAGTTTCCTGCCATTGTAATCACTCCTGGAACTCGAGTCGGCCGGCGCGCCATCCCTCGCGGAGGTGGGCCTTGCCACACTCACTGCAGCGGTACTTGAGGTCGGTCTTCTTGGTCGGCTTCTCGCCACCCGGCACCTTCGAGAAGCGACCGGAGTTCCCGATGCTGGCGGTGTTACGGCGGGTGCGGCGAGCGTCCCACTTCATCCCGGAGGAGCGCCCCGATCGAGCCTTCTCGACTTCGTGTTCGTGGTGTTCGTTACAGTGCGGGCAATAGGTATTGAATCGGCGTGGCATCTGCATGGTTATCTCACTTGGCGTGGGCTAAGACAGCGCCGTTTAAAACCCGTTTGGTTCGTCGCCGTCGTCCGATCGGAGCCCCCCGTCTCGAACCCGGGAATAAAACGCCGACGAGTGACGCGTCCACTATAGTAGCAACTGAAACGATTTACACACTGATCACAACGTCGTCCTGCGATCAGATGTGCATTGACTTTCAGTTGCTACTATACTACAACCGATTTCGGCGTCTGGGAGGACGTCGACGGGTGTGATTGCAGTCGATGGCTCTCAGGAACATACTGCCGGGGACGGCCGATCGTCGCCGCTCGCGGCGGCGCGGACTCCGAAACGCTTACTCCCCTCTCGTGCGAATTCGCCGCCATGAAGCGGCTCATCATCCACGGGGACCCCGGGATCCGGAAGGGTGCCATCATCGAGTACGACGGTGAGGAGGTCGTCTGCTTCGGTATCAACCGCAACGGCGAGTACCACGGCCCCGAGGAAGTCCAGCTCTGGTGTACCGTCGGCACCGACGACGAGTTCGAGGACTTCGAGAAACGGAACTACCAGCCGCACTTCCTCGACGTCGATCGGGTCGATGCGGACGCGGTGAGCGTCGTCCGGCCGAAAGGCGACCTCGCGATCTAGCGCCTGCCCACCAGTCAGTCTCCGAACGTTTTTCGTCCCACAGCTATAGAGTCCGATACGAATGAGCCGGACGGTCGGTCTCGTCGCTTCCACGTTCCGTCCGAACGACGACCCACTCCGCGTTGACGGCAGCACGGCCGTCGATCGGACCGAGTCGAGAACTCGGGACCGGTCTCCGTCGGGCGCGCCACCGGAAAGACCGGTTCCACACGGCGATCGCGAACCGACGATCGGACGCACAGACGGGATTCGAGACCAGAGCGCGGCGTCGGGCGCGCTCGCGAGGTTGACCCCCCGACGATGAGCGATTCGCTCGCCGACGCCATCCGGACGCGGGGTCGTGCGCTGGTCTCGACGACCCGGTTCGGCCAGTTTGCGGGCGTCGGCGTCGTCGGCGCGACCGTCGACAACGGTGTTCTCCTCGTGCTCGTCGAACTGGCCGACGCCGGATTCGTCCTCGCGAAGGTCGTCGCCTGGGCGATCGCGATCGGGGTCGTCTTCGCGATCAACGAGGCGTGGACGTTCGCGTCGTTCGGCGACATGTCACCGCGGGCACTGGGCAAACGGCTCGGCCGATCGTACGTGGTCCGGTTCGCCGGCTTCCTGGTAACGCTCGCGGTGTACTGGGGACTGGTGACCCTGTTCGACGTGTTCTATCTGCTCGCGAACGTGATCGGCCTCGCCGTCGGATTTGTCGTCAACTACACCTTCGAGAGCCTGTTCACGTGGAAGGTACATCGGGACTAACGGTAGAAACCCACATACGGCGGCCGAATCACAACCCTTAACTAGGGCACTCGGGTATAATCTGGTAGCGGGATGGGATAGCCAGGAGATTCCGGCGGGCTCATAACCCGCAGATCGGTAGTTCAAATCTACCTCCCGCTACTTTTCGACGCGAACAACAACGAGGAACGGAGTGACGAGTGTCGTGAGCGTCGAAAGAGTATGGAGTAGATTTGAAGTAGACGACGAGGGAGCAAGGCGACCGAAGTCGGCGTAGTTCAAATCTACCTCCCGCTATACTTTTGCCGCGAGCAAATTCGCGAGCGGCAAGTATAGCACGGTGGAAGTTTGAACCAGACGAGACGCGCGCATCGCAGTGAGTACGTCTCGGCGTGGTTCAAATCTACCTCCCGCTACGTTTCGACGCGAACAATACCGAGGAGCGGAGTGACGAGTGTCGTGAGTAGTGAGAATTTGAACGAGACGCGAATAGCGGTGCGATCGGGTCTCGACGGCGATCGACTCGTTCCATCCGGAGCGACGAGAGTTGCCGATCGTTGGATGTCGGCCCGATACCACCCCCTAATCCCATAGTAATACGATACTAGTGTATCGTATTTCATATTTGTGACTCTATTCAATGAGATCTAGACGCGGCGAGTCATCTTCCGATAAATATATATGTTGAAGATCATGATCGACTATCATGCCAAATCGTTCCACGGCAGAAGATCACGCGAAACTAAAAGTGACGAGTTCCCGCCGACGAGTCCTCCAGACGGTCGGCATCGGTGCCACTGCCGGTCTCGCCGGCTGTTTCGGGTCCGAAACTGACGACGACAGCGATCCGGCAGCGGACCTGCCCGAAGTCGAACTGTACGGCCCGGACGGCGATCGGATCGCGCCGACGATCTTCTTCGACCAGGGCGACGACACGCACCAGGACGTCGCGTCCCAGATCCAGAGCGACCTCGAGCAGATCGGCGTCGACCTGCAACTCGAGGGCAAGACGCAACTGATCGGCGACCACTTCGGATCCGAACCGCTGCCGGACGAGGATCCGGAGGACTTCGAGTACAACCCGGGACTGTTCAACGCCGGCCCGCCGGACCGAACCCGGACCGTCTCCGACTGGGACATGCTCTACGGCATCGCCGCCAACTCCTACCCGCGGACCCCGGGGAACACCGACACGTTCTGGCTGAAAGACTCGGGGACGAACGCCTACGGTTACGTTCCCGAGGTCGACATGGCAGGCCTGTACGAGGACTTCCGGAACGCCGAAACGGAAGCAGACAAACAGGAGTACCTCAACGAGATCATGGGTGCGCTCACCGACGAACTCCCGGCGAACTTCATGTCGGAGTCGCTTCGGTTCTGGGGGTTCGAGGAGCAAATCAACACGTCCGACGAGTTCAATCAGTACGGCTACGCACCCGGGTATATTAACCGGTACCGGAACGACCAGTCGGTCGGCGGCGACTACGTCTGGCTGACTGGCAACCAGTTCAACGAGGCGTACCTGCCCGAACAGGAGGACGTCCCGTCGAGCAACAGGACCAGCCTCATCTCCGACTACTCCTACGCGGTCGACACGAACGACGAGGTCTTCCCGCTGTTCATGGACGTCGAGGACAGCGGCGACGGGGAGGTGTGGGTGTGTACCCTCCGGGACAACCTCGAGTTCGGAACGGACGCGGACGGCAACTCGTACGGACAGATGACCGCCGAGGACTGGGTCTTCCAGATCGAGAACGTCCACGGGGTGGCCGACGACGCCGCCGACATGTGGAACGAGGATCAGCCCCCGGGCCAGCCTGCGGACTGGGTGGACGTCGAGAACGTCGAGCAGACCGGGGAACTCGAGTTCCAGCTCGAACTCGTCGAGCCGGACCCGCTGTTCCCGCTCCGGCCGATCCTCTGGGGCGAGTACTGTTACCCGCGGGCGCTCTACGAGGAGTACGCGCCGGACGCGGAGGCGCTTCGCCAGTCCGACGAGGTGCAGGAGTTCACCTGGACCGGGAACCTCGGCGCGTACACGTTCGAAGATCGAACGCCCGGACAGACGGGGTCGTTCACCGCCGTTCGCAACGACGACTACTACATGCACGAGCACACGGACGACAGCAACGTCCAGGTCATGGACGACGCGTGGGCGGACGCGCCGTACTTCGACCAGTTCCAGTTCGACGTCGAGTCCGAACAGTCGACCCGCGTCGAGCGGTTCCGGAACGCAGAGGCCGATCGGATGGAACTCCCGAGCGAGAACGTCCAGGAGTTCCAGGAAGCCGTCGACGAGATCCGCGTCGAAGATCAGGAGGATCCGTACATCAGCTTCCTCTTTTTCAACCAGCGATCGAACGGGAGCACCCTGACCCGGGAGCGGGACGGACGGGAAGCGATCGCGCGCGTGGTCGACAAGGAGACGATCACCCAGGACATCCAGCGCGGACAGGCAGACCCCGCAGTTACGTTCCAGCCGACGTGGTCCGACTGGTACGACGAGTCGTCGGTCGACGTCTACGGCATCGACATCACCGAGGACGACATCGTCGCGGCGCGTGACCTCCTGCGCGACAACGACAACTTCACGCTCGAAGAGGTCTGAGCCGCGCGGACTACGAACACAGCACGGAGTTTTCCAATACACTCTCTATGAAATGGTATATCATTCGTCGGACGCTCTGGGCCGCCTTTGCCTCGTTCATCATCCTCACGATCACGTTCGTACTGATGGACCAGGTGCCGAACCAGCAGATCATGCAGGCGGAGTTCCAGGCGGCAGTGAACGACGTGGACGTCGAAACCGCAGTCCAAGCCGAGAAGGAACGGCTCGGCCTGGATCGACCGTTTCACGAACGATACGTCGACTTCATGACGAACGTCTTCCAGGGTGACTGGGGCTGGTCCTACGAGTACAGTCAGCCGGTCATCGACGTCGTCCGTGATACCGTGCCGTACTCGTTGCTGTACGGCGTTCCCGCGATCGTTCTCTCGACGATCATCGGGACCGTGATCGGGCTCTACTCGGCGGTCAACCAGTACACGAAGAAAGACTACGCGGCGACGTTCGCCGCCTTCTTCGGAATCAGCATTCCGAACTTCTGGTTCGGGATCGTGTTGCTCGTCGTCTTCGGATCGTGGCTCGGCTGGGTGCCGATCGGCTGGAACGAGGCACTCCCGAAGGCGGCCGACGGGAGCTGGACGCTGCTGGAGACCGCCGGCTCCGACCACCCGGCGTTCTTCCGTCAGGACTTCGAGGGCGAGCGCTACGTCGGCATCCTCAGTCCGGCGAACCTCAAACAGCTCATCCTGCCGACGTTCGTGCTGATGACGGGCGCGATCGCCTCCGTCATGCGCTACGCGCGCGCGGAAGCGCTCGAGTACGTCGACGCCGACTTCGTCAAGACCGCGAAGTCGAAAGGCGTCAGTGACCGGGCGATCGTCGCCAGGCACATCTTCCGGCCGGCGTCGATTCCGTTGATGACGATCCTCGTCGGGCGGATCCTCGGACTGGTCCTGTTCGGCTCGTACCTGATCGAGGTGGTGTTCGGGATCCCCGGCATCGGGCTGGCGTCGTTCCAGGCCATCATCAGGCAGGATACCGATCTGGTCGCGATAACGATCCTCCTGCCGACGTTCGTCGCGATCGTCGGCAACCTGATCGAGGACATCATGTACGCGGTGCTCGACCCGCGGATCGACTACGGTGATCGCTAATGGGCGAGGATACGGACACGCGGACGGAGACGGACGGCGGTACCGCACCCGGGGATGCGACGTTCGAGCGGGTCGACTGGGACGAGATCGACGCCGACGGCGTGGCGCGATCGAAAAAACAGGTCGCCTGGCTCGTCGTCGTGAGCCTGTGGACGATCGGCGTGGCGTACGACCTCTACACCCGGTTCGTCGCCGAAACCGGACAGGCGACGTTCCCGGTTCTCGGACCGGTCTCGCCGGTCGACTGGCTGTGGTCGTTCACGCTACTCGTCCTCCTGTACTACGGTGTCGTCCCGCTGTACGAGAACCCGCGGATGACCCGCTACTACTGGAAGGAGTTCCGGAAGAACAAGGCGGCCGTCATCAGCGGGCTCTACCTGATCGTGACCTTCGCGATCGGCATTATTGGCCCGCGCGTCCTGCCGGAACCCGGACCGACGCCGGGGCTGGAGAACCAGCCGCCGGTCTGGGGTTCGATCGAAGCGTACAACGCCGGGACGACCTGTGCCGGCGGGACGACGATGGTCGACGGCGTGACGATGTGTCAGGGAAGCTGGCAGCACCCGCTCGGGACGACCTCATCGGGCGAGGACATCCTGCTGTCGAGCATCTACGGGATGGAAGTGAGCATGCAGGTCGGACTGATCGCGACCCTGATGAGCATCTCCGTCGCGGCGGCGGTCGGCCTGACGGCCGCCTACTACGGCGGCCTCGTCGACGAGGTGCTGATGCGGTACGTCGACATCCAGATGACGTTCCCGACGTTCTTCCTGTTCCTGTTGCTCGCGTACACGATCGGCGGCAGCCTGTTCGTGCTGATCCTCATCTTCGGCCTGTTCGGGTGGGGATCCTCCGCCCGGATCATGCGCTCGGAGGCGCTCCAGCGCCGCGAGGAGCCGTACATGCAGGCCGCGAAGAACGCCGGCGCATCGAGCGTCTGGACGATCCGTCGACACCTCCTGCCGAATATCTCGAACAGCCTCATCACCGCCGCGACGCTGACGATCCCGTCGATCATCCTGGCCGAGGCCGCGATCGCGTTCCTCGGCCTCGGGGACCCCACGGTTCCGTCGTGGGGGCGGCTGATCGCGGACGGTCGCGATCAACTCGGCACCGCGTGGTGGATCTCGACGATCCCGGGTGGATTCCTGTTTTTCACCATCCTCGCGTTCAACTTCCTCGGCGACGCGCTCCGGGACGCGCTCGACCCGAGACACGGAGGGAGTGGAGAATGAGTACACGAGACGACGACACGACCGACGCCCACGTATCGACCAGGCAGGACGATCGCCCGCTCCTGGAGATCTCGAACCTCCACACGTACTTCAGGACGGACAGCGAAGACGTGCGAGCGGTCGACGGGGTCTCCCTCTCCGTCGAACCCGGCGAAACTGTCGCGATCGTCGGCGAAAGCGGATCGGGAAAGACCGTCACCAGCGAAGCGATCACGCGGCTGTTCAAGTCCCCGCCCGGCTACATTCCCGAGGGGTCGATCCGGATCAACGGGCGGGAGATCACGGAACTGTCCGACGACGAACTCCGCCAGGTCCGGGGCGCCGAGGTGAGCCACATCTTCCAGAACCCGCAGGGTGCGCTGAACCCGGTGTACACGATCGGCTGGCAGATCCGCGAAGCGATTCAACTCCACGCCGACGTCACCAAATCCGAGGCCCGCGAGCGCGCCGTCGAGTTGCTCACGCAGGTGGGTATTCCCGAGGCGAGTTCCCGACTCGACGATTACCCACACGAGTTCTCCGGCGGGATGAAACAGCGCGTGCTCATCGCGATCGCGCTGGCCTGCGAACCGGACCTGCTGATCGCCGACGAGCCGACGACGGCGCTGGACGTGACGATCCAGGCCCAGATCCTGAAGCTGCTCAAGGAACTCCAGGAGCAACGGGACATGGGGATGCTGTTCATCACGCACGACCTCGGCGTCGTCGCCGAAATCGCCGATCGCGTGGCCGTGATGTACGCCGGGAAGATCATGGAGAAGGGATCGGTCGTGGACGTCTTCGAGACGCCCGCCCATCCCTACACCCGGGCGCTCCTCGACTGTCTCCCCGGCAGAGGCGGGATCGGTGGTATCCCCGGCGATCTCCCGGATCCCCGGTCGCCGCCGCCCGGCTGCCGGTTCGCGGATCGCTGTCCGCACGCGATCGACGCCTGTCGAACCGACGAGCAACCGCGGATGCACCAGGTGGGGGACGCGCCCGATCACACGACGTCCTGCGTTCACTTCGAACCGGGGCGAGATTCGAGTACCGTCCTGAACGCCGACCTGGAACCGGCCGGATCGCCGTCCCCGTCCGACGGCGTCGAGCGGGGTGACCGACGATGAGCCGCTCCGACGACTCGCTGCTCCGCGTCGACGGGCTGAAAAAACACTATCCGATCACCGAGGGAGTACTGAACACCGAAGTCGGCCGGGCCCGTGCGGTCGACGGGATCAGCCTCGAACTCGAACGCGGCGAGACGTTCGGCATCGTCGGCGAGTCCGGGTGTGGCAAGTCCACCGCGGCGGCGTCGATGGTTCGCCTGGAGGAGCCGACGGACGGCGAGGTCCGCTTCGAGGGCGAGAACATCCTCAAGTACGACGCGGCGGAACTCCGTCAGTTCCGCCGCGAGGTCCAGTTGATCTTCCAAGACCCGGACTCGAGTTTCGATCCCCGGATGAACGTCGGCGACGCCGTCGCGGAACCGCTCGTCGTGCAGGGGATGACCGATCGCCATCGACGCCGGGAGATCGTCGCCGACCTCCTGGAACGGGTCGGCCTCTCGGCGTCGGACATGAAACGGTATCCACACGAGTTCTCGGGGGGCCAAAAACAGCGGATCGGGCTGGCCCGGGCGCTCGCGGTGAACCCGAAACTCATCGTGGCCGACGAACCCGTCTCCGCGCTCGACGTCTCCGTCCAGTCGGAGATCCTCCGACTCATCGACGAGTTCCAGCGAGAACTGGGGCTGACGGTACTCATCATCAGTCACGATCTGGGCGTCGTCCGCCAGGTGTGTGACCGCGTCGCGGTGATGTACCTGGGCGAGTTCGTGGAGGTCGGGCCGACCGAGGAGCTGTTCTCGAATCCACAGCACCCCTACACGCGGGCGCTGCTGTCCGCTATCCCGACGCCCGACCCGACGGATCGGGGTCTCGGCGTCGAACTCACCGGCGACGTCCCGGACCCGTCGGACCCGCCGAGCGGCTGTCGGTTCCACACGCGCTGTCCGGAGGTGATCCCGCCGTCGGGGATCGATCTCCCACAGGAGATCTGGCGAGCCGTCCTCAACTTCCGCAAACAGGTCGAGCGCGAGTCGATCGACGTAGAGAGCATCGTCGAGGTGGGCGTGCTGGAATCGGACGGCGAATACGAGGGTCTCGAGGACCCGTCACCGGACGCGATCGACGACGCGGACTGCAAACGGTGGATCCGGACCGAGTACGACGTTCCCGATCGCCTGGACGATCCGCGTGCCGAGGCGGCGGTCGACGACGCGCTCGACGCGATCCTCGAGGGCGAGGCCGAGCGCGCGAAAGCGCGTCTCGCGGAGGAATTCACGACCGTCTGCGAACGCGAGAAACCGGAACTCGAGGGCTGTAGCGGCGGCCAGGAGGCCGCCTGCCATCTCCTCGACGACGCCCCGGCGGAACCCGACGAACTCCGACTGACGGAGTGAGCCGGCGGCGTTCCCCCGTTCGAATCGTCTCGTCGCAGTGGATTTTTTGGTCCGCTCCCGAGACGGGAGCGTATGGACCGAGACGGTGTCGACGAGGGTTCCCCGGCCCCGACGGACGCCGGGGAGCCACCGCGCTCGCTCGGAGCACTCGGACAGGTCGGCGTCGCCCTCGCCGTCGCCGCAGTCGCGCTTACCGCCGTCGGTCTGGTGGCCGCGCTGCTGGGGAGTTACGTGCTCGCGAACGTCGCACTGGTCCTCGCGTTCGGGCTGGTCTCGATCGCGATAGTGTTGGGTGCGATCTTCCGGGCGTCGGTCGGTGACCTGCCGTCGTGAGGGGCGGCGATCGCCTCGCAACCGCCGAATTGGGACACGGAACGACTGCCGCCGACCGGTGCCGGGCGACGCGCGCTACGCGTTCGGCCGGGAAATCAGCGGTTCGTACTCCTCGTGCTCGAACGAGCCGATGATCGTCCCGTCGATCGTCTTGAGGTGCGTGTACAGGACGCCCGCGTCTTCCGCGGCGTTGATCATGCCCTCGGCGCGAGTCATGTCGTACCGGCTGGCGATCAGGATCGATCGCTCGGCCGGCGGATCGATCAGCTCGGTCACGACGAACATGAATCCGTTGACGTCGGTCCCGTACGCCAGGTACTCGGTGAACTCGTCGCTGTCGTAGACGTCGGTGAATCTGTCGACGTAATTGTTCGGCACGACGTGCATGAGCCCGAACGTGTCCTCTTCGCCCATGTCACGACTCACGGTGTCGGTGTGGGCGGCCATGATGGTGACGACCTCCCACCCGTCGTCGCGGCGACTCTCGGCGATCGCCTCCATGTCTTCGAGCGTTCGTTTCCAGGCTTCCGTCTGCACTCCCTGGGGATCCTGTTGGCGGGCGATCCGGGGATCAGAAACGTCGGGGTCGTCGATCATACTCGACTGTGGTGGTGGGAACCGGATAACTCTTTTCGGACCGATCCAGGGAACGGCGGCTCAGCCGACACCGAAGACGGTCTCCAGCAGGAACGACAGCAACAACACCAGGAGACTGCCGAGCAGGAGCTTCCCCTGTGTCGTCATTCGATCCTCGGGCGGCGGCGACTGGATCCATCGCATCGGCGGCAGGCGCCGGACGAACGTCTGGAACCGCGTCGACGTCTCCGTTTCGGGCAACGATTCGCCGACGCGATTCCGCTGGGGGTCCCCGACGTCCTCCGGCGAGGTCGGCCACAGCCGAACCGTCGCGTAGGCGAGAAGCACCCAGCCGCCGACGAAAAGGAACGCCTTCGTGCGGACGAGTCCGCCCCCGGTCGCGACGCTGAGCACCAGGGCGGCGACGGCAGCCACGGCAGTCACCGCGAGGGCGTACGTGAGCGCGTCCGCCCAGATTCGAGCGAGTGATCGAAATCGCTCCCCCATCGAGTCGCGCGCCGGCATCGTCACCGATGCCGGTGATCGAGGACGGCCTCGGACGTCCGGTACCCGTCCTCGTGGCGATGACAGTAGCTCTGCTTCCCGTTACGGGACACGGTGTGATACGCCGGCGATTCGCTCTCGCAGATACTGCCGAACTCCTCGTCGAGGAGGGCGATCGCAGCACTCTCGTCGTTCGCGCGCGCGTGCTCAGCGATTTCGGTCAGCACGGACTCGACGCGCGACGGCACGTCCTGGTCGCCGAACAGTTCGTCGTACGTCTCTTCGATCGTCGCAAAGCGCGTGTCTTTCCCGACTTTCTCACGGATTCGCTCGCGGATCGATCGTTCCGCGCGCTTGCGCTCGCTGAGCACTTCCCGGAGGGTGTTGATCCGCACCCAGAGTTCGTCGTCGAGGTCGCGGTACTCTTCCGGTCGGATCCGCGCCGGACAGCGCGTGCTGAACGGACAGCCGGAGGGTGGGTACCGCGGGTTCGGCGGCGTCCCGTGGAGCGTGATGCGTTCGCGCGTGCTCGTCGGGTCCGGTTCGGGAATCGCCGACAGGAGCGCCTGCGTGTACGGGTTCGACGGGTCGGTGAACAGTTCCTCGGTCGGGCCGAGTTCCATGATGTTCCCGAGGTACATCACTGCGACCCGATCGCAGATGTGGCGCACGACCGAGAGGTCGTGTGCGATGAACAGGTACGTCAGCCCGAACTCCTCCTGCAGGTCCTCGAGCAGGTTGATGATTTCGGCCTGGACGGAGACGTCCAGCGCCGACACCGGTTCGTCGAGCACGACGAAGTCCGGTTCGAGCGCCAGGGTCCGGGCGATCCCGATCCGCTGGCGCTGGCCGCCGGAGAACTGGTGGGGATAGCGGTAGTAGTGCTCGCGCTGGAGTCCGACGGTGTCGAGCAACTCCTTGACCCGCTCGCGCCGCGTGCGTGGCGTCCCCCACTCGTGGACGTCGAGCGGTTCGCGGACGATCTCGCCGATCGTCATCCGGTCGTTGAGACTCGACTCGGGGTCCTGGAACACCATCTGTGCGTTCCGTCGCCACTCGTGGAGGTCGTCACCGCTGAGTTGTGTGATGTCGGTCCCGTCGAACAGGACCTCGCCGTCGGTCGCGTCCTCGAGCTGGATGAGCGTCCGGCCAAGGGTCGTCTTCCCACAGCCGGACTCGCCGACCAGTCCGAGCGTCTCGCCGCGGCGGATGTCGAACGTGACGCCGTCGACCGCCTTGACCGGCGTGCCGCCGAACAGCCCGCCGTCGTCGTAGTAGGTTTTCAGGCCATTGACCTCGATCATCGCCTCTCCGTCGGCGTCGGTCGACGTCTCGGTCTCGAGCGCGCTCGCCTCCTGACTCAGTTCCTTGCTCATTCGTTCTCGCCTCCGTTCTGCCTCGAATTTCGTCGTCGATGCTCGGCCACCGCGTCTGCAGTCGACAGGTGTTCCGGACAGAGCAGACAGGCCGCGGTGTGGCCGTCCGCGTCCTCGTCGACCGGAACCGAGGCGGGGTGAACCGCCTCACACTCGTCGAACGCCTTCGGACACCGGGGCGCGAACCGGCAGTAGGTCGCCGGTTCGTTCGGGGTCGGCACGTTGCCTTCGATCGTCTGGAGCCGATCGCCGGTCTGCCGTCCCGGAATCGACTGGAGGAGGCCCTGCGTGTAGGGGTGTGCCGGGTTCGCGAACAGCGTCTCGACGTCGGCCGTCTCGACGACCTCGCCGGCGTACATGACGTTTACCCGATCGGCGATCTCCGCGATGACGCCCATGTCGTGGGTGATGAACATCATCCCGAGGTCGCGCTCTTCCTGCAGGTCGGCCAGCAGGTCGAGGATCTGGGCCTGGATCGTCACGTCCAGCGCCGTCGTCGGCTCGTCACAGATCAACACCTCCGGATCGCAGGCCAGCGCCATCGCGATCACGGCACGCTGGCGCATCCCGCCGGAGAACTGGTGGGGATACTCGTTCACGCGCCGGCGCGCGTCGGGAATCCCGACGTCCTCGAGCAGGCTCGCCGCTTCCTGGGTCGCTTCCTCGCCTTTCAGACCCTGGTGGAGACGGAGCGCCTCCTTGATCTGGTTCCCGACCGTGTAGACGGGATTGAGACTCGTCAGCGGGTCCTGGAACACCATCGCGATCCGGCCGCCGCGCATGAGCCGCTGTGGCTCGCCACTGAGACGGGTGATCTCGACGAACCCGTCCGTGATGTTCTCGGGGTCGTCGGCACTGCCCTCCGTGACGAACACGCAGTCGTCCTCGTCGACGAGGCCGAGTTCGTCGCCGTATCCGGCGGCGACGACGTCCGCGAGCGGCACCTCGGCCGCGCTGTCGTACCCGAACGCCGCCGGCGTGGCGTCGATCGTTCCACGCTCGAACAGCGTGACCGGATCGTACTCGGCCGCGATCGAGTCGAGTTCGACGGTTCGACCGGGGAACGACGAGGCGTACTCCCGGACCGTTTCGAGGTGATTGAACCGGATACTACTGCCGTCGAGGATCCGTCCGGGGGAGTCGATGAGCCGCATGATCGACCTGGCGGTGACGCTCTTCCCCGAACCACTCTCGCCGACGATCCCGACGGTCTCGCCCGGGCTGATGTCGAACGAGACCCCGTCGACCGCTCGAACGGTCTCCTTCTCGGTGAAGAACGCCGTCTGGAGGTTCCGCACCTCGACGATCGAGTCGGTTTGCGCGGCCGACTCCGTGGGGGTTTGCTGGAGGGACATTATCCACCACCTCCGACGGCCGCGGTACCGGCATCGTCCGTCCCGGTGTCGGCCTCCGGATCGATCGCGTCACGGATCCCGTCACCCAGTGCGTTGAACGCGGTGACGACGAGGACGATCAGCAGGCCGGGAATCGTCGCGACGTGCCACGACGACGTGGCGACGAACGATCGCCCGTCGTCGACGAGCCGTCCCCACTCGGGGGTCGGCGGGTTGATACCCAGCCCGAGGAACGACAGGGCGGCGGTAGAGATGATAATGCCGCCGAGCAACAGCGAGCCGTAGATCATGATATACCCGGCAATGTACGGTGCCATGTGTTTACGCATTGTGTTCGTCGGCGACTGGCCGTAACTGCGGGCGGCGTCGACCCACTCCTGCTCTGCGACCTGGAGGGATGGCCCACGAATCGTCCGCCACATCCCCGGCCAGTAGACGAACGCGAAGATCAACCCGAGGAGGAGCCCGCCGTTGAGCGGATCCGCGATCGGATGATTGCCGCTCTTGAAGATGACCGACAACATCATGACGAGCAGGAACGCCGGAATCGAGATGATCGTATCGCTCGCGATCACCGTCAGGACGTCGACCAGCCCCTTGTAGTAGGCGGTCAGAAGCGACATGGTGACTGCGATCAGCCCGCCGAGGCCGATAGCGAGGAGACCGATCACCAGCGACGTCCGGGCGCCGTAGGCAGCGTGAGTCATCAGATCCTGCCCCTTCGCGGTCGTCCCGAGCGGGGCCCAGCGATCGTAGTCGTCGTAGCTCATCGGCCCGACCGTGTTCTGCCCGTTCGACTGGCTGTTGAGGTTCGCCCGACCGGGCGTCGTAGTGGTGAGTTCGCCGTCGTCGTCGAGGTGCTCGATCTCGTACGAGTACGGGGAGTGAATGTTTTGTTCGGCCGTGGTCGGACTGACGGCCGGTGCCCAGAGCGCCGTGACGATGAACAGCATCACGACGAACAGCCCGAACAGCCCCCAGTAGTGGTTCCGGAACCGACGAATCGTGTCGTCGCGCGGCGTCCAGTCGGCCTGCCGGTAGTGGTCCCGGAAGACGTTGTAGCCCTTCCAGGCCCAGACGACCGCCACGAGGGCGTAGCCGTAGACGAGGAGGGTTCGAATGCCCCACGCCACGGCCGGCGAGAGTCCGAGGAACGTTCCCTCCCAGCCGCCGTCCGGCGTCCTGTAGCCCTGGTTCGGAATGACTTCGCGACTGGTCAGCGTCGGAAGCGACGACAGCGCGTCGAACACGCCACCGACCGCGGATCCGAGGATCGTTCCGACCGGCGTGGCGGTCAGCAGAATCGTGACGACAGCGAGGACGACGGTCACGACGGCTCGATCGAGGACGTACAGGACCCGATCGCCTACACCGACGTCGAACCGGTCGGTGAGCGACCAGGATGTGCCTCGCATGAGGAGCACGGCGATGCCGAACATCATGAGCAACGAAACGGCGTCCATCACGAGGTAACCGACCAGGGGAGCGGTCGCGTCGCCGACGTTGCCCCCGATCCAGCCGGGAATCAGCGCGAACAGCTCGAACGCGTACTTGACGGCCGTCCCGAGTCTGGAGAGCCAGCCCACGTAGCGGCCGAACTCGAGCGCGAACAGGACTGCGGCGCCGGCCAGCCAGAACAGTGCTGGGCCGGGGTTGGCCGCGACACGCTCACGAAGCGTCGAGTCATCATCTGTCGATTCGATCGTCTCAGCGTGTTCTCTCGCGGTCATCGTTCGTACCCCACTCGTGGATCGATTATCGTGTACAGCAGATCCTGGAAGATGTTCAGGAAGATGATGAGCAGTGTGAAGACGAACAGCAACGCTCCCGCGAGCGGCAGGTCACCCTGTACCGTCGCCAGGAAGAAAATCCGGCCGAGGCCGTTGATGTTGAAGATCGACTCGACGATGACCGATCCCCCCATCAACAGGAACGCCTCGTTGGTGATGACCGGGACGAGCGGGATCAGCGCGTTTCTGAAGACGTGCTTCCAGACGATCGCGCGGTCTTTCAGGCCCTTTGCCTTGGCCGTCTCGACGTAATTCGAGTTAATCGTCTCCAGGATGGCCGTTCGTCCAATGCGGAGTTCGGCCGCCATCGACGCCGATCCGAGGACGATCGCGGGCGGGAGGATGAGTTTGATGTCGACCGCGAGTGCGCCCCAGTCGACGCCGGTCAGGAGCGGAATCGAGATTGCTCCCGCTACGTCGATCGAACTGATCGAGAGGAACGCCAGATCCGGAGTTCCCGTGATGCTCAACCCGGTTATGTCCGGACCGAACGTGTACCAGTCGAAGCCGAACCATCCGCCGCCTTTCGTCTGTCGGAGGACGGCGAGGAGGATGATGCTCAGCCAGAAGTTCGGCATCGCCTGCCAGAGGATGCCGCCTACGGACGCGAGGTAGTCACCGCCGCTGTTGGGATTCAGCCCCGCGTAGAATCCGAGCGGGATACCGATAAACAGCGGAAGCAGGACCGCCCAGAATCCGAGCCAGAGCGTCGGCGGGCCCGCAAAGGTGATAATTCTGGTGACTTCCATGTCCCCGTAGATCACCCAGGACTGGCCCAGGTCGAAGGTCAGGAAGTTCGTAACGAAGTCGAGGTACTGCTCCCAGAGCGGATCGTTGAGTCCGAGCCGTTCGCGCATCCGCTCGGCTTCCGCTCCCGAGGCCTCGGGGCCGAGCCTCGCGGCGACGGGATCGACCGGCCCCATCCGGAGCAGGATAAAGATAAACGTCATTACCATGAAGAGGACCGGGACCGAGAGCAGGAGCCGTTTGAAGAAGTATCTCCACCGACTCATGGGAGGTCACGTACACTTCGGTGGGTGTTTTGCGGATAACCTTGCATATTTACACGATCGTGTGACTTTCGCACATGTATCTAAATATTTCGTTTCGCTGTTTCGAGAACGGGAACCGGTACGGCGGTTCGTGGTCAGGCCTCTTCGTCGAGGTTCTCTTGCCAGTCGAGGTAGTACCCGTTCGCCTCGCCGGGCATCTTCGAGGTGTCGGTGTTCTTCGGCTCGAAGCCGAAGTGGCCGTACGCGACGTCCGGCCAGCTCCAGATCCAGCCCAGTGAGAACATCTCGAGGTCGCCGTCTTCACCGCGGTCGATGAGCGTGGAGAACTGCGTCGACTGGGACGTCACGTTGACGCCGAGCCCCGAGAGCTTCTCTCGGACCTGTTCGGCCATGTCCTGGAACGCCGGACTCGTCTCGTAGACGGTGATCTCCATCTCGAAGGGATCGTCCTCGGTGAAGCCCGCGTCCTCGAGCACGGATCGGGCACCCTCCCGATCGGTCTCGTTGGGGCTGTACGGCCACTCGTCGACCCAGCCCTCGTACCCGTCCTGTCCGGTCGGCCACATCGCCGGCGGCGTGAAGCTGAACGCCGGGAAGCCACGGTTCAGGAGGACGTCCTCGATGAACTCCTCGTGATTCGTGACGTAGGCGACGGCCTCGCGGACGGGTTTCGGGACGTGGGAGACGTTGAACCCGAAGTAGAACGTCGACAGTTCGGGAACCCCGAGGTAGTTCAGGGTTTCGTCGTTCTCGACCGGTCCGTAGGTGCCGGATTCACGGCCTCTGTCGTCGGTTTCGGCGTCGATGAGTTCGGGATCGTACTGGTTGGTTGGGATCTCGAAGAAGTCCGCGTTCTGTTCCATCGAGTAGGTGAACTTCGCTTCGGGTTCCTCGATGATTTCCCAGTGGAGGGACTCGACGCTCGCGACGGTCCCGTGGTAGTTGTCGTTGCGGACCACGCGCATGCTCTCACCGGGGCTGAACTGGTCGTACTCGAAGGGACCGGTCCCGTTGGCCATTTCGGTCCGGAACTCGTCGTGGGTAACTTCGCCGTCGTACCCCTCGATGTCCCCGACGAGTCCTTCCGGAACGATGGCGAAGCCGTCGTACGAGAGAACGTCCAGTGCGGCCGGGTTCGGTTCCCGAAGGGTGACCTCGAGCGTGAGGTCGTCGATGACTTCGATTCCCAGCGAGTCGGGGACGATGCCGCCCTCGTCGTCCGTTTCGTGCTCGATACCGAGACCGCCCGTCGATTCGGTGATGAAGTTGACTCGTTCGCTGTATTCGGACTCGGCGAGTCGACGGAAGGAGTACACGACGTCGTCCGCCGTCAGGTCCCGTCCGTCGTGGAACTGGACGCCGTCCTTGAGCGTGAGCGTCCACGTCAGACCGTCTTCGGACGTCTCGAAGGAGTCGAGCAGGTTGTTCTCGATCTCCGCGACTCCGGCCGGATAGGTCGTCAGGGTCTCGTAGATCTGAGCGATGACCTCGCCGGACGCGGTGTCCGTCGACATGATCGGGTCCAGTTCGTCGAAGGTGGCGTTGATCAGGTTCAGTTCAGTATCGCCATCCACCTCCGTCCGGTTGTGCTGCACGTGGTGGCGGCCGAGCGCGCCCACCTTCGGCATGTCGACGTAGTCGTACCAGAAGAACTCGCCCTTGCCGTGGTGCGTGGGCAGCAGGACCATGTCGTCGCGGACGGCTTCCTCGATTTCGACGTACGCCTGGGTCCGGGTGTCTTCCGCGTCGGGACCCGGGTTCTCGATGATCCGCTCCCAGGCTGCCTGAGCCTTGTCCGCGTGTTCGGACGTCTCGTAGTCGCCGGTCGAGTCATCGTCGTCCTCTTCGTCGTCGCTGAGCAGGGCGGAACAGCCAGCGAGACCGACCGTTGCGGTCCCACCGAGAGCTGCTAGCATCCGTCTTCGTGAGTGATCCACGTCCTTCCGATTCGGAGTATCGGACATAAGCGTGGATTAATCATACATGATTCATAAACGTTCCGGCGTGCGTTTCCATCAAGAGTAGTGACTCATTACCATGATGGGCGTAGAATCTACGGAAATAAAGAAATAAAGCATATTTGCATTAACAAGCAGATAAACCCTCCATATGATGCGGCAATTTTCAGTTGTACGTACAGATTATTGTTCCGGGACGCGGCCGTGTGAACTCCTAACATGTTCGCCCCGTCCGAACGAGCACTGTTGGAACTGATCGCGTTTTCGGGAGACAGCATCGGGTTCGCACCCTCGACTGTTGGCGTCCGATCGGCGAGATCGCCGACGCCACGACACGGACACGCCCCTCGTAATCCGTCGTTACGTTGCTATCGGGTGCCGGGAGAGGGTCAGTCGTCGCCGTCTTCGTCGACGATGACGACCTCCCCGTCGACGACGTCGACGTTGATCAGGGTCTTGACGTGGTAGCCGGCGTCGTCGACCTTGTTCTCGCCGCCGACCTTCTTGATGACCGCGACGGTGTCGATGACCTCCGCGCCGATCTCGTCGAGTGCCGCGAGCACCGACGCGAGCGTGCCACCGGTCGAGAGCACGTCGTCCAAGACGAGCACGCGCTCGCCTTCACGGACGTCGTTGATGTACATCTCGTTCTCCGAGTAGCCCGTTTTCTGGGAGATCGCGACCTCGTCTTCGAGCCCGTACTGCCGTTTGCGGATCACCGTCAGCGGAATGTCGGTCATCAGCGACACCGCGGTCGAGATGTGGATGCCCATCGCGGCCGGGGTGACGATGCGATCGACGTTCTCGAGTTCGGCTTTGCGGATGATTCGAATGACGATCTCGCGAAGCAGGCCCGGATCGAGTTTGGGAACGCCGTCGCTGATCGGATGAACGAAGTAGTGGTACCCGTTTTTCTCGATGATCGGCGCCTCGAGAAGCGACCGTTTCAACTGATCCATGTCGTGGATCGGTCGGTAGCGGAGTAAAAGTTGACGATACCGACGAGCAAACGTGAGGCGTCCACACACCCTTCGCGGTCAGTCGTCGGTTCCGTAGCTCAGTTCCGGCGGCTGTTCACCCTGTCCGACGCGCATATTCCGTTCGTGGTAGATGTGGGCGATCGCCGTCACGGTGAACGTGACGGCGATGACCCCTGCCCACGCCAGATCCGACAGCAGGATCAGTGGATAGATCCTGAGCCACAGCGCGGCGACGAGCGCGCAACTGATCGCGCCCAGCGAGAGATACAGTTCCCGCCACGCGAACTCGCTTCCCGGGACGATCTCGAGGTAGACGCTGATGTCCCGCGTTCGATCGGTCGGTTCGATGACTCCCCGGTCGGAATCGAACTCGAGGATGCCGGCCGTGTCCATCTTCGGCAGGTGCGTCTGCTGGAGCGTCGTGTACACGCGCTTTCGCTGCTCGGGGGTGACGCCGTCGAGCGTGGTCTCGTACTCCCAGGCGGCGATCTGCTGGGCGAGATCGCCCAGTTCGACGGGTCGCCCGTCCTGTTTCAGAAACTGGAGCACGTAGCGCCGCCGCTGGTTCCTGAGAACTTCGAAGATTTCGCCTTTCGAGAGGGGGTCGTCGGGTTCGCTTTGCTGTTGCTGGGCCACCACGGATCACCTCGGCGCGCCGGTCAAATCCGGTCGCACACCCATTAATTCGTGGCAGGAACGCCACCTATATAATTCTCCTGACCCGTCAGCTGCCGTGATAGAGGCCTGTTACCCGTCTGACGCTTGGTCGCCGAGCATCGCCGCGACCGAGGCCGCGATCTCGCTCCCGAGCCCGGTCTTCGTCCCCTCGTAGCGGGCGGCGTCGCCCTCGTGGACCAGCAGCGCGCGGGTCCGGTCGGCCCCCATCACGCTCGCGTCGTTGGCGACGACGAACGCGAGGCTCACCCGATCGAGCGTCTTCCGCGCGGCCTCGATCATGGCCCCGTCGTCGTCCGCCGTCTCGGTCTTGAAGCCGACGATCGGCAGGTCCGGGAACCGATCGCGGACCTCGTCGATGACCTTCGGCGTCGGCTCGAGGTCGAGCGTGCGGTCCTGACCCGACCGGAGTTTCTCCGGGCTGGTCTCGACCGTGTAGTCCCCGATCGCGGCGGCCGAGACGAGCGTGTCGGCGTCCTCGCAGGCCTCGAGCGTCGCCGCGAGCAGGTCGTCGGCCGTCTCGACCTCGCGGACGTCGGCGTAGGGAAGGTCGCCGCCCGAGAGCGCCGGCTCGCGGGAGACCGGTCGCGGACCAACGACCCCGTGGACGAGCGTCACGTCGGCTCCGCGGGCGTAGCAGGCCTTCGCGACGGCACGGCCCATCCGACCGGACGATCGGTTCGTCAGTACCCGGACGGGGTCGACCTCCTCGGCCGTCGCGCCGCTCGTGACCACGACGTGCTCGCCCGCGAGCGGCCGATCGCCCGCGGCGCGCGCGACGGCACAGACGATCGCCTCCTCGCTCGCGATCTTGGCCTTCCCCTCCTCGATGCGCGGGTCGACGAAGTCGACACCCCACGACTCGACGGTCTCGATCGCCTCGAGCACGCCGGGGTGGTCGTACATCGGTTCGTGCATCGCGGGCGCGATCACGACCGGCGTGTCGGCCCCGAGCGCGGTGGTTGCACAGGTCGTCACCGGCGTGTCGTCGACGGCGCCCGCGATCTTGCCGACCGTGTTGGCCGTCGCGGGCGCGATCAGCAGGACGTCCGCCCAGCCGTCGTACCCGCAGAGATCGACGTGTTCGACGCCGCCCGTGATCTCGGTCACGACGTCGTCGTCGGTCGCGAACTCGACGGCCCAGGGATGGACGATTCCCCGCGCGCTGTCGGTCATAACCCCGCGCACTTCGGCCCCCTGCCGTCGCAACTCGTGGGCCAGTTCGACGGTCTTGACGGCCGCGATCGAGCCGGTTATCCCGAGCGCGACGTTGACTCCCTCGAGCATTTGCCCGATATTCTCATGGGGACGTGTTAAGGATAGCGAGCGACCCGGCGGTTACGGGTCGGACGACACCTCGTCGACCCCGGCTCGCAGTCGGCGACGGGCTGTTTCGAATCCGAGGGCCTCGTAGAACCTGACGGCACGCTCGTTGTCGACGTCGACGTCGAGCACCAGTTCCGGACAGTCCGCCGCCCGCGCTCGCTCCGCCGCGCGGTCGATCAGGTCGCGGGCGAGGCCCGTTCCGCGGTAGGGGTCGCGGACGTAGATGTCGCCCACGACGAGTTGGTCCGGGCGATCGAAGACCGTCGGCGTCTCGTCGATCTCGGTCGTGACGAATCCAGCGAGGACAGCGTCGCCGTCGGCGAGGTCGCTGTCGCCCGCGTTTCGCTCCGCCTCGTCGCCTTCGTCTCCCGTCGCGTCGACGGCGACCCACGCGCGATACCCCTCCGATTCGAGTCGCTCGAGTCGAAACGGAACCTCCTCGGCGACGAGGTCGACGTCGTCGGCCAGCGCGTGCGCGTCGACGGTCGCCTCGAGTTCGCGGTGGTAGGGCAGCCACAGGTCCTCGGCGAAGCGACGGACGGCGCTGTCCGTGCTGGGAAGTCGTCGGATCTTCATCTTGCCGTTCGCCGCGAACGGCCAACTGGCTGATAAGAATTGCGCTCTCCGCACCCGTTTCGGCGACTCCGCGCTCGAGGACCGCCGATCAGTCGTCCTCCCGATCGACGCTCGGGTGCATCGTCGGCTTCTCGCCGAGCGGTTCCGAGAAGGCCTCGAGAAGGCGCTTCCGCGCCCGCTCGTCCCGCGCCCGGCGTTCCGCGTCGTCGATCTCCTCGCAGGCCGGTGGCACCTCGCGCCCGCGACCGGTGAAGTACCCCTCCGGGGCGACCCAGTCGTGGTAGAAGTTCGCCTCGGAGTCGTGGATGACCGCGAGGCCGACCGTCGCCCCGTGGCCGGCCGCGACGATCGCCTGGTGGGGTCTGTCCGCGATCCGACCCGCCGCGTAGACCCCGTCGACGGCCGTCCGGCCGCCCTCGTCGACCGCGACGACGTGCTTGCTCCCGCGCTGGGTGCGACCGACGTCGAGGGGGACGAGATAGTCGCTGTCCGGCCACGAGGCGGCGATCACGCGCCGGGCCTCGATCGGGTCGCCACCCTCGGTCTCGAGGACGAATCCCTCCTCGAGGGCCGTTTCTGTGCGGGGTTCGGCGCGCGTGACCCGCCCCAGTTCGAACGACGCCCCCGCCTCGCTGGCCTGCTCGCGGGTCAGTTGCAGGTAGCGGCGGGCGTCGATCCCGCCCGGGAAGCCAGGATAGTTCTCGAGGCTCGCGTTACGCGCGAGGATCGATTCTCCTCCGTCGACCACGAGGGTGTCCAGTCCGGCCCGGCCGGTGAAGATCGAGGCGGCGAGTCCGGCGACCCCACCGCCGACGATGCAGACGTCTCGCATGGGTTCTCGTTGCCTGCCACGAGTATAGAAGGTTGTTGACTGGAACGGCCGCCGATCGGCTCCGGCGGTCCACCCGCCGCGATCGAGAGTAATCCTTACTATCGAACCGCTCCTACGGGACGCCCGTGGACAGAATTCTCCTCAGCACGCTCGCCTACCGGTCCCCCGAGGAGGTCTTCCCGCACGTTCGATCGTTCGCGGACTACACCCGGTACACGGACCACCTCGAGGAGGTCCGGGTGCACGGCGACGGCAACGTCGGCTCGGTGTACGACCTGGTGCTCTCGTGGTGGAAACTTACCTACACCGCCCGATCGAAAGTGACGGAGATCACCGCCCCCAACTCGTTGCAGTGGCGACTGACCAAGGACATCGACGCCCGGGGGGAGTGGCGCGTCGAACCGGAACCCGAATCGGCCCCCGCGGACGAACCGACCGCGAGTCGGATCTACTTCGACGCCGTCTACGATCCCTACTCCGCGGACAGGAGTTCAATCTCGCTCCCGCGGTTCGTCTCGCTGGACTGGGTCGTCGACAGGGTCGAGCCGCGGCTCCTCGACGAGGCAGAGACCGTCGTCCAGCGACTGGTCGCCGACATCGAAGGCCGGCGCCGTGACGTCGAACTGACGATCCACGAGATGCCGTAGGGCCGGTCGCATCCGCTCGTCCCCTGCGGGTCCCACGCCAACCCACTTGCCCCTTCACGGTGTAGGCCAGTCACATGATCACGATCGGTCCCTCTCGACGCTATTCGATCGACCGGACGGTGTTTTTCGCGTGCGCGTAATCATCGTCGGTGCCGGCGAGGTCGGGACCAACATCGCCGCCAGCCTCGACGACGACCACCGCGTCGCGGTCGTCGATACCGACGAGGATCGCGTCGACTCGATCACCTACTCCCACGACGTCCTCGCGATCGAAGGCGACGGGACGGCGATCGAGACGCTCGAGGAGGCGGGGATCGAGGACGCCGACATGGTCATCGCGAGCACCGACGTCGACGAGACGAACATCGTCGTCTGCGGGGCGGCGAAGGCGGTGGCAGATCCGTTCACGATCGCCCGCGTGCGGGAACCGGGCCTGTTGCACACGTGGGAGCGCTCCGAGAGGGCGTTCGGCGTCGACTTCATGGTCTGTACCGACCTCCAGACCGCCCGGACGATCGTCCGGATCGCCGAACTGCCGGGCGCTCGCGACGTCGAACGCTTCGCGAACGACCTGGTCACGATGGCCGAGTTCGAGGTCCACCCCGACAGCCCGATCGCGGGCGAGACCGTCGCCGAGGCCGATCGCTACGAGTCGTTGACCTTCGCGGCGATCATTCGGGGCGACGACGTCCTCGTCGCCCGCGGCGAGACGGCGATCCAGACCGGCGACGACGTCGTCGTCATCGGCTCCGGAGAGAGCGTCCGCGAGTTCGCCGGCACGGTGTCGCCCGAGTCTACGACGACCGGGGCGAACGAGGTCGTCATCGTCGGCGGGACGGAGATCGGTGCGCAGGCGGCCGGCTTCTTCGAATCCCGGGGGCTCGAGCCGCGACTGATCGAACAGGATCCCGAGCAGGCGCGGGAACTCGCCGAACGCCTCCCGAAAACGGTGGTTCTCCAGAGCGACGCGACCGACGTCGACTTCCTCGTCCGGGAACACGTCAACGAGTCCGACATCGTCGTCGCCGCCCTCGACAGCGACGAGCGGAACCTGCTCGTCTCCCTGCTCGCGAAGCGACTCGGCGTCGATCGCACGATCGGCGTCGTCGAGGCCGGCGAGTTCGTCGACATCTTCGAGACCGTCGGCATCGACGTCGCGGTCAATCCGCGCCTCGTGACGGCCGAAGAGATCACCCGGTTCACCCGCGAGCGACGCACCGAACGGATCGCGATGCTCGAACACGATCGGGCCGAGGTGCTCGAGTTCGAGGTCGAGGAGGAGAGCCCACTGGCCGGGGCCCGGATCGAGGACGTAATGGCGGATCTGCCCGATCGCGTCGTCATCGGGGCGATCGCGCGCGGCGAGGAACTGGTCACGCCCCGCGGCGAAACGGTGCTCGAAGCCGGCGATCACGTGGTCCTGTTCGTCGATACCGAGGTCGTCGACGCGGTCGTCGCGTACCTCTGAGAGGACGGTGGCCGAATCGACCGACCGCCGTCAGAGCGTGTACTCGTGCTCGCCGTCCTCGCTCTCGAGGAACGCCGCGAGGAGGTCGATCGTCGCCGCGACGTCGTCGACGTGGGCCGCCTCGGTGACGGTGTGGAGGTACCGCGTCGGGATCGAGATCGCACCCACGGGTTTCGCGCCCGCCGAGAACTGGAAGCCGGCGGTGTCAGTGCCCCCTGCCGGCAGGATCTCGTGCTGGTACTCGATTCCCTCGTCCTCGGCGACGGCCTGCAGACGGCGGTGGACCTTGGGGTTCGTGATGACGCTCGAGTCCTTGAGTTTGATCGCGGTCCCCTCGCCGAGGTCGGTGACGTGATCGCCGTCCTCGAAGCCGGGGACGTCGTTGGCGACCGTGACGTCGAGCGCGATCGCGAGGTCCGGGTCGACATCGACGCCAAGCGCGCGAGCGCCGCGTAGGCCGACTTCCTCCTGGACCGTCGCACAGAAGTGGATCGTGGCGTCGGGGTCCTCGATCCGGCGTGCGGCCTCGAGCATCGCGAACAGGCAGACCCGATCGTCCAGCGCCTTGCCGGTGATCGTCTCGCCGACGCGCTCGGTGGTCTGGTCCATCGTCACGAGGTCGCCGGGCGAGATTCGGTCGGCGGCCTCCTCGTACGGGAGGCCGACGTCGACGGCGACGTCGTCGACCTCGGGGGTCTTTTCGCGTTCGTCCTCGTCGAGGGTGTGTGGCGGCGGCGAGCCGATTACGCCGGGCAGATCGCCGTCCTCGGTGTGGATCGTCACGCGCTGGGCCTTGAGGACGCGGGCGTCCCACCCGCCGAGCGCGTCGAGTTCGACGAAGCCGAACTCGCCCTCCTCGCCGCGGACGTGACGGACCATGAAGCCGATTTCGTCCATGTGAGCCGCGACGGCCACCGAGTAGTCGCCGTCGCCCTCGATCGTTCCCACGACGTTTCCCATCGCGTCGGACCGGACCCAATCGACGCTCTCGTCGAATTCTCGCCGGACGAGGTCTCGAATCCGATCCTCGTAGCCGGGAACGCCACTCGTCTCGGTCAGTTCGGTGAGCAGGTCGAGATCGAACGAAGCCGATGACATGCTCTCACGTCGGTCGTACCCGGCTATAAACGCGTGGAAAGCGGGTCCGCCAACCGGCTCTCGATGGTTCGGGACCGTCGGCCACCGCTCGACCCGACCGCTCGCTCCCGCGCTCGAAACTCATATCAACGATCGTGATGGTTAAGATGTGAACCGCGGAGTATTAACCGATCGGTCTGCTACGATCCCCCATGAGCGACGTACGTGTGGCAGGTGTCGGCCTGACATCGTTCGGGAACACGCCCGAACGGACGAGTCGCGACCTCTTCGGGGACGCGACGATCGAGGCGTTCGCGGACAGCGGTGTCCCGCGGGACGACGTCGAGGCCCTCCTCTACGGCAACTTCATGGGTGAACTCTCCGAACACCAGGGCCACCAGGGGCCGCTGATGGCCGAAGCGGCTGGCATCCGGGCACCCGCGACCCGCTACGAGTCCGCGTGCGCGTCGAGCGGGGTCGCGATCCGGGACGCGGTCAAGCGGATCCGTAACGGCGAAGAAGACGTTCTCCTCGTCGGCGGGGCGGAACGGATGACCAACCTCGGGACCGCGGGGGCGACCGAAGCGCTCGCGATCGCGGCCGACGACCTCTGGGAGGTCCGTGCGGGGACGACCTTCCCCGGTGCGTACGCGCTGATGGCCCAGGCGTACTTCTCCGAGTTCGGCGGCGAACACGAGGACCTGGCTCACATCGCGGTCAAGAACCACGAGAACGCGCTGACCAACGAGAAGGCCCAGTACCAGCGCGCGATCGACGTCGACGACGTCCTCGAGGCCCCGCAGGTCTCGAGTCCGCTCGGCCTCTACGACTCCTGTCCGATCTCGGACGGCGCGGCGGCACTCGTCCTCACGAGCGAGGACTACGCCGCGGAGCACGACCTCGACGCCCCGGTCGCGATCACCGGCACCGGACAGGGCGGCGATCGGATGGCCCTGCACGATCGGGAACACCTCGCGCGCTCGCCCGCCGCTCGCGAGGCCGGTGAGGAAGCGTACGCCGAGGCCGGCATCGACGCGAGCGATGTCGACGTCGCGGAGGTCCACGACTGCTTTACGATCGCCGAGGTGCTCGCGATCGAGGCGCTCGACCTCGAACCGATCGGCGAGGGGATCTCGGCGGCCCGGGACGGTCGAACGACCGCCGACGGCGAGACGCCGATCAACCTCTCGGGCGGCCTGAAGGCGAAGGGCCACCCGGTCGGGGCGACCGGGGCCTCCCAGATCGCCGAGGTCAGCAAACTCCTCGCGGGGACGCACCCGAACAGCGACCACGTCGCGGACGCGACGACGGGCGTCGCCCACAACGCGGGTGGCACGGTCGCGAGTGCGACGGTTCACGTGCTGGAGGTGGTCGCATGACGGACTCCGAAAACGCCGTGCAGGACGCGGGATTCGACGAGTGGCTCGACGCCGCCGAGGACGGCGACGCCTACTACCTCGAGTGTCCGAACGAACACGGCTCGCTCCCGCCGCGTCGGGTCTGTCCCGACTGCGGGGCGACGGACCTCGAGGAGGTCCCGCTCCCCGCGACCGGCGAGATCGAGACGTTCACCGTCACGCACGTCCCGACCCCCGCGTTCGAGGACGACGCCCCCTACGCCACCGCGATCGCGAACTTCGGCCCCGTCCGAATCACCGGACAGGTCGTCGACGTCGACCTCGAAGCGATCGAACCCGGCCTCACCGTCGAGATCGAGATTTCGGTCTCGGAGACGACCGGCGAACGGGTACTCTCGTTCTCGCCGGCATAGCGCGATCGACGTCCGTTGTATAGCGCGATTGGTATCTGTTTCTCACCCCGGCGGTCGACGCCTGTTTCTGCAGTCTCCGTGCGCGAATCAGGATCGATCGAGCGCCTCGGCGACGACCTCGATCGGCGTCGGCGGCTCGTCGTCCGCCCCGGGTCGATCGCCGAGCTGGGTCCGACAGGAAGCGCCGGGAGCGACGACCCGATCGCCCTCGCTGTCGTCGACCTGGTCGTAGAGGACCTCACCGATCGCCTTGCTCATGGAGTAGTGCTCGGCCTCGTAGCCGAAACTGCCCGCCATGCCACAGCAACTCGAGTCGAGCGGATCGACCGCGTAGCCCGCGCGGCGAAGGACGCCGACGGCGTGGTGGTCTTTCGCGTGGGCCTTCTGGTGGCAGTGGCCGTGGTAGACGAGGTGGTCGTCCGGCGCGTCGAACGCGAGATCGGCGTCGAGATCGAATCGATCGAGGTACTCGCAGACGCCGTACGTGTTTTCGGCGACCCGATCGACGTCGCTTCCCGCGAGGAGATCGCGGTAGTCCGACTGGAGCATGACCGCGTCGGAGGGTTCGAGCAGGAGCACGTCCCAGCCGTCCTCGACCAGCGGTTCGAGACCGTCGACGGTGCCGCGCGCCTTCTCGGCCGCCAGGTCGAGCATCCCCTTCGAGAACGCCGGCCGGCCGACGTCCCGCGGCGTCGCGACCTCGACGTGAACGCCGGCGGCTTCGAGCACGGCCAGCGCCGCCTCACCCGCCTCGGGATACTCGTGATTGGTGTAGACGTCCGGCACCAGCACGGCGCGGCGGGTCGCCTCGGCCGCCGGCACGGCGGGGTCGCGATCGGCGACCCGCTTCGCGAAGGTGCGACGCTCGAACGTCGGGAGGTCCCGCTCCCGGGAGATGCCGAGCACCGTCTCCGCGAGGAGGCCGGTCCCGGGGAGGGCCGTCATCCAGTTCGAGACGGGTGCGGTCGCGCTCCCGAGTTTCGCGAGCGTCTCGAAGTTCGCGAAGACGCGATCGCGAAGCGAAATCCCGTTTCGCTGGTGGTGTTCGTGGACGATCTCGGCTTTCAGCTTCGCCATGTCGACGCCGCTCGGGCAATCGTGTTTGCAACCCTTGCAGCCGATACAGAGGTCGAGCACTTCTTCGACGAACTCGTCGTCGAACTGCGCCTCGGGATCGAGGTCCCCGCTCATCGCCTGCCGGAGCATGTTCGCTCGCCCGCGCGTCGAGAGGATCTCCTCGTGGCTCGCGCGGAACGTGGGACACATCACGCCGCCGGTCGTGGACTGCTCGCCGCGACAGCCGCCACAGCCGTGGCAGAGTTCCGCCATTCCCTGAAACCCCTGATCGGTCTCCCACTCGAGGACCGGGTCGAACCCGGCGTCGAACTCGTAGTCGGGACCGAACCGGTGATTCTCGGTCATGTCCGTCGGGTTCTCGTCGCGGAAGACGACCTGGCCGGGGTTGAGCACCCAGTCCGGATCGAACGCGCTCTTCAGGTCCTGGAACGTCTCCCACAGGTCCTCGCCGTAGAGTTTGCGATTCCACTGGGTTCGGGCCCGCCCGTCGCCGTGCTCGCCCGAGATGGAGCCGTCGTACTCGACCACGAGATCGGTCACGTCGTCGGCGATCGACGCCATGGTCTCGAGGCCCGCCTCCGACTTCGTGTTCACGAGCGGTCGGATGTGGAGCACGCCGGGTCCGGCGTGGGCGTAGAAACTCGCATAAGTGTCGTGATCCTCCAGGACCGACTGGAAGTCCGCGACGAACGCCCGGAGGTTCTCGGGCGGAATCCCGGTGTCCTCGATGAACGCGACGTGTTTCTCGTCGGTCGTCCGCGAGAGCAGGATCGGCAGGCCGGACTTGCGGAGTTTCCAGATCTTCGCGCGACTCGCCTCGTCGTAGGCCTCGATCGCGTCGAACGCGAGGACGTCCGCGTCGGTGACCGTCCGCTCGGCCGCGTCGTCGGCGACCCCGTCTGGATCGACCGATGGACAGCGATCGGCCAGCAGGTTCGCGACGTTTCGCTTGCCGTCGGCGACGTCGTCGGCGTAGAACTCGACGATCAGGACCGCGGTCGTTCCCGCGGGCAGCATCTCAGTGACCGGGCCGAACTCGGGCGTATCGCGCGCGAGGTCGATCATCACGTCGTCGAGCACCTCCACCGCGGCCGGGTCGTGCTCGACGATCGCCTCGACGTCAGCCATCGCGTCGAGCACCGTGTCGTACGCGAGCAGGGCCATGCTCTTCGTTTCGGGGACGGGTTCGAGCGAGACCGTCGCCTCGGTGACGATCGCGAGGGTCCCCTCGCTGCCACAGAGGAGTTTCGCGAGGTTGATCGTCCCGCCGTCGGCGTCGGGTTCGCCGATCCCGCGGTCGGTGCCGCGGGCGTCTTCGCTCACGGCATCGCCGTTCGCGTCCGTCGAGGCGCTTCGCGCCTCGCTGACCAGCCAGTCGAGATTGTACCCCGACACGTTGCGCTTGAGATCGGGATAGATCTCCTCGATCAGGTCGCCCCGTTCGTCGAGGATACGGGCCACTTCGGCGTAGATTGCCGACTCGAGGTCCTCGCCGTCGGCGAGGTCGGGGAGGTCATCGACGTCGACCTCGCCGAACGTCGTCACTGTGCCGTCCGCGAGGACGGCCTCGACCTCCTCGACGTAGGCGTCGGTCTTGCCGTACTGGAGCGAGTGTGCGCCCGTCGAGTTGTTGCCGATCGCCCCGCCGAGCGCGCTCTTGTCGCCCCAGGCGGGATCCGGTGCGAATTTCAGGTCGTGGGGGGCGAGTGCCTCGTTGAGCGTCTCGAGGTAGATCCCCGACTGGGCGGTCGCACGCCGCTCGTCGGGATCGATCGATACGACGTCGTCCATCTGCGTCGTGAAGTCGAGGACCACGGCTTCGTTGACCGTCTGGCCCGCGAGGCTCGTTCCGCCGCCGCGGGGCAACACCGGAATCTCCCTGTCGGCGCAGTAGGAGACGACTGCGGCGACGTCGGCGGTCGACTGCGGGAAGACGACGGCGATCGGTGTCACCTCGTAGAGACTCGCGTCGGTCGCGTACAGCTGTCTCGAGTACGAGTCGGCACGAACGTCGCCCGCGATGCGGTCCTCGAGGTCGGCGACCAGCGTCGGCCGCTCGACGTCGTCGTTCCGGTAGTCGTAGTTCGCCTGCGGATCGGCCGCAGGGTCCGATACAGTCGATCGGCGGTCTCGTGAATCCGTGGGATTGCTAGCCATTGGTGTGGTCTCGATGTGGGTTGGTCGTCGGGTGGCGATCGACAGCGGCGCGGTCGGCGTCCGGGAAGCGGTGTCGGCGTGGATCGACCCGACTGTCGGGGTCCGCCAGGATCAGAACACCTCCGGGAAGAACACGTACGTAAACAGCAGTGCCCAGACGCCGACGAAGACCGTATAGTACACGAGCGGAACGAGATTGAGGCGGATCACGCGTCCTTCCTCTCCGATCAGGCCGACGGTCGCCAGCGCGGCGACGACGTTGTGGATCGCCACGAGGTTCCCGATCGCGCCGCCGACGGCCTGTGCGCCGACGATGAGTTCGTGGGACAGGCCGAGTCGCTGGGCCGCGACGAACTGGAACGGTCCGAAGGTGAGATTACTGACCGTGTTCGAGCCGACCAGTGCGGCCCCCAGCGCACCGATGAGTGCGGCGACTAGCGGGTAGGCCGGGCCGAACAGGTTCGCCGTCGCGGTTCCCAGGACGACGATCATGCTGTCGACGCCGTCGGCGTGGGATCCCGACTGGAGCATCACGTGGGCCATCGCGAGCACGAACACGAGCGCGATCAGGGGCGAAACCAGTTTCGCCGTCGCGCCGAGCCAGGCCTCCCGCACCTGCGTCCGGTCCATATCGAAGAGCCCGATCGCCGCGATCGCACTGACCAGCAACCAGGTCCCGGGGACGTAGGTGAAGTCGATGCCGTTGCCGAGTTCGGTCCCGAGAATGTTCGCCCACTCGAAGCGGAACAGGCCGACCGTGAACTCCCCGACTCCCGTCGTGATCGTCCCGAGCGTGAGCGAAATCCGGGCGCTGAACAGTTGTACCGGTTCGCCCTGGAGCAATCCGGGGAGCGGATCGAAGACGCGGGTACAGATCAGGAGCCCGAGCAACAGCAGGTACGGCGACCACGCCCGCAGGAGCGAGATGTCGTGGCTCCCGGCCAGCACGCTCCTGGCCTCGGAGGGCTGAATCGAGCCGACCCAGTGGTCCGGCCACTCCTCCTGCTCCGGGAACGTCCACTCCTCCTCCGGCAGGAAGTACCCCTCGCGGAGTGCGGCGATCGTGATCGCCGCCCCGACCATCGATCCGACCAGCGCCGGGAATTCGGCGCTGATGAACCACGCCGACAGCCAGTAGGGAATCACGAACGCGAACCCTGCGAACAGGCAGAGGGGCCACACCTCGAGGGCCGGCCTGATCGATCGGTTCCCGGGTTCGTCGAAGAAGTAGACGACCATGCCAACCACGAACAGGGGCATCACGAAGCCGACGAGCAGGTGATAGGTCGCCGCCCACGCGGCCACGTTGACCGCGAACTCGGTCGCGGTCAGCCCCTCGGCTTCGATGGCCGATCGGATGCTGGAGACGCTCGCCACCGGTTCCCGGATGCCGACGATGATCGGCGTCCCGACCGCGCCGTACGTGACCGCGATGATGTGGCCGATCAACGCAGCGACGACGGCGGCCAGCGCGGGAAAACCGAGTCCGAGCAACAGGGGCGCGACGACGGCGGCGGGGGACCCGAATCCGGCTGCGCCCTCGACGAACGTCGAGAGGAAAAACGCGATCAACACGACCTGCACGCGACGATCCTCGCTGATCGTCGCGAATCCACCGTTGAGGACGTCGAACGCCCCCGCTCGAAGCATCGTGTACAGCAACACGAGCGCGCCGAAGACGATGAAGAGGATCTGGATCGCGGTGATGACCCCCTCGATCGTCGCCGCGGCCAGCCACGTGATCGGCATCTCCCAGACGAAAAAGCCGACGGCGAGCGCCGAGAGCCACGCGATCGGCATCGCCCGCGTCGCGGGCCAGAGGAGACCGACGAGCAGGACGCTGACGACGACCAGCGGGACGGCTGCGAAGGCGACGCCGACCGCATCAACCATCGCTGTCACCCCCGGCCCCCGGACCGGTCCACGAGTCGTGCCGCGGCTCGATCATGTCACGCGATACCCTGGGTAGATCTCTGATTTATAGGTAGCGGACCGTTCACGATCGTCGGCCCGGATTTTCGCTCGCTCCGGTTCGACGGTCGGGAACCGCTGTTTTCGGCCATCACACCCACGTTCCCGCCAGCTGACGGTGGCGTGACCGACACATCCCGGCGGCTGGATGTCACGCGAACCAGCCCGGAAGAGCCGTCGATCGGAACCGCCACGAGATCCGGTTTCGATCGGTCTCCTGTGCTGTTTCACTCGAATGTAAAGGCATATGCAGTTGTGTACTCTGGGCCGATCCATGAGCAACGACCGTGAACGAAACAGTCACGGACAGTATGCGGATCGGATCCCGGCGGAGACCGCCCTCGAGGCCTTCGACGACCGCGACGATCTCGGCCGCCCGTTGACTGCCGACGACGTGATGGAGACGCTCGACTGTTCGCGCCGAACGGCACACAACAAACTCACCGAACTCGTCGAAGACGGAGCGCTCAGGACCCGCAAGATCGGCGCTCGCGGACGGGTCTGGTGGGTTCCGATGGAGGCGTCATCCGAACCGCAGCCGGCGACCGATCGAACCGGGGCGGAGGCGCCACCACGGGCGGTCCAGGAGGCGATGGAGACGATCGATCTCCCCGGGACGGGAGCGACGCTCGAGGCCCGGCGCGAGGCGCTGCTCGCGTCGTACGAGTTCCTCATCGACCATCCCAGCGCACGGAAGTCGGACTTCCTCGAGAACGTGTATCCCGATCACCCCGCGGAGTTCGAAACCGCCGAGGGCTGGTGGAACGCGATCCAGCCCGCGCTGAAGGAGTTGCCTGGCGTCGATCCGCCGGAAGAACGGGGCCACATCTGGAACTTCCTCGGAAGCGATCGGTTCACGCCGACGCTCGGCTGAGGACGCGGCCGGGTGCCTCGGTGGGACGGGAACCGCGTCGAAGGCCGATCGACGACCGCCGTGACCGCACCGCGGCGACCGGTCTTCCGGGCGGTCTCGATCGCTACTCGCGGAATCGGATGCGGATGCGCCCCGCGTTCGTTACCGTCACGTGATACGCTTCGACCCGGAACGAGACGACGACGTCGCCGGCACCGGAGCCCTCCGCCACGATCGTATCGAGCGCCTCGGGATCGACGTAGTCGTAGAGCCGAAAGCCGAGTTCGTCCGTCGTCGCGGCCCCGTCGGTTCCCTCGAGCGTACTGATCCCGTCGACGATGGCGACGCTGGCCGGTGTATCGTCGTCGTACTGCCGTTCGATCGTCGTTCGTGTCATCGTTCACGGAACAGTGAGGAGAATCATGGTAGTCGTGGCCGTAACGGACCCGGACTTCTAGAAGAAGCCAGGGAAGAGGACGTAACTGAACACCGTCACGACGATACCGACGCCGAGGGCGTAGTAGATGAGCGGGATCAGGTTCAGCCGCATCACGCGCCCCTCCTCCCCGACGAGGCCGACGGTCGCCAGCGCGGCGACGACGTTGTGGATCGCCACGAGGTTCCCGATCGCGCCGCCGACGGCCTGTGCGCCGACGATGAGCTGGGTCGGCAGGCCGAGCTGTGAGGCGGCCTCGAACTGGAACCCGCCGAACGTAATGTTCGACACCGTGTTCGAGCCGGCCATCGCCGCGCCGAGAGCGCCGATGAGGGCGGCGATGAACGGATACGCCGGTCCGGCGACGTTAGCGGTCGCCTCGGCGAGCACGAAGATCATGCTGTCGGTCCCCGCGGCGTGTGCGCCGGACTGGAGCATCACCTGCACCATCGCGATGACGAACACGAGCGCGATCAGCGGCGAGATGAGCTTCTGGAGCGTCTCCGTCCAGGCGGCTTTGACCTGATTCCCAGTCATCCGGTACAGCGGAATCGCGACCAGTGCACAGAGCACCAGCCAGAAGCCGGGGACGTACAGCCAGTCGACGCCGCCGCTGATACCCGTCCCGAGAATATCACCCCACTCCGTGCCGAACCGTTGCAGGACGGTGGGGAGCGGCTCGACGACGCGAGTGACGACGAGCAAGACGACCAGCAAAATGTACGGCGTCCAGGCGCGGAGCAGCGAGATGTCCGACGTGCCGACGCCGCCGTCGGCGACGGTCGCATCGCCCGTACTGCTGCCCGTACCGGGTGCACTGGCCTCGCCGGGTTCGATCGTCCCGACCCAGTGGGCCGGCCACTCCTCGCGGTCCGGGAAGTCCCACTCCTCGTCCGGGACGAAGTAGCCGGCCTTCAGCGCACCGACGACGATCGCACCGCCGACCATCGCGCCCATCAGGCTGGGGAACTCGGCGCTGATCTGCGCCGAGAGCCAGTAGGGGACGACGAACGCGATGCCCGAAAACAGGCACAGCGGGGCGACTTCCCACGCGGGCTCGAGGCTGCGCTCGTCCGTGTCGCCGAAGAAGTAGACGACCATGCCGACCGCGAACAGCGGCATGACGAAGCCGACCAGCGTGTGGTAGGTCGCCGCCCAGATAGCGACCTCGAGCGAATACTCCTGTACCGTGAACCCGGCGTCAGTGATCGCTGTGCTCGTGGTCTCGGTCGAGCCGAGCGGGTTCTCGATCCCGATGATGATCGGCGTCCCGACCGCGCCGTAGGTGACGGCGAGGACGTGACCGATCAGTCCGGCAATCACTGCGGCGAGCGCCGGGAATCCGAGCGCCAGCAGGAGCGGCGCGACGACGGCGGCGGGCGTCCCGAAGCCGGCCGCGCCCTCGATGAACGCCGCGAGGAAGAAGCCGAGGAGGATGATCTGTACCCGCCGATCGTCGCTGATCGTCGCGAAACCGCGGTTGATACGGTCGAACGCGCCGGCCTGCATCAGCGTGTACAGCAGAAGCAACGCGCCGAAGACGATCCAGAGGATCTGGATCGCCGTCAACACCCCCTTCGTGGAGGCTGCAAAGAGGTACGCTCCCGGCATATCCCAGACGGCCCAGCCGACCAGCACCGCCACGACGTAGGCGACCGGCATCGCCCGCGTCGCGGGCCACAGCAGTCCCACGAGCAAAACCCCGGCGAGCACGAGCGGCGTGGCCGCGAGCAGTAGTTCGACCGTACTAACCATTCAGCTCATCCCCTGTGCCCGTCTTCGGAGCTAGCAGTGGACGATCGGTATCGATGCCGTGTGGAATCGGATCTGGCATGGGTTCAGGACAGTTAAACCAGTATATATAACCTTCGACCGTTTGAGGTCGTCGGCCGATCAAGTCCGCTGTTCTCGCCCTGCAGGTGTAATTTTCATTTAGTACTCTGAGGAAAGATTGAGTATATGCTAGACGGAACCACGATCGGGGCGAATCCGGCACGTAAGACGGACGCCTTGATCGGGAGCGATCGTCCTGTATAGACAACTGTCGTGGCCACCTACCGCGATTTTTCGCGGTAGCTACGTCGAATGGGGCGACGGGATACTGCTGGCGACTCTCGACTTGAGGCGCGACCGGAAACGAAGCGACTCTTTTTCAGTCGTGTGTACAGGATATACAGTCGTGTGAATTGGCCTTTTCAGACGTGTCCCACGGACGCGTCGGCTGGCGCGCGGTTACGAATACCACGATTCGACGGTCTGGAGCAGGCGGACACACCCGATCTGTGCCGATCGGAACCGAGACCGTCGAATCCGGCGGACGGTATCGGGATCGGGGGAGGAGCGCCACCTCGAAGAGCGCACCCACCGACCCATTGCAAGTGTGCACTGCGTGAACGAACAGAACAGTGAAATAGGCACGGTCGTAGCATCGTCCCATGAGTGTCGACCCAGGGTCCGCGCCGGAGCGGTTCGAAGCCGCGCTCGCGGACCTCGACGTGCCGGTCACGTACACCGATCCAGCCGGGTTCGATCGTACGCTTGAGACTATCGCCCGCGAGCCAGCGATCGGAACGTCCCTCCCGTTCCCGTCGGTCTCGCTTCCGGACTGGGTGGACGACGACCCGACGCCCGCGAGCCTCGATTCGGCGGTAACCGGTATCACGGCCGCCTCGATCGGGATCGCCGACTACGGGAGCGTCGTCCTCCCGGCAACGGCGGCCGGATCGGAGCAGGTGAGTCTCTTTCCCGACCTTCACGTCCCGATCGTCCGGGCCGAGGACGTCGTCGCGGACATGTCGACGGCGATCGCTCGCCTAGGGCCGGACCTGCGCGACGGCGGGAGCGCCATCGTCGCGACGGGACCGAGCGCGACCGCCGACATGGGCGCGCTCGTGAAGGGAGCGCACGGGCCGAAAGACGTCCACGTCGTCGTCCTCGAGACGCGGGGTGAGTCCGATGAGTGAGACCGATCGCGGGGCGAAAGCCGACCGGATCCGTCACCTCCTCGAGACCGAGGGCGAGGCCGTCGAGGCGAACACGCTCGGGTTCAACCAGGGACGGTACGAGTCGGTCGCGGACCTCGAGGATTACGAGGCCCTGAAAGACGAGGCGCGGGCGATCAAGGAGGACGCGATCGAGCGCCTCCCGGAACTGATCGACGAGGTCACCGAGACCGTCGAGGAAAACGGCGGGACCGTCTACCTCGCCGACGACGCGGCCGACGCGAATCGCTACATCCGCGACGTCGCGAGCGAGAAGGACGCCGGGCGGGTCGTCAAGTCGAAGTCGATGACCAGCGAGGAACTCGAGGTCAACGACGCGCTCGCGGAAGACGGCGTCGACGTCGTCGAGACCGACCTCGGCGAGTGGGTCCTGCAGGTCGCCGACGAGGCGCCGTCGCACATCGTCGCGCCGGCGATCCACAAGTCCGAGGACGAGATCGCCCAGCTGTTCAACGAGCAGTTCGATCCCGAAGAACCGCTCGAGACCGCCGAGGAGCTGACGATGTTCGCCCGCGAGCGGCTGGGCGAACTGATCCGTGACGCGGACGTCGGGATGACCGGCGCGAACTTCATCACGGCCGATTCGGGTTCGATCATGCTGGTCACGAGCGAGGGGAACGCCCGGAAGTCCGCCGTCGTCCCGGACACGCACGTCGCCGTCGCCGGCGTCGAGAAGATCGTTCCCTCCGTCGAGGATCTCGCGCCGTTCATCGAACTGATCGGCCGATCCGGAACCGGCCAGGACATCACCTCCTACATTTCGTTGCTGACGCCGCCGGTCGAGTCTCCGGTCGTCGACTTCGACGAACCGGACGTCGCGTTCGCGGACCGGAACGACGATCGGGACTTCCACCTCGTGTTGATCGACAACGGGCGCATGGCGATGCGCGATGACGAGCAGCTTCGCGAGACGCTGTACTGCATCCGCTGTTCGGCGTGTGCGAACTCGTGTGCGAACTTCCAGAGCGTCGGCGGCCACGCCTTCGGCGGCGAGACCTACACCGGCGGCATCGCGACCGGGTGGGAAGCGGGCGTCCACGGGCAGGAGTCGGCGGCCGAGTTCAACGACCTCTGTACCGGCTGCACCCGCTGTGTGAACGCCTGCCCCGTGAAGATCGACATCCCGTGGCTCAACACGGTCGTCCGCGATCGGATCAACCGCGAGGGCGACGACGGGCAGTTCGAGTTCGTCTACGAGGAACTGGTCCCCGACGAGGAACCGGGCGGCCTCGACCCCCAGAAGCGACTGTTCGGGAACTACGAGACGCTGGCGAAACTCGGGAGCGCGACCGCGCCGCTCTCGAACTGGATGGCCGGTCTCGGCCCGGTCAGGAGCCTGCTGGAGCGCGTCGTCGGCGTCGATAGCCGTCGGGACCTTCCCGAGTTCCAGCGCGAGACGCTTCGCGAGTGGTACGAGAAACGGGGGTCGCGGGTCGACCCGATCGACGCGGATCGCGAGGTCGTCCTCTACCCCGACACGTACACGAACTACGTCGACGTCGATCGGGGCAAGGCGGCCGTCCGGGTCCTCGAGGCGCTCGACGTTCACGTCCGCATCCCCGACGTCGGCGAGAGCGGGCGTGCGCCGCTTTCGCAGGGCCTGATCGCCACCGCCGACGAGCAGGCGAGTCGCGTCTACGCCGCGCTCGCCGAACACATCGACGCTGGCCGGGACGTCGTCGTGATCGAACCCAGCGACCTCGCGATGTTCCGCCGCGAGTACGAGAACCTCTTGCCCGAGCGATCGTTCGAGCGACTCCGGGACGGTAGCTACGAGATCCTCGAGTACGTCTACGGACTGCTCGAGAACGGGGGCGATCCCACCGAACTCCGTGACGGCGGGGAGGGCCCGCCGATCGCCTACCACGCCCACTGCCAGCAGCGCACGCTGGGGCTCGATCGCTACACGACCGCCGTCTTCGACGACCTCGTCTACGACGTCGTCGAGAGCGACGTCGAGTGCTGTGGGATGGCCGGGAGCTTCGGCTACAAGCGCGAGTACTACGAACTCAGCATGGACGTCGGCGAGCGACTCGCCGAGCAGTTCACCGATCCCCGAGCCGAGGATCGGCTGGTCGTCGCCAGCGGCACCTCCTGCGAGGAGCAGTTAGGAGACCTGCTCGATCGGGACGCGGTCCACCCGATCGAGGTGCTCGATCCGCGGTCGCGGCTCCGCTGATCCGATCCCCTTCGATCCGTTCAGTCGCGACGCCGGCCACCCGGTCGGGTGAGGCAGCCACGGTCCGCAGGAACGGCTCTCTGCCCGGCGTTTTCTACCGATCGGATTCCGACCCGGTCGAACGCATCCGGAACCGTTCGAAACCGCCCGGTTCCACCTAGGGTGCGGTACTGGTGAAAATATAAATTCGACGTCGTGGGTCGTGTGAGTGGATATCTGACGCAGGCCGTCCCAGCGACCACCGATCCGCCTCCACGCGATCAAGGACGTCGAGAAGTGGAACACCGAGCGTCAGGAGTCGATGGAGATCGACGACTGACGGGCGAGAACACAGGCGAGACGCGTCGAAAGACGGCCGAGCCGGCGACTTTTCGGCCAGCGGGTCAGCCCTCGGGTACCGATTCGATCGATGCGTACCGCGCGTCCTCGAGTTCTTCGATCGCCCCGGGGGTTTCGATGCTGCTCATGTCGCCGAGATCTTCGCCCGTGTAGGTCGCCTGAGCCCGTCGGATGATCTTCCCCGACTGACTGGGTCTTGGAGCACTCGTCGACCGCGGCGTGGCGATCCACGACGTTGTGAGCGATGTCGAGTTCGCCGGGATACCGGTCGGAAAACTGCGACCCGTCGCAGTCGTCCCGGATTTCGTCGTACTCCTCGTCGAACTCGATCCCGAGGTAGTCGACCAGTCCGTCACAGAACCGGTCGACGCCGATACCGCAGCGGGGAGCGACTGAGCTCGCTGGACCACCGCGGACACCGCTGTGGCTGTTTGCTTCGCGTTTCCCTCCACTACGTAGTCGCAGGGACAGTACCGACGTCTAGTCCGAGTTCTCGAGCAGGTCTATCACGTTTTCGCGCCCGATCCGCAGTTTTTCGACCGCGTTTTCCTCGGCCATTCCCGACACGACCCGCGAGGTCTTCGACGCCGACCAGTCGAGTTCCTCGGCGACCGCAGCCTGCCGCATCCGACCGTCGTTTCGCTCGAGAAGTGTCCGAACGCGATCCTCGTCGGTCGCGAGTTCGGGCGCCGGTGATGCGGGGCCGCTTGCTGGCGATTCCACCGACTCGTCGCCGTCGCTCCGTGCTTCAGCGCTGTCGTCAGTCTCGGTCGCGGCAGCAGGGTCGGTCGACGCGGTCAGTATGTGCACGCTCGAGCGTAATTGCCGGGGGAGACCGCGTCGCGATCCGACGAAAACGCCGATCGCAACGATCGCAACGAGCAGAATACCGCCGACGACCCCGAGTGGTGTGCTGTCCCACGGGTTCGTTCCCTCGTGGTCGCTATCGACGGCCGAGTTGGCCGGTTCGAACCGGACCGTGGGATGGCGATCGGCGAAGCTTTCGGGCCCCGCCCAGACGGCCGTTGTGCCATCGCGCTCGTCCGGCGGCGGCGATGTCGCCGTCGGCGCGTACCCCGTCGGCGGGGCGATCTGTAGCCGATCGTCGTCGTCGAGGTAGAATCCGCCACCGAACACGTCACCGACGGCGATTTCGTCGCCGTCGACCACGCCGAAGTTCGTCCACGTGAACGAGTACGTAACCATACCCCACTGTCTCGGCACCTCCTGGATCGACGTCTCCGCGCGAAACGACGACGCCGTCATGTTCCGGCCAGTCGATTCCGCGGCGTTCGAGACGACGCCGGTCATTCGGCGTTCGAACTGCTCGACGTAGCTCTCTCGGTTAGCACGAAACTGCTCCTGGAAGGCCTCGTAGTCGTCCACCTCGGAGTCGTTGGCGAGTCGCGTCCGAACCGTCACCGACCAGTGAGCGGTGCCGTTCTCGTCCATCGCGATCCGCGTTACTGTCGTGTCGGCCTCGGGCGTCTCGGCTGCCACGATCGCGGACCCATCGTCAGTACCGGTCGGACCAGATTGGCCGGTCGACGCTGTCGTCCCGACGGGAACCGCTACCAGCGTGAGTATCACTGCGAGGACCACGGCAATACGATCGAATGGGGTACTCACGGTCACCGTTCACTTTCGAGAGAGGTCGTATAAGCATACTGTCTTCACGATTGCAAGCCATCGCAAATCGCTGCAAACGACCGCACGAACCGGCCCCGAGCCGTGCAATTCGGTAGGAATCGATGCCACGATCGATCCGGTTTATCCCTGATAGGTTCCGAGACGTGATCGATGATACCCCGACGACTACTGATCGTCTCGATGGCGATCTTGCTTTGTACGAGCGTCCTCGGCCCGGCGGTCGCCGCCGGGACGGTGGCGCAGGACGAGACGAACGGCCACGAAACGACCGAGGACAACGTGACCGTGACGACCGGCGCACAGCTGTCGACGGTCGTCACGGCAACGAGCGACGAAGTCCGAACTGAGTTCGAGAACACGGCGTTCGACGAACGCATCGAGCGGAGTAACGACAGCGACCGTGCAACGGCGATCGCTGATCGAGCGGCGGTCCTCGAGAACCGGTCGGAAACGCTCCAGGCGGAGTACGAGGAGGCCACTGCAGCCTACGAGTCCGGCGAGATTGACAAGTCGACGTACGCACAGCAGCTCGCGTCGCTGAACACACGGGCCCAGAGCGTCGTGTCGAGTTACGACCGCCTCGAGGAGCGCGTCGAGTCACTCGACGAGGTCGACCGTCGTAGCGCCGGCGTGACGCTGTCCGAGATCGAAGACGAACGGGAGGCGTTGTCCGAGCTCACAGGTTCCGGGACCGACGCGCTGCTCCGACAGTTCACCGGTGAAGAGCGCGGTAACGCGGAGATCGAGATCGACGGCGGCCTGTCGATCGAAGTCGAGAACGAAGACGGCGAACGGAGCCGCGAGTACGAGCGGCCCCGCGACGGGAACGGATCGCTGGAGATCTCTCAGACGGACGCACTCACTGCAACGACCGATGCCCTTTCGGACGTCGACGGCAACAGTAGCTGGAGCCTCGTCGAGGCCAAAACCGACGACGACGGCGTCTACGAGTTCGAGTTCGTTCTGACGGGAACCGAAACCGGCGAGGCCGAGGTCAGCGTCGACGGCGAAACGGGAACCGTCTTCGAACTCGAGGAAGAGATCGCGACGCGAGCGGCGGACGAAGACGATGACGACGACAGTGACGAGCGAGAAGACGAAGACGACGAGCGGTTAGTAATTCTCGTCGCGTCCGGATCGCCAGGACCCGGCGAAGAGGTGACGCTGCGAGTGCTCGCGGACGGACAGCCGGCAGCCAACGTGACGGTTACCGTCAACGACCAGGCCGTTGGCGAGACGGATAGCAACGGCGAACTCACCGTTACCCTGCCACGCGAAGATGTCGATATCGACGCCGAACGCGGCGAGGCCGAGGGCGAACTCGAGTTCGAGTTCGGCGACCATTCGGACGAGATGGACGACGATGCTGAATCGCAGTTGGACGCCGAAGCGACGATCGACAACGGAACCGTGACCGTCTCCGTGACGTTCAACGGGACCCCAGTGTCGGGTGCAAATGTCGTCGCAAACGACGAAGCAGTCGGCACGACCGGGGACGACGGCACGGTTTCCTTCGCCCTCCCCGCGGATACAGACGAACTCGACATCGACGTGAATCGCGGCGAACTCGAGACCGAGATCGAACTCGAGTTCGAAGCTGACGACGACGATTCCGAAGACGATGACGACGTAGACGACGATACCGAAGCTGACGACGACGATTCCGAAGACGATGACGACGTAGACGACGATACCGAAGCTGACGACGACGATTCCGAAGACGATGACGACGTAGACGACGATACCGAAGCTGACGACGATGACGTCGTGGACGACGACGAGCTGGACGGTGACGACGATTCCGAAGACGATGACCGATGAATCGGGAACCGAACCAACCGCGACTCCGGCGGGTGGGCGTGTACGCGTCGCGGCTCTTCGCCGTCGTACTCGTTGCGCTCCTCCTGACCGGAAGCGTCGCCGCAACCGCCGATAGCGCAAGTGCGATCGACGCCCACTCACAGGGAACGGACTCGGCGTTCGTGGTCGCCCTCGAGGACGACGGCGACGCGACGGTCACTGTCGTCGTCACGTTCGATCTGACCGACGAAGCGGACCGTGCGGCGTTCCAGTCGCTCAAAGAGAACGAAACGAAACGGAGCGAACTCGAGGCGCGCACCGAACGGCGATTGCAGTCGGTCGTGGCCGGTGTGGCTAACGAGACCGACCGCGAGATGGCGATCGAGGAGACGCGCGTCTCCTTCGAGACGGACGACCAGACCGATCGCGGTATCGTTTCCGTCTCGGCGACCTGGCGCGGGTTCGCAGCAACCGAGGACGGACTGCTGACCATCGCAGAACCGTTCAACAGCGGATTCACGGCTGATCAGGCGGTCGTCCTGCAGCTTCCCGACGGATACGCGCTCGCGGAGGCGACGCCGGAGCCGTCGGAGCGTGCTGACGGACACGTCAGCTGGGATGCGAACACGTCGCTCGAGGGATATGAGGCGGTCATCGTCCCGTCGGACGGGGCAGACGACGGTGACTCCCAGCCCGGGTTCGGACTCGGAGCGGCGGCGATCGCGATCGCTGGCGGCGTCTGGTCGCGGCGACGCCGGTAACGGCGTCGCCCGGTAAAGAGACCGACCGTATCGCCCCCGTTCGATCGGGGCTACGTACGCGACTCCGATTTTCCGTTTATCTCGCTTCCTCGAGGTCCTCTAACGCGCCCGGGTTTTCGATGCTGCTCATGTCGCCCAGATCCTCGCCGGTGTAGATCGCCTGGATGGCTCGGCGGATGATCTTGCCGGACTGTGTCTTGGGGAACTCGTCGACGAACAGCACTTCGCGCGGGCGGAACGGCTTGCCGAGTTCCTCGCCGACCTGTGCGCGAAGTTCTTCGCGGAGATCGTCCGTTTCGTCGATCCCGTCCTCGAGGACGACGTAAGCGACGACGGCGGTTCCGGTGGTGTCGTCGGGCGCGCCGATCGCCGCGGCCTGGTTGACCGCCTCGTGATCGATGAGCGCCCCCTCGACCTCCGCCGGGCCGACCTTGCGGCCGGCGACGTTAAGCGCGTCGTCGGCGCGGCCGTGGAGGAACCAGAAGCCGTCCGCGTCCTTCTGGGCCCAGTCGCCGTGATCCCACATGTCCTCGAACATCGACCAGTACTCGTTCAGGTAGCGCTCGTCGCCCGACCAGAGCGACTTCGTCATCGACGGACAGGAATCCTTCGCGACGAGGAAGCCCCGCTCGTTGTCCGCTTTGACGGACTCGCCCGAGGAGTTCACGATGTCGATGTCCATCCCGAGGCCAGGCCCGCCGAGCGTGCAGGGTTTCAGCGGTTCGGTCGGCATCGGCATCAGGAAACAGCCACAGATTTCGGTGCCGCCGGAGATGTTGATGATCGGGGCCTCACCGCCGCCGACGTTCTCGTAGAACCACCGCCAGGACTCGGGATCCCAGGGTTCGCCCGTCGACCCGAGCAGTCGGAGCGAGGAGAGATCGTGGCCCTCCAGCCAGTCGTCCCCGTGCTTGCGTAGGGCACGGATCGCGGTCGGCGAGATGCCGAACTGGGTCAGCTTGTGCCGATCGATCATCTCCCAGAACCGATCGGGTTCCGGGTGGTCGGGCGCACCCTCGTACATGAAGACGGTGCCGCCGAAGGTGTGGGTCCCGATCAGCGTCCAGGGACCCATCATCCAGCCGATGTCGCTCACCCAGAAGAACCGATCGGCGGGCTTGAGGTCGAAGCCGAAGTGGAGTTCCTTGGCACACTGGATCTGGACGCCCGCGTGCGTGTGAACGATCCCCTTCGGCTTGCCCGTGGTTCCGGAGGAGTACAGGAGCATCGACTCCTGGCTCGAGTCGAGCGACTTCGTCTCGTACGCGTCGTCGGCCGACTCGACGGCGTCGGCCCACCACTCGTCGCGATCGTCGGTCCAGGGGATCTCGTGCTCGCTCTTCGGATCGCTGGAGTCTAATCTGTCGAAGACGATCGTGTGCTCGACGTAGCCGGCCTCCTCGATCGCCTCGTCGGCGGCGGACTTGAGGAAGACCGGATCGCCGCGTCGGAGGAAGCCGTCACCCGTAAAGAGCACTGAACACTCGGCGTCCGCGATCCGGGTGGCGGCGGCGTCGACACCGAACCCGGAGAAGATCGGCACCGCGATCGCGCCGACCTTGAAACAGCCGTAGAGGATCGAGACGACCTCGGGGACCATCGGCATGTAGAGGCCGACGGTGTCCCCGGTCTCGATGCCCCGCGCCTCGAGCGCGTTGGCGACCTTGTTCGACTGGCGGTGGAGTTCGTGGTACGTTACCTCTCGAATATCGCCGTCCTCGCCCTCCCAGATGGTCGCGACCGTGTTGCGTCGTTCCTCGTCGACGGCGGCGTGGCGATCGCAGACGTTGTGGGCGACGTTGAGTTCGCCCCCGGGGTACCAGTCGGTGAACTGCGGCCCCTCGCTGTCGTCCCGTACGTCGTCGTACTCCTCGTAGAACTCGATATCGAGGTAGTCGACCAGTTCGTCCCAGAACCAGTCGACGCCCGACGCCTCGACGCCCTCGAGGTCCGTCGTGGTTCGCTCGACGAGTTCGTCGTAGTCGTCGATGTCGTACGCCTGCATGAACTCGTGGACGTTCGTCGACTCGACGAACTCCTCGCTGGGTTCGTGAACGATCTCGTCGACGTCTTCCAGGCTGGTATCTGCGGACATGGAACTCACTCGTACGTAAGAGTCATTCCACCATCAAACAACAGGTCTCCACCGTCGAGGTGCCGTCCCAGATCCGAGAAGCCGAGCAGGAAGAGGTTCCCCACGTCGATCGGGTCCATCATCTCTTTGACGCGGGACTGGCCGAGCATCACGTCCTCGACCACCTCGTCGACGCTGATGCCGCGCTGTTCGGCGGTGTCCTCTAGCTGGTCCGTCACGAGCGGCGTCTGGACGTAGCCGGTGCTGACCGAGAACGAGCGGATCTCGCCGTCGCCCTCGGCGGCGATCGACTGTGTCAGCCCGCGCAGGCCGAACTTCGAGACGTTGTAGCCGACCTTGTCGCTGGTGACGTAGTGGCCGTGGACCGAGGCCATGTTACCGACGCACCCCTGTCCGTCCTCGGTCTCCCGGAAGTGCGGAATGCACAGCTTCGAGAGGTACAGCGGCGCTCGAAGCATCACCTGGTGCATTCGATCGTAGGCCGCCATCGGGAAGTCGTCGATCGAATCGATGTGTTGCATCCCCGCGACGTTCGCGAGGTACTTGACGTCGCCCAGTTCCGCGGCGTCCGCGACGATCCGCTCGATGTCGTCGTCGTCCGTGAGATCCCCCGCGATCGGTTCGATCGACCCCGCGAGATCGAGTTCCGCGCCCCGATCGACGGTACCCTCGAGGCCGTCCTCGTCGACGTCGGTCGCCGCGACGGTGAGCCCGTTGCCCGCGGCCGCGAGCGCGGTCGCACGTCCGATCCCCGATCCGGCGCCCGTGACGAGACAGATGTTCCGTTCGGTAAACGAGTCGTCGTCGATCCTGTGAATGTCCTCTCGCGTCACCGTCGGCGGTGTAACCTGGTCCTGAGACATGGCTCGAACACGAGAAACGTTCGCTAGGGGCACGGTAAAACGGCGCCGTTAACATATCAACGACGATCGCGGTCGCACGGTCGCGAACGGGTCGGCCGTCGCCGGTCGGACGTGCCAGAAATGAAAACAGTTAATTCCCTCCATGGTTGTTGTTGGCTATCGAGCGATGATCGACCTCGATATCGACATGCGGCAGTACGATTGCCCGTTCATCGATACGACCGACGACGTCGACATCGCGTTCTCGGCCGTCCAGTGGCAACTCGATACGGACGACGAGAAACTCGAGACGCGACTCATCGCGCAGGCGGACTCGATGGGTGCGCTCGACGACGGACTCCGCGCGCTCCGGGAGCACCCGAACATGACGGACTGTTACATCCTCTCGAAGCGGGACAACGTCGCCGAGATCGGGACGACGATCGAGCAGACGAACGCCATGGCGACCATCCAGGACAACGGCGGCTACATCACCGGCCCGTTCCGGATCGAGAACGGCCGGGAGCGCTGGCACGTCGGGTTCGACGACGACCAGGACGAGGACCGCGCGCTCGCCGAGCTCGAACGACACAACGACTACTCCGTCGAGGGACGCGACCAGTTCGGCCCGACGACCCTGTTCGACCTGCTCGAGAACTCCGACAGCGCAACCGCGCTCCTCGAAGGCTGCCGGTCCCTGACCGAGACGGAACGCGAAACCTTCGAGGTCGCGACCGCCAGGGGGTACTACGAGACGCCACGGGACACGACGCTCGACGACCTGGCGGACCACTTCGACGTGTCGAAAACGGCCGTCTCGATGAACCTCCGCCGCGGTGAACGGAAGATCCTGAAAGCGGCACTGACCGCGCTCGATCAGCTGGACGACACCGAGACGTTCTAATCGGCCACCGGGTCCGGCCCGTCGAACTCGGCGTCACCGGGGTGACGAGTAGCCGTATCGACGATCCGATCGCCAGCGAGTTACCAGAACGGTTAGTCTTGTCTGACGTACGTTTATGTGTCCGGACAGATCCCTAGGACGTATGTCGAAAAACCGCGTCGAGCAGCTCGAATCGACGGTGGCGGAACTCGAGTCAACTGTTGAGGGACTGACGGACGAACTCATCGAAGCGAAAGAGCGCATCCGCGTTCTCGAGGCCGAACTCGACGCCGACACGCCAACGCGCGTCCCGGAGCGCCGTAGCACCGAGGCGGACCTCGACGACCTCGCGGAGGAGGAGACGGCCGAAGCGAATCCGGACGACGTCGCCGAGGCAGCAGCCGACGCCGACGAGTCCGCCGGCGACGAAGCGGAAGACTCAGGTAGCGACGACATTATAGTCGCATAACCGCACGACTGCGAACCGCACGACTGCACCGCGGCATCGGCCCGCGGCCGTCTCGATCAGGCCGACGGAGGTTTCGAGAAGGGTATGTATATCAAGGCGCTCGTTCTGGACAACTTCAAGAGCTTCGGCCGGAAGACGAAGATCCCGTTCTACGAGGACTTCACCGTCGTCACCGGGCCCAACGGCTCCGGCAAGTCGAACATCATCGACGCCGTCCTCTTCGCCCTCGGACTGGCCCGGACCCGCGGCATCCGCGCCGAGAAACTGACCGATCTCATCTACAACCCCGGTCACGAGGACGGATCCGCCTCGGGCGGACCGCGAGAGGCCACCGTGGAGGTGATCCTCGACAACGCCGACGGGGCCCTGACTCGATCGCAGGTCGTCAACGCCGCCGGCAGCGAGGACGTCGGCGACGTCGACGAGATCCGCATCCGCCGGCGCGTCAAGGAGACCGAGGACAACTACTACTCCTACTACTACCTGAACGATCGCTCGGTCAACCTCTCGGACATCCAGGACCTGCTGGCCCAGGCGGGCGTCACCCCGGAGGGGTACAACGTCGTCATGCAGGGCGACGTCACCGAGATCATCAACATGACGCCCCACGCCCGCCGGGAGATCATCGACGAGATCGCGGGCGTCGCGGAGTTCGACGCCAAGAAGGAGGACGCCTTCGAGGAACTCGAGGTCGTCCAGGAGCGGATCGACGAGGCCGAGTTGCGGATCGAGGAGAAGCGCGATCGCCTCGCCCAGCTAGAGGACGAACGCCAGCAGGCGCTTCGCTACCGTCGACTCCGCCGCGAGAAAGAGGAGTACGAGGGGTACCGGAAGGCGAGCGAACTCGAGGAGAAACGCGAGGAACTCGCGGGCGTCGAGGACCGGGTCGACGACCTCGCGGACGAACTCGAAGGCCTCCAGCGCGAACTCGACGAGCGCGAGGGCAAGGTCGTCCGCCTGCAAGAGGATCTCGAGGACTTACACGCCGAAATCGAGCGCAAGGGCGAGGACGAACAGCTCCGGATCAAAAGCGAGATCGAGGAGATCAAAGGCGACATCTCGCGGCTCGAGGACAAGATCGAGGCCAGCGAGGAGCAGATCGAGGACGCCGAATCGAAGCGCCGGGAGGCGTTCGTCCAGATCGATCGCAAACAGGAGACGATCGAGGACCTCGAGGACGAGATGCGCGAGCACAAACTCGAGAAAGCCTCGATCAAGACGGAGATCCAGGAGCGCGAGGCCGAACGCGACGAACTCGAGGCCGAGATCGAGGCCGTCGACACCGAGTTCGACGAACTCAAGGCCGAACTCGCGGAGCGCAAGGACGACCTCGAAGAGGCAAAGACCGAGAAGAACGACCTCCAGCGCGAGCAGGACCGCCTGCTCGACGAGGCTCGCCGCCGATCGAACGCGATCAGCGAGAAAGAGGAGACGATCGAGGAGCGCCGCGAGGAGATTCCCGAGATCGAGAGCCGGCGATCGGATCTCGAACGCGAACTGGAGAAGGCCGAGCAGAACCGCGAGAACATCGCCGACGTGGTCGACGACCTGAAGGCCGAGAAGCGGCGCATCCAGTCGGACGTCGACGATCTCGACGACGAGATCCAGGCGAAACAGCAGGAGTACGCCGAACTCGAGGCCAACGCGGGAGAGAGCGGCGACTCCTCGTTCGGTCGCGCGGTGACGACGATCCTCAACTCCGGGATCGACGGCGTCCACGGCGCGGTCGCCCAGCTGGGGAACGTTCCCGGCGAGTACGCGGTCGCCTGCGAGACCGCTGCGGGGGGCCGGCTGGCGAACGTGGTCGTCGACGACGACGTCGTCGGTCAGCAGTGTATCGAACACCTCAAGTCGCGCAACGCCGGTCGCGCGACCTTCCTGCCGCTGACGGACATGAGCCAGCGCCGGCTCCCGAACGCGCCCAGCGATCCGGGCGTCGTCGACTTCGCGTACAACCTCGTCGACTTCGATTCGGAGTACGCCGGCGTCTTCTCGTACGTGCTGGGCGACACGCTCGTCGTCGAGGACATCGAGACCGCCCGATCGTACATGGGCGACTACCGGATGGTCACGCTCGACGGCGACCTGGTCGAGAAGAGCGGCGCGATGACCGGCGGCTCCGGGAAGGGATCGCGCTACTCCTTCACCGGCGGCGGCGAGGGCCAGCTGGAACGGGTCGCCAAGCAGATCACCGAGCTACAGGAGGAACGCGAGTCGCTCCGCGAGGACCTCCGGGACGTCGAGGAGCGGCTCGACGACGCCCGCGACCGCAAGACCGACGCGGCCGACGAGGTGCGATCGATCGAGACCGAGATCGAGAAACTCGACGACAGGCGCGACTCGATCGCGGACGAGATCGAGACGCTCGAGGACGAACTCGCGGAACTGAACGCGGAACGCGAGTCGGTCGACGAGCGGATGACCGAGATCGGCGAGCAGATCGAGACGAAGACGGCCGACGTCGAGTCGATCGAGGCCGACATCGCGGAGCTAGAGAGCGAACTCGCGGACTCGAAGATCCCCGAGTTGACCGCCCAGATCGAGGAGCTGGAGGAAGAGATCGACGAGCGGGAGGACCGGATCGACGAGATCGACAGCAAACTCAACGAACTGGGCCTCGAGAAGGAGTACGCAGAGGACGCGATCGAGGACCTCCACGACGACATCGAGGCCGCACAGAACCGCACGGCCGAACACGAGGAGCGAATCGCGGAGTACGAGGAGACGATCGCCGAGAAGCGCGAGACGCTCGAAGCGAAACACGAGGCCGTCGAGGAACTCGAGGAAGAACTCACGGAGCTGAAGGCCGAGCGGAGCGACCTCAAGGAGGAACTCGCCGACGCGCGAACGAAGCGCGACCAGCAACAGGACAGGGTCAACGCCGTCGAGAGCAAACTCGAGGACAGCCGCGAACGGGCGAGCAGCCTCGAGTGGGAGATCGACTCGCTCGAGTCGGAGGTCGGCGACTACGATCCCGAGGACGTCCCCGACCACGACACCGTCCTCGAGATGATCGACCTCCTGGAGGCGGACATGGAGGCGATGGAGCCGGTCAATATGCTCGCGATCGACGAGTACGACGAGGTGCGAAGCGACCTCGAGGAACTCGAGGACGCGAAGGCCACGCTGGTCGAGGAGGCCGACGGCATCCGCGATCGGATCGAACAGTACGAGACCCAGAAGAAGCAGACGTTCATGGACGCCTACGAGGCGATTTCGGCGCACTTCACCGAGATCTTCGAACAGCTCTCGGAGGGGACCGGGACCTTGCACCTCGAGAACGAGGACGATCCCTTCGACGGCGGCCTGACGATGAAGGCCCAGCCGGGCGACAAGCCGATCCAGCGCCTCGACGCGATGTCGGGCGGCGAGAAGTCGCTGACCGCGCTGGCCTTCATTTTCGCGATCCAGCGGCACAACCCGGCCCCGTTCTACGCGCTGGACGAGGTCGACGCCTTCCTCGACGCCGTCAACGCCGAGCGGATCGGCCAGATGGTCGAGGAACTCTCCGAGAAGGCACAGTTCGTCGTCGTCTCGCACCGCTCGGCGATGCTCGATCGCTCCGAGCGGGCGATCGGCGTGACGATGCAACAGGACAACGTGAGCGCGGTGACCGGGATCGATCTGAGCAGCGAGGAGGTACCGGCCGATGACTAGCGAGGGGAGCGAGCCCCCACGAGACCCGGACGCGTCGAGCGGGGACGAGCGTCGCGACGACCCGCGAGACGGCGGGTCCGACGACGACATCCCCCTGAACATCGCCGGTCACGAGGATCGCGATCGGCCGGGCGCGGACGGCACGGTCCTCGAGTTCGCGGACGGCGACGACGAGTCGGGCGTCGACGAGGACGGAAGCGATGTCGAAGACGGGGACGAGGAGGAAGTCGAACCGGTCGAACTGCTCGTTCAGTTGGCCAAGGACGGCGAGATCGATCCGTGGGATATCGACGTCGTACGGGTGACGGACAAGTTCCTCGAGGCACTCGACGACGTCGACCTCCGCACGTCGGGCCGGGCGCTGTTCTACGCGAGCGTCCTCCTGCGGATGAAAAGCGACGAACTGTTCGCGCCGGACGAACCCGAGGAGGAGGAACTCCCGCCGTGGGAGGCTCCCTTCGCCGACGAGGGGGCGATGGACGGCGCGGACGGCGACGGGCCGGCACCCGGCTTCGACCCCGTCGAGGGCCTGGAAGCGGAGATGGAACGCCGACTCGAACGAAAACACGCCCGCGGCAAACCCGAGACGCTGGACGAACTCGTCCGGGACCTCCGGGAGGCCGAGCGGGGAAGCTGGTGGAAAGACTCCCGGAGTTACGACACCAGCGACTCGCCTCGCGGGTACGATCGGGGGGTCCAGGAACTGCACTACCACTCCGACGACGACTTCCGGGTCGACGACGAGCCGACCAGCGACGACGTCACGCACACGACTCACGAGGAGGACATCGAGACGGTGATCGAGGAGGTCGAGACGGTGCTGGCCGACCAGTACGAGAAGGGTCGCGAGGAAGTCCTCTACGCCGAGATCGACGAGGTCGGCGGCTCCCGCGTGATGACCTACCTCGCCCTGCTCTTCCTTGCACACCGCGGCCGGATCCGCCTCGACCAGGACGAACTGTTCGGCGACCTCTGGATTCAGGACGCCACGGTCGAGGCGGACGCGACGGAAGCGATCGCGGACTGAGGCCAGGTCGAGCGGATCGCTCGAACTCGATCGCGCGTTCGACTGTGGAGAACGCGGGTGGAGACGCGGACGAGAGCGCCGGCGAACAGGTCACCGATCTGGAATGATAACAGCTATCACATCTCACGAGCGCACAAGTGGGCGGAGCGACTGGATGGTGGTATGTCGGACCAGGTAGCCGAGGAGAGCCTCACCGAGGGGACCCTCGTTCGGCCGATGTTCAGGCTGGCGTGGCCGCTCGTGGTCATCCAGCTGTTGCAGGTCGCGTACAACGTCGGCGACACGTTCTGGCTCGGGGCGCTCTCACCCGACGCCGTCGGCGCGGTGAGTCTCGCCTTTCCCCTCCTCTTCTTGCTGATCGCGGTCGGCGGCGGCTTCACGGCGGCGGGGGCCATCCTCGTCGCCCAGCACACCGGTGCCGAGAGCGGCGAGGACGGGCTGATCGCCGGGCAGACGCTCTCGTTCGTCTCGCTGGTCGCGATCGGGCTCGGTCTCCTCGGGTACGCCGCGACCGATCCGATGCTCGCGCTCCTCCCGGCCCAGGGCGACACGCAGGCGGCGATCATCCCGCTCGCGGCCGAGTACCTGCGGGTGTTCTTCCTCGGCCTGCCCTTCCTCTTTGGCTTCTTCGTCTTCGTCTCGCTCATGCGGGGGTACGGCAACACCCGCGCGCCGATGCGCGTGATGGCCATCAGCGTGTTGCTCAACCTCGTCATCGACCCGGTGTTCATCTTCGGCGTCGGTCCCGTCCCGCGTCTCGAGGTCCAGGGTGCCGCAGTCGCGAGCGTCCTCTCGCGAGCGCTCGCGACCGCGATCGGGTTCTACGTGCTCTACTACACCGACGTGGGGCCCGACATCCGGGCCGAGCACCTGGTGCCGCGCCTCGAGTACGTCGGCGAGATCACCCGTCTGGGCGTCCCCACGGCCCTCGAACAGTCGATGACCGCGCTCGCGATGATCGCGATGACGGCGATGGTCGTCACCTTCCCGCCCGCGGTCGTCGCGGCCTACGGCCTCGGGAACCGGCTCATCTCGCTGGCGTTCCTGCCGGCGCTCGGTCTCGGACAGGCGACGGACACGATCGTCGGCCAGAACCTCGGGGCCGACAGGGCCGATCGGGCGGCGAGAGCCACGTGGATCGCCGCGGGGGTGATCGCCGCGATCATGCTCGCCGCGGCCGCCGTCGCGTTCCTGTTCCCGGAGCCGTTCGTCTCGGTGTTCCTGACGGCGGAGGCCGAGGGGCGCGCGGCGACGATCGACTACGGCGTCACGTACCTGCAGTTCGCGGCCGGCGCGTTCGTCTTCATGGGCGTCCTGCAGGTGATCCAGGGGGCGTTCCGCGGGGCCGGGAACACCAAGACCGCGCTCGTGTTCGCGGTGTTCGGGCTGTGGGTCGTCCGCGTCCCGGTCACCTACTACCTGATCTTCGTCGCCGGCTGGGGAACGACGGGGATCTGGACCGGCGTTCTCGTGGGCGACGTCGTCGGCGCACTCGCGGCGGTCGCGTGGTTCACCCGCGGCACGTGGAAGGGGTCGATCGTCGACGAGGACGAGACCGTCGCCTGCGAGACGCCGGAGGACACGGCCGCCGCAGAGTAGCCCGTACGGCCCAGTTCAGGTCCGGCACACTCGCCGGACGGTTGCGATGTGCCGGTAATCCGGTACAGCGGCCCGTCTCATACGGATTGCTGTAACGATGTACCGGCGCAACCGCCGCCAGAATCGCGGTTGCGCCGGTAATGACTTACAGTAAACCGTATCAGTCGTCGGCCAGCGTCCACTCGCCCGGCCCCTCCGACGCGATGACGTCGCGCCGTTCCATCTCGGTAACGACCTCGGGGATCCGGTTCGGCTGGGCGATCTCCATCTCGATGCGATCGATACCGTGGAACTCGGCGAGGTAGTGGCGAATTTCCTCCTGCGTGAACGTCTCCTGGTCGGCCTGTGCCATGACGCCCGAGACGAGATCGATCATGTCCTCGATGAAGTTCCAGGGGTAGACGATCCAGGTCCAGTCGTCCAGGTGTTCCCCGACGTAGTCGGGTTGGTACTCGCTGGTTCCGAGCAACTGGAGGGTCGCAGTCCGGACCTCGCCGGCACCGCGATCGTCGACGTACTCGTGGGCGCGCTCGATCGAGCCGCCGGTGTCGGCGATGTCGTCGATGATGAGCACGTCCTTGTCCTCGACGCTCCCCTCGGGCATGGGGTACCGGACCGTCGGTTCGCCGCTCTTCTCGGCGGTGCCGACGTAGTGTTCCATCTTCAGGCTCGTCAGGTCGTCGAGACCGAGAAAGTCACAGAGACACCGCCCGGCGAACCAGCCACCGCGGGCGAGCGCGACGATGACGTCGGGTTCGAACGCGTCGCGCCGAACCTCGTCGCTGACGTCGCGACAGAGGCTGTAAATGTACTCCCAGTTCGTGATCGTACAGTCGAAATCGTCCGGTAAGTCGGACATCTGGTGGCACCTACTCGAGAGACTGCATCCCGATCCTCATAAGTTGGCGGAATCCCGTCCGTCGGGGAGATCGATCGCGTGCGGCCGTCAACGGCCCCTCTCCGCCAGCGGGCCGGTCACCGTCGCGGTTCGGTTACCGTCGGGGTCCCGGTCCCTTTCAGTGCCCCGATCGGTTCGACTCGGCGCAGTGGGACGATCGAGTGGAGCCAGTCCCCAGAGTTATAATCTAGTAGTATAACCTAGTTATCAATGCCGCCAACACAGCTCCAGGCCGCTCGTAACGGCGTCGTAACGGAAGCGATGCGCCGCGTCGCCGATCGCGAGAACCGCGATCCGGCGTTCGTCCGGGAACAGGTTGCGGAGGGTCAGGCCGTCATCCCGTCGAACCGGAACCACGACGCGCTCGATCCGATGATCATCGGCCGCGAGTTCGCGACGAAGGTCAACGCCAACATCGGCAACAGCGAGACGACCAGCGATCGCGAGACCGAACTCGAGAAACTCCACGCGGCGATCCACTACGGCGCGGACACGGTGATGGACCTGGGTACCGGAAGCGCCCTGGACGAGATCCGGGAGATGCACGTCGAGCACTCGCCGGTGCCGATCGGGACGGTACCGCTGTACGAGGCGGTCACACAGGCCGGCAGTCCCGACGCGATCACGAAAGAGTTGCTCCTCGAGATCGTCGAGAAACAGGCCGAGCAGGGCGTCGACTACATGACGATCCACGCGGGAATTCTGGCCGAACACCTGCCGCTGACGGACGGCCGGAAGACGGGGATCGTCTCCCGCGGCGGGTCGATCGTGGCGAAGTGGATGGAAGCGAACGGCGAACAGAACCCGCTGTACCAGGTCTTTCCGGAGATCTGCGAGATTTTCGCCGACCACGACGTCACGGTCAGCCTCGGGGACAGCCTGCGACCGGGCTGTCTGGCCGACGCCTGCGACGAGGCCCAGTACGCCGAACTCGACACGCTGGGCGAACTGACCCGAGTGGGATGGGACCACGGCGTCCAGGTCATGGTCGAAGGCCCCGGCCACGTTCCCATGCACAAGATCGCCGAGAACGTCGAGCGCCAGCAGGAGGTCTGCGATGGCGCACCGTTCTACGTCCTCGGCCCGCTCGTGACCGATATCGCGCCGGGCTACGACCACATCACGAGCGCGATCGGGGCCGCGATGGCGGCCCAGGCCGGGGCCGCGATGCTCTGTTACGTCACCCCGAAGGAACACCTGGGACTCCCCGAGGCGGAGGACGTCCGCGACGGCCTGGCCGCGTACCGGATCGCCGCCCACGCCGCCGACGTGGGAACCGAACGCCCCGGCGCGCGTGACTGGGACGACGCCCTCTCTGAAGCCCGCTACGCGTTCGACTGGCGCGAACAGTTCCGACTGGCCCTCGATCCCGATCGCGCCCGCTCGTTCCACGACCAGACGTTGCCCGGAGACAACTACAAGGAGGCCCGCTTCTGCTCGATGTGCGGCGCGGAGTTCTGCTCGATGCGGATCGATCAAGATACGCGGGAAGAGGGCGAGATGGACCGTCTGGAGCCGGCGACCGATCTCGCGGAGTCGCCGGCTGCTGACGTGAATCTGCCGCCAGTCGGCACGCACGACTCCGGCGTCCGCTCACCCCTCGACGACGTTGACGTGTCTCCGGTCGAACCCGCCGAGGACGACTGAGACGGACTGGAACGCCGCCCGCAATCGCGATGGATCGCCTCCGGAACCGGGGCAGGGAGACCGCGAGCCGACGATGGATTGATACCCTTCCCGTTCGACCGCGACGGTATGGATACGGTTCGCGCGCTCCAGGTCGACGCGTTCACCGACGAACCGCTCACGGGGAACCCGGCGGGCGTCGTTCCGGACGCCGACGACCTCTCCGAGACCCAGATGCAGTCGATCGCGAACGAACTCGCGCTCAGCGAGACGGCCTTCCTCCGGTCCAGCGCGGCCGCGGACCGCCGCGTCCGCTACTTCACGCCGACCCAGGAGGTCGACCTCTGCGGCCACGCCACGATCGGCTCGTTCGCCCACCTCCACGACGCCGGGCTCGAACCCGGAACGACGACGCTCGAGACGAACGTCGGCGTTCTCGAGATCGACGTCGAAGCGGACGGAACGGTCTGGATGACCCAGGACGCGCCGACGATTCGCGAGGTCGACGTCGGCTACGATCGCGTCGCGGACGCGCTCGGCGTCGACCGGGCCGCGCTCGAGGGCGCGAGCGCGGACCTTCCGCTGGCGGTCTCCTCGACCGGACTCCCGTTCCTGGTCGTCCCGATCACCTACCTGTCCGATCTCGGGAGCGCGGAGCCGGATATGCGGGCGATCGAGACCCTGACCGACGACCTCGACGCGACCGGAATATACTGTTTCACGTTCGACGCGCTCGAGGCCGAGTCGACGCTCCACGGCCGGATGTTCGCCCCCGGAGCAGGCGTCCCGGAAGACCCCGTGACGGGGACCGCGAGTGGGGCCGCCGGTGCCTACCTCGATCGGTTCGGCGCGTTCGACGACGACTTTCCCGAGGAACTGCGACTGGAGCAGGGCCACTACGTCGATCGGCCCGGGATCGTCCGGGTGCGCGTCGGGAGCGCGGTCCAGGTCGGCGGCCGCGGCGTGACGGTCCTCGACGGCTCGATCGTCGTCCCGGAGGACGACGAAGACGAGATACTCGAGGCCTGATACGGATTGCTGTACGATTTACCGGCGCAACCGCCGCCCGGACCACGGTGGGCGTTGCTGTCGGCGCCGGAACTGGGACCGGTCCGGGCGAGCGATAACGGAACCGGTCGCCCTCCGAGAAGCCAGTCCTCGCGCCGGAGCCGTTCACGTCACTCGGTGAGACAGACTCGATCGAGAACATACTCGATATCGAACACGAGTGCCGAACGGGACGATTGCTATCGAGTTCGGCGTATAGGGGCATTATCGAGCGCGTTATAGGCAATATTAAGCGCGCCGTTCTCTCGCGGGCCGCGCAGTATTTGCCACCAAACTGGAGAAACTCATTCACACGTGAGTTGCGACTCCTGGGAGCCGTTCGCAACCTTCTTTATTCGGTCGAGTGACCCACCAGATAGCAATGGCTGTACTCTGGCTGGAGGAAATCAGCGCCGACGACCTCGAGACGGTCGGCGGCAAAGGTGCGTCCCTCGGCGAGTTGACGGGTGCCGGGCTCCCCGTCCCACCCGGATTCGTCGTGACCGCGGGAACGTACCGCTCGTTCATCGAAGAGGCGAACATCGACGAGGAACTGTTCGCCGCCGTCGACGTCGACGTCGACGATTCGAGCGCGCTCGCGGACGCCGCCGAGCGCGCCCAGGAATTGATCCTCGAGACGCCCTTCCCCGACGACCTCCGCGAGGAGATCGTCGAGTCCTACCGCGAGGTCGGCGACGGCGAGGCGTTCGTCGCGGTCCGCTCGTCCGCGACCGCCGAAGACCTGCCCGACGCATCCTTCGCCGGCCAGCAGGAGACGTTCCTCAACGTCACCGAGGAGAACCTGCTCGATCGAGTCCGGGAGTGCTGGGCGTCGCTGTTCACCCAGCGGGCGATCTACTACCGCCAGGAGCAAGGGTTCGACCACTCCGCCGTCAACATCGCGGTCGTCGTCCAGCAGATGGTCGACGCCGAGAAGTCGGGCGTCATGTTCACCAGCCACCCGTCGACGGGCGATCCGACGATGATCATCGAGGCCGCCTGGGGACTGGGCGAGGCCGTCGTCTCCGGCGCCGTCTCGCCGGACAACTACGTCGTCGAACGCGACGATCGATCGGTCGACGTGACCGTCGCCGAGAAGAAGGTCATGCACGTCAAAGACGAGGAGACCGGGACAACCGTCGAACGCGAGGTCCCCCAGGACAAACGGAACGCCCGGGTCATCGACGACGCGGAGATCGACGCCCTCCTCGACCTCGGCGAACGCGTCGAGGACCACTACGACGAGCCACAGGACGTCGAGTGGGCGATCGTCGACGGCGACGTCTACATGCTCCAGTCCCGACCGATCACGACGATCGACGACGCCGGGGAAGGATACGATCCAGGCGAGAGCGACGCCGAGGCGACGGCGGGACTCACCGACGGGAGTGGCAGCGTCCAGGCCGCCGAGGCCGGAAGCGCCGCAGAACCGGAGCAGACCGGCGAGGTCATCGTCGACGGACTCGGATCGAGTCCCGGCACGGTAAGCGGCGAGGCCCGGATCGTCACGAAACTCGACGACCTCGCCAAGGTCGGCGAGGGCGACATCATCGTCACCGAGATGACGATGCCGGACATGGTGCCCGCGATGAAACGCGCCGCGGGGATCATCACCGACGAGGGCGGCATGACCAGCCACGCCGCGATCGTCTCCCGGGAACTCGGCGTCCCCGCGATCGTCGGGACCACGAACGCCACGACCGTCCTCGAGGACGGCCAGGTCGTCACGCTCGACGGCGACAAGGGGTCGGTGCTCGAAGGGCAGGTCGTCGAACCGGAAGAGGAGGCCGAACCCGTCGAAGAGGTCCGGCCGAAATCGCCGGTCAAGCCGATGACCGCGACCGAGGTCAAGGTCAACGTCTCGATTCCGGAGGCCGCAGAGCGCGCGGCTGCGACCGGTGCCGACGGCGTCGGACTGCTGCGGACGGAGCACATGATCCTCTCGCTGAACCAGACGCCGGAGAAGTTCATCGAGGAAAACGGCGCCGACGCCTACACCAAGGAACTGATCGACGGGATCCGCGGCGTCGCCGACGAGTTCTACCCGCGACCAGTTCGCGTCCGGACCCTCGACGCCCCGACCGACGAGTTCCGCCAGCTCGAGGGCGGCGAGGACGAACCCGCCGAGCACAACCCGATGCTCGGCTACCGCGGCATCCGCCGCTCGCTCGATCGGCCGGACGTCTTCGCCCACGAACTCGAGGCGTTCCGCCGACTCTACGAGATGGGGTACGACAACGTCGAGATCATGTTCCCGCTGGTCAACGACGCCGATGACGTCTACCGCGCCAGGCAACTCCTGACCGAGTCCGGAATCGACCCCGAGAAGCGCAAGTGGGGTATCATGGTCGAGACCCCCGCGTCCGCCCTCGCGATCGAGGAGATGGCCGCCGCGGGAATCGACTTCGCCTCGTTCGGCACGAACGACCTCACCCAGTACACGCTGGCGGTCGATCGGAACAACGAGAACGTCGCCGATCGGTTCGACGAACTCCACCCGTCCGTGTTGCGCCTCATCGGCGACGTCATCGAGACCTGCCGCGAACACGACGTCGACACGAGCATCTGCGGACAGGCCGGTTCCAAACCCGAGATGGTCCAGTTCCTCGTCAACGAGGGAATCAGTTCGATCTCGGCGAACATCGACGCCGTCCGTGACGTCCAGCACGAGGTCAAGCGGGTCGAGCAGAAGTTGCTCCTCGATTCCGTCCGGTAGCGCGTCGTCCCGACCGCGACTGCGCTCCCGTGCCGACGGCCGACGCGGAACCGATCGTCGGTTCGCCGGCGACGAGATCCGCCACGCTCCGTCGTTCTGGCGGTACGATCGACCGGTAAACGCAAGTAATAAACCGTTGACCATCATCTCACGTGATATGCAAGCCGAGCCGCAAGCGTTCGATCGGGTGCTCTCGTCGATGTGTACGGAGCCACACCCGGTAGCGCGCGACGCGGCCGAACGATTTCTCGCGACGAATCCCGGCGATCCCGGGACGTATCCCACCGTCACAGCGCTCGAAGACGAGGCGATCGCGATGCTCGGCGAGATCGCCGGGCTGGACGATCCGACGGGGTACGTCGCGAGCGGCGGAACGGAAGCGAACCTCCAGGCCGTCCGCATCGCTCGCGAGCGTGCGGACACGACGACGCCGAACGTCGTCATGCCAGAGTCCGCCCACTTCAGTTTCCAGAAGGCGGCCGACGTGCTCGGGGTCGACCTCCGGATCGTCCCGACCGACGCGGACCACCGGGTCGATCTCGAGGCCGTCCGCACCTGCGTCGACGCGGAGACGGCGCTGGTGGTCGGCGTCGCGGGGACGACCGAGTACGGTCGCGTCGATCCGATCCCGGAACTCGGCCGCGTTGCCCGTGAGGTCGACGCCATGCTCCACGTCGACGCCGCGTGGGGTGGGTTCGTCCTTCCCTTTACGGACCACGAGTGGAACTTCTCGCACGCGCCAGTCGACACGATGGCGATCGACCCGCACAAGATGGGCCAGGCCGCCGTCCCGGCCGGCGGATTGCTCGTCCGCTCCGCGGACCTGCTGGACGAACTCGCCGTCGACACGCCGTACCTCGAGTCGACAGCCCAGGCGACGCTGACCGGAACCCGATCGGGTGCGGGGGTCGCGAGCGCCGTCGCGGCCATGGCGGAACTGTGGCCCACCGGCTACCGGACGCAGTACGTCCGCTCGCAGAACAACGCCGAGTGGCTCGCCGACGCGCTGGAAAAGCGAGGGTACGAGGTCGTCGAGCCCACCCTGCCGCTGGTCGCGGCGGACGTCCCTCGATCGACCTTCGACGCGCTCCGGGACCGGGGCTGGCGCATCTCCCGGACCGGGACCGGCGAACTCCGGATCGTCTGTATGCCCCACGTCTCCCGGGAGATGCTCGCCTCGTTCGTCGCCGACCTCGATCGACTGGAGGTGCGCGCGAGCGTCCCGGTCGTCTGCGACGACTGATACGGATCGCCGCCCCGAGGTCCCGGCGCACCCGCAGACGGGTCGCGGATGGGCCGGAACCGACGGGCAACAGTCCGGATGAACGACGGTCGGGCCGCGAAACCGATACGCGTTTTTGCCCTCCCCGAGCAGGTACCCGCATGGATTTCGATCGACACGACGGGGTCGCAGTCGTCGGCTTCGCGACGATCGTCGCGCTCTCGCGCGCCGTCGATCCCGCACCGCTTTCGGCTGCACTCGCCGGCTTCCTCCTCTCGGTCGCCGTCTGGCGCCTCTACGACGGGAAGCCGTGGGAGGCGCTGGCCTGGCTCGCGTGGGTCGGAGCCGCGGTCGCGCCGGTCCTCCCGTCCGGAGACCGAGCGTACGGGGTGCTGTTTCTCGGACCGCTACTCGTCGGCCTGGGACTGCTCTTTGGCAGCCGGTTCGACCTGCTTCCGGCGATCTGGGACGTCGATCGAGGGACGGTCGACGAACGGTAGTGAGTTAGAAGAACGTCCCCTGGAGGAACTCGATGTACTCCACGACCGCGAGGTACACCGTGTAGAGGAGCACCAGCGGGACGACGACCCGGACGACAGTGATCCAGTACGTGTCGAACAGGCCGTTTCCGCCCCGGCCCTGCCCGAGTTCCTCGAGCGCGTCGGGGGCGTAAACCCAGCCGATGAAGATCGAGAGTAACAGGCCGCCGACGATGAGCAGGATATTGTTCGCGAACAGGTCGTATGCGTCGAGGTAGTTCAAATCCGTCGCGGTCGGGATACCCACGACGAAGATGACGGCCGCGAGCCCGATCGTCGCCGGGACGCGATCGACGTCGAACGTGTCGGTCACGAACGAGACGACGACTTCGAGGATGCTGAACGCGCTCGACAGCGCGGCGATCGCCAGCATGATGAAGAAGAGGCCACCGACGAGATGGCCGGCCGGCATGGACTCGAACGCGGTCGCGAGACTGATGAAGACGGCGCCGGCACCGCCGCCGCCGGTTTCGAGATCGACTCCCTGCGAGGCGAGGAAGGGGAAGACGACGAGGCCCGCCAGGATCGCGATGAACGTGTCGATCACGACGATGATGATCGAATCGTTCAGCAGATCGCGGTCTTCGCCCAGATACGAGGAGTACGTGATCATCACGCCCATCCCGAGCGACAGCGTGAAGAACGCCTGCCCCGCCGCAGCGGGGAGGATCGAAACGGCGTCGGACGCGAACGTGCTCACGTCCGGATTGAGGTAAAACTGGTAGCCCGTGCTCGCGTTCGGGAGCGTGGCGCCGTACCCGGCGAGGATCACGAGGAGCACGATGACGCTCGGCACCATCACCTTGGCCGCCCGCTCGAGCCCCTCGCGGACGCCGAGGGCGACGATACCGGCCACGAGCCCCATGAAGGCGGCGTGGGAGACGATCGCGTTCGTTCCGGACGCGGTCTCGACGAAGAACAGTTCGGCGTCGCCGCCGTAGCCGCCCGAAAAGCTGGCGACGATGTACTGGAGCACCCAGCCGCCGACGACGCTGTAGTACGACAGGATGACAAAGCCCGCGAACGCACCGATCGCCCCGGCAAAGCGCCAGGAGGGATGACCGAGGCGCCTGAAGGCACCGATCGGGTTCCGCTCGGATCGGCGTCCGATGACGAACTCGACGAGCATCACGGGGAGTCCGATGAGCGCGACGAGAAGCAGGTAGACCAGCACGAAGATCGCACCGCCCGATTCCGCCGTCAGGAACGGGAACCGCCAGATGTTCCCGAGCCCCACTGCGCTCCCGACGGCAGCGAGGATGAATCCTGCTCGCGTCGCCCACTGCTCGCGCGGGATATCGATGGAACTCATGGACGTGACGTGTGAGATGTGATCGCAAAACAGTAGGTGACCGTCGAAAGCGGAAAGCCAGGCTTTGTGACTCGTATACGATCGATACCCGGACTGTCATCGGACTCAAACTGGAGACTGCGGGGCCGAAGGCGGACACACGCGACGCGCGATCGCCGAGGCGAAACGTTATGTGAGATCACCCACAACTCGGAGTCGATGACGACGCCTGCCGTCCGCGACGCCCTTCTCATGCGGATGTAGCGACGGCACTCTCGACCGGGAGGATCGCCGCGATCGCATCGCTCATCCGGTGTCCACGCGGCGTCGAAACCCGACGCGAATCGACGCGTTCGTCTCAGCGACGAGTCTCCCTCGAGAACCGATCGACGATCGAAAACCGGCGGGTTTTACGCCCGTCACCGACAGCACACAGATATGAGCACCGACGACTTTCCGACGGATCGACCCGCGGTCGTGACCTGCGGGTTGCCGTACGCCAACGGCGACCTGCACATCGGCCACCTGCGGGGGTATATCGGCGCAGACGCCTTCAATCGCGCGCTCCAGACGCTCGGCCAGGAGACGGCCTACGTCTGTGGCTCGGACATGCACGGCACCCCGGTCGCCGTCAACGCCGAGAAAGAGGGCGTCGACCCCGAAGCGTTCGCCCTGGACTGGCACCGCCAGTACGAGGAGACGTTCCCGCAGTTCAACGTCGAGTTCGACAACTACGGCCACACCCACGACGAGACCAACGTCGAGACCACGCAGGACATCGTCCGCTCCCTGGACGAGCAGGGGTACATCTACGAGAAGGAGATCCAGGTCGCCTACGACCCCGACGCCGACCAGTACCTCCCGGATCGGTACGTCGAGGGGACCTGTCCCTACTGCGGCGCGAAAGCCCGTGGCGACGAGTGCGACGAGGGCTGTCAGCGCCACCTCGAACCCGGGGAGGTCGAGGACCCGACCAGCACGATCACCGGGAACCCGGCCGAGTACCGCGATCGGACCCACAAGTTCTTCGAGGTCTCCGAGTTCGCGGACTACCTGACCGAGTTCCTCGACGGTCTCGAGGGGACCTCGAACGCCCGGAACCAGCCCCGGCAGTGGATCGAGGACGGCCTGCAGGACTGGTGCATTACGCGCGACATGGACTGGGGGATCGACTATCCAGACGGCGAATCGGACCTCGTCCTCTACGTCTGGGTCGACGCGCCGATCGAGTACATCTCCTCGACGAAGCAGTACTCCGAGCGCGTCGGGAGCGACGAGTACGACTGGGAACAGGTCTGGAGAGAGGAGGGTGAGATCGTCCACGTCATCGGCCGCGACATCATCCAGCACCACACCATCTTCTGGCCCGCGATGCTCGAAGGGGCGGGCTACAACGCACCCCGGGGCGTCGCCGCGACCGGCTTCATCACGATCAACGGCAAGGGCCTCTCCACGAGTCGCAATCGGGCGATCTGGGCCAAAGAGTACCTCGACGAGGGGTTCCACCCCGACCTGCTCCGGTACTACCTGACGACGACCGGCGGCCTCCAGCAAGACGTCGACTTCTCCTGGGACGCCTTCCAGGAGAAGGTCAACGGCGAACTCGTCGGCACCGTGGGCAACTTCTGGTACCGATCGCTGCTCTTCGCCTACCGGAACTACGAGGGGACGCCGGAGGCGGACGTCTCCGAAGAGGTTCGCGAGCGCATCGAGGGTGCGATCGGCGACGCCCGCGAGAGCGTCAACGACTACGACCTGCGCGGGATCGGGCAGGCCGCGACGCAACTCGCGCAGTTCGGCAACGAGTACATCCAGCGCAACGAGCCCTGGAAGCTCACCGACGACGACCCCGAGCGCGCCGAGCAAGTCATCCGCGACTGCGTCCAGATCGCCAAGGCCGTCGCCGTCCTGCTCGAACCGATCGCTCCCGACAAGGCCCAGGGGCTCTGGGAGCAACTCGGCGAGGACGGCGACATCGCCGACGCCCACCTCGAGGACGCGCTCGAGGCACCGCCGCGGACCTTCGACGAACCCGGCGAACTGTTCGCGAAGATCGAGGACGATCGGGTCGCGGAACTGAACGAGAAGCTCGAGGAACGCGTGGCGGACGCAGCCGACGATGACGACGAGGCGGAAACCGAAAGCGACGACACCGCCGCGGACGAATCGGAGTCCATGGCAGCAACCGACGATCTCGAGCCGCTACTCGAGGACCGCATCGGATTCGAGGACTTCCAGGAACTGGACATTCGTGTCGGCCGCATCGAGTCGGCCGAGGGCATCGAGGGCGCCGACGACCTCGCGCGCCTCGAGGTCGACATCGGCTTCGAGACTCGCCAGGTGGTCGCGGGGATCAAGCAGCTCCACGACCTCGACGAACTGCCGGGCCAGAAGTGCATCCTGCTGGCGAACATGGAGCCCGCGGAACTGTTCGGCGTCGAGTCCAACGGCATGATCCTCGCGGCCGGCGACGAGGCCGACCTGCTGACGACCCACGGCGACGCCGCGATCGGCGAGAAGATCCGGTAGCGATCTAGAACAGCCCCGTCACGGTCCCATCCCCCTCGAGGTCGATCTCGAGTGCAGCCGGATCCGACGGGAGTCCGGGCATCGTGAGGACGTCACCGGTGAGCGCGACGACGAACCCTGCGCCTGCCGAGGGTCGGAGTTCCCGGACCGTCAGCTCCCACCCCTCCGGCACGCCGTTTTTCGACGGATCGTCGCTGAACGAGTACGGCGTCTTCGAGAGACAGACCGGGGCGTCCGCGAGCCCGATCGATTCGAGTCGATCGAGATCGGCGCGGGCGTCGTCCGTAAAGGTGACGCCGTCCGCACCGTAGACCCGGGTCGCGACCGTTTCGATCTTCTCGGCGACCGGCGCGTCGCGGTCGTATATCGGTTCGAACGGCTCGTCGTGCTCGTCGACGGCGTCGTCGATCGCCGTCGCGAGTTCGATCCCACCGTCGCCGCCATCCCGGTAGACCGTCGATTCGGCGGCTCGAACGCCGAGACCCTCCCGACAGTGGTCGAGGATCGCGTCGACTTCGTCGTCAGCGTCCCCGGGGAACCGGTTGACGGCGACGACGACGGGAACGCCGAACGCTTCGAGGATCGCGACGTGCCGATCGAGGTTCTCGAAGCCGGCGCGGACGGCGTCGACGTCGGGTTCCTCGAGGGTGTCGAACTCGACGGGCCACATGTCCTTGCCGTGGTACTTGAGCGCGCGGACGGAGACGACCAGCGCCGCGGCCGCGGGCTCGATGCCGGCGGCCGGAGCGACGATGTCGAAGAACTTCTCGGCCCCGAGGTCCGCACCGAAACCGGCCTCCGTGACGACGTAGTCGGCGAGTGCGCCGCCGACCCGGTCCGCGACGATCGAGTTCGTTCCGTGAGCGATGTTCGCGAACGGCCCCCCGTGGACGAACGCCGGCGTCCCCTCGATCGTTCCGACGACGTTGGGCCGGAACGCGTCCCTGAGCAACACGGCGACCGCGCCGGTTACGCCGAGGTCGTCGACGGTGACGGGGTCGTCGTCGGCGTCGTAGGCGACGATGATTCTCCCGATCCGGTCTTTCAGGTCGGCGATCCCGTCGGCCAGACAGAGCACGGCCATGAGCTCCGAGGCCGCCGTCAGGACGAACCCGTCCTCGCGTGGCGGCCCGTTCGCCGAGCCGCCGAGTCCGACGACGAGTTCGCGCAGCGCGCGATCGTTGACGTCGATCGCCCGCGGCCAGACGATCTCCGTTGGGTCGACGCCGAGTTCGTTCCCCTGGTGGACGTGGTTGTCGAGCGTCGCCGAAATCACGTTGTGCGCGGCCGTGACAGCGTGGAGGTCGCCCGTGAAGTGCAGGTTGATGTCCTCCATCGGGAGGACCTGGGAATAGCCGCCGCCGGCCGCGCCGCCTTTGAGCCCGAACACCGGCCCGAGCGAGGGCTCGCGGATCGCAGCGACGGCGGTCTTGCCGAGCCGATCGAACGCCTGTGCGAGGCCGACGTTGGTCACCGTCTTCCCTTCACCGCGTGGCGTCGGCGTCATGCCGGTGACGAGGACGTACCGGGCGTCGGCTGTCGATCGCTCCGCGAGTTGTCGGGTGGTCTCGGCCGTGAGTTTGGCGACGGAATCTCCGTACGGATCGAGGTCGTCGGGTTCGAGACCGAGCGAGGAAACCACGTCCTCGATCGGTTGTTCGGTCGCCGCGCGCGCGATCTCCGCGTCCGATGGTATCGGGTCGTCGGGAGAAGGTGTGCTCATAGGAGCCGCTACGCTGACACGAGGGTCAAACCCAGGTCACGATTACCACGCCGCGGGAACGACAGTCAGCGACGTCGGTCGCGTCGCGACGAGTCGAGGACCGCTTTGCAGCAATCCGCACGTCTATACGTGCTCCCTCCTACTGTCGCCTGTGCGATCAGCACTCGGCTCCCCGATGGCCGATCGACCGATCCTGCGACGGACGCTGGCGCCGATCACGAGTTTCGTGGCGATCGTTTCCGCCGGCGTCTTCGGGTTCGCGACTCTCGACGGCGTCGGACTCGTCGAGGCGGCGTTCTGGCTGATCGATCCGACGAGCATCGAACTTCACTTCGAACAGCACGATGGACCGGTCCGAGCCATCAAGGCGTATTCGATCCTGGTTACGGTCGGACTGGTCCTCTCGGGCCTGTGGATCGGTGAAACGGTGCTCACTGCGGCGTTCGGCGGACAGATTCGAGCGGAGGTGACACGAGCAACCATGCGTCGACAGATCTCGGAACTCGAAAACCACGTCATCGTCTGCGGCTACGGAATGTTCGGACGAACGATCGCGAACCGTCTCGCCGACGCCGGGCGGGACATCGTCGTCGTCGAATTCGACGAGGATACCGCCCGTCGAGCGCGAGACGACGGCCACCTGCTCGTCGAGGGCGACGCCAGACGCGAGGGGGTACTGCGAGACGCGGGGATCAATCGCGCGTCGAAACTCGTCGCCGCGATCGACGATTCGAATATCACGATCCAGATCACGATCGTCAGTGGGACGGCGGAGAACACGCCGGAACTGCTCGTCCGCGTCGGCGAAGAGATGTACGAGTCGGTCGCGAGGGAGGCCGGCGCAGACGAGGTCGTCATCCCCGAGGTCGTCAGCGGTCAGCAGATAACTCGGCTGCTCGAGGAGTCGCCGGAGTGAGACTCGCGTCGACGGCGAGACCGATCAGATCTCGTCGACCAGATTGGAGATGTCGTCCGTGTCGACGACCTCCATGGTCTGGCCGTCGAGGCCGTGACGACGGAGCGTGAGCGCGCATTTGAACGCCGCCTCGTTGTCACCTGCCTCGAACAGGGCGAGGAAGTCGTGTTCCCCGAGGATCGCGTACGAGTCCAGCAGTTCGGCGTTGTGCTGTTCGAACTCGGTTCTGACCTCACCCCAGATCGAGGCCATCTCCTGGGCGTTCTGGACGTCCCGATCGGCGAGTTCGATGAGCGAGGCGTAGGTGGGCACGTCCGACGGGACGGACGGCACTCGGAAAACGGTTGACGTGGCACAGGACGGGCGCCGAAACTATCGTTCAAAAATAAACTCTATAACGAGTAAGTCACCCATCTTTTTGCCAGTGCCCGCGATAGAGGTCGACATGAGAAACGCGAAGATCGTCTGTACCCTGGGGCCGGCCTCGAACACCCGGTCGGCGATCCGGAGCCTCGCCGACGCGGGCATGTCCGTCGCCAGGCTGAACGCGAGCCACGGCAGCCGCGAGGACCGGGCCGAACTGATCGATCGCGTCCGGGCCGTCGACGACGAACGCGACGAACCCGTCGCGGTGATGCTCGACATGCAGGGCCCCGAGATCCGCACTGCACCGCTTCCCGAGGGCGAGACGGTTCACCTCGAGACCGGCTCCGAGATCGTCTTCGCCGAGGGCGAGGACGCGACTCCCGATCGGATCGGCCTCTCCTTGCCGATCGACGCCGTCGAGGCGGGTGATCGCATCCTGCTCGACGACGGGTTGATCGAGACGACCGTGATCGAGCAGGACGACGACGGGATCCGCGCCCGGGTCGACACCGGCGGCGACCTCGGTGGTCGCAAGGGCGTCAACGTCCCCGGCGTCGACCTCGATCTCGACGTCGTCACCGAGTCCGATCGGAAGGACCTCGAACTCGCCGCCGAGAAGGAGGTCGACTTCGTCGCGGCGAGTTTCGTCCGGGACGCCGAGGACGTCTACGAGGTCAGCGAGGTCCTGGAAGACCTCGGCGCGGAGATTCCGATCGTCGCGAAGATCGAACGCGCCGGCGCGGTGGACAACCTGAACGAGATCGTCGACGCCTCCTACGGGGTCATGGTCGCTCGCGGAGACCTCGGCGTCGAGTGTCCGATGGAGGACGTCCCGATGATCCAGAAGCGGATCATTCGCAAGTGCCACGAGGCGGGCAAGCCGGTCATCACGGCCACGGAGATGCTCGACTCGATGGTCCACGCGCGCCGTCCCACCCGGGCCGAGGCGTCGGACGTCGCCAACGCCGTCCTCGACGGCACCGACGCGGTCATGCTGTCCGCGGAAACCGCGATCGGCGACCACCCGCCCGCGGTCGTGAGCGCCATGGACAGCATCATCCGCGAGGTCGAGGGCTCCGCGGAGTACGACGAGTTACTCGAACAGCGCGTGCCCGCGTCGGGAGACGCGCGGACGGACGCGCTGGCTCGATCGGCCCGCTTCCTGGCGCGGGACATCGGCGCGGACGCCGTCGTGGCCGCGACCGAGTCCGGCTACACCGCGCTGAAGACGGCGAAGTACCGTCCCGGCGTGCCGGTCGTCGCGTCGACGCCGAGCCACCGCGTCCGCCGACAACTCGCGCTCTCGTGGGGCGTGACCCCGCTGTACGCCAACGTCTCGGACCAGGGGGCCGGCGCCGTCGTCGAGAAAGCGGTGCAGGCGGCGCTGAACGCCGACGTGGCCGAAAGCGGCGACACGGTAGTCGTCCTCTGTGGGATGATGACCGAACTCGAGGGTGCGAACACGACGAACATGCTCAAGGTCCACGTCGCCGCGGAGGCGCTGACAACCGGCCGGGTGGTCGTCGAGGGCCGGACCTCCGGCCCGCTCGTGTCGGTCCGGGACGGGGATCTCTCCGAGGTTCCGGACGGCGCCATCCTCGCACTGCCGGCCGAGTTCGACGACGAGTTCGAGGGCGACCTCACGAAGATCGGCGGGATCGTCGACGCCCAGCGCGGCATGACCGGCTACCCTTCGCTGGTCGCCCGCGAGATAGGGATCCCGATGATCAGCGGCGCGGACCTCACGGACGACGGCGACGGACAGACCGTGACCCTCGACGCCGAGCGCGGCGTCGTCTACGGCGGGGACACCCGCGACGGGAGCGATCGGGCCTGAACTCGCGTATCGCGAGTCGCGGCGTCGACACCCTCGTGGCACGCCGCCTCGAGCCCCGTCGCGCTCGGACCGCGGATTTTTGGCCGTGGCCGTCCTGGAGTCACGTATGGCAGAGGACGCGTCCGGTGACGATCGCGACGACCGCGACGGACGAGACTGGCAGTCGGAGGGACCACGGGACGCCACGGCGGAAGACTGGCAGACCGATCGCGACGACGCACCGACGCCCGACGATGGCGCGGACGCACCGGGTCGGCGTGACGGGGACGACGACTCCGGTCACATCGGTGCCGGCGGCGATCGGGCCGAGCGCGATCGGATTCCGATCGATCTCTCGGGGCCGGACGACGATCGGGAGTGGGGCGACGAGCCCGCGGACACGGACGAGGAGGGATACGTACCGGAACCGAGTTCGACACCGATCGAGGCCGGCGATCCGACCCTCGAGCACGCGATCTTCGTCCTGCTGGGCGCGATCGCGATGATCCTTGTCATTATCCGACTGCTGGCGCTTCCACTTGGTTGAAATCCACCCCCGCTGGCCAATAAACCTTTAATCGGGCTGAGACCCTAGCTGTTCGTATGCTCGAACTCCTCGTGGAAAATATGGCCCTCGCGTTGCTGGCGGCGGGGCTCGTCCTGATGGGGCTGGAGGCTCTCTCGCCGGGGGCTCACCTCATCGTCATCGGGATCGCACTGGTCGGTGCGGGCCTCGTCGGGATCGTCTTTCCCGGCACGGTGGGCCCGCTCGCGCTGGCCGCGCTCACGCTCGTGATCGGTATCGCGGCGACCTACGTCTACCGCGAGTTCGACTTCTACGGCGGGAAGGGGACGGCACAGACGTCGGACTCGAAGTCCCTGGCCGGGTCGACGGGCTACGTCACCGAGACCGTCACGACCCGCGGCGGCGAGGTCAAACTCGACGCTGGCGGCTTTGCACCCTACTACAGCGCCCGAACGACCAGCGGGACGATCGACGAGGGCGAAGAGATAATCGTTCTCGATCCCGGCGGCGGGAACGTCCTCACGGTCGAATCGCTCGGCGCGATCGGCGAGGACGAGATCGATCGCGCGCTCGCAGAGGAGTCGGCCGCCAACGCCGATCGCGACGCGGATGCCGGCGCGTCGACCGCACGCGACGAGTCCGAGGAGTCCGACGAGTCGGCGACCGAAACGGAATCGAGTCGGTCCGACTGATCGCTCCCGCCCGACGGGCCGATCGGGATCGGGCATCTTGTCAGTGAAACAAGGGAACCCTTTTCATCCCCCCACCGTAACACTGAAACATGGAGCTACTCCCACTGCAAACCGGTGGTGCCCTGCTGTTCATCGGTGCCCTCCTCCTCGTCGTCGTCATCGCCGCGCTTCTCAGCGCGATCGAGATCGTCAACGCCTACGAGAAGCGCACGCTGACGGTGTTCGGCGAATACCGGAAGCTGCTGGAGCCCGGGATCAACTGGGTGCCGCCGTTCGTCTCGAACACGTACCGATTCGACATGCGGACACAGACGCTGGACGTGCCCCGCCAGGAGGCGATCACGCGGGACAACTCCCCCGTGACCGCCGACGCGGTCGTCTACATCAAAGTGATGGACGCGAAGAAGGCCTTCCTCGAGGTCGACGACTACAAGAAGGCCGTCTCGAACCTCGCCCAGACGACCCTGCGTGCCGTGCTGGGGGACATGGAACTCGACGACACCCTGAACAAGCGCCAGGAGATCAACGCGAAGATCCGCACCGAACTCGACGAACCCACCGACGAGTGGGGGATCCGCGTCGAGAGCGTGGAAGTCCGCGAGGTCAACCCCTCGAAGGACGTCCAGCGCGCGATGGAGCAACAGACCTCCGCGGAGCGCAAACGTCGCGCCATGATTCTCGAGGCCCAGGGTGAACGCCGCAGCGCCGTCGAGAAGGCCGAGGGTGACAAGCAGTCCGAGATCATCCGCGCCCAGGGTGAAAAGCAGAGCCAGATTCTCGAAGCGCAGGGTGACGCCATCTCGACCGTCCTGCGCGCCCGTTCGGCCGAATCGATGGGCGAACGCGCGGTCATCGACAAGGGGATGGACGCCCTGACCGAGATCGGCCAGAGCGAATCGACGACGTTCGTCATGCCCCAGGAACTGACCTCGATGGTCGGCCGCTACGGCAAGCACCTCTCGGGAAGCGACGTCAAGGAGGACGGCGAACAGCTCGAGAGTCTCGAGTTCGACGAGGAAACCCGCGAACTGATCGGCCTGGACGACATCGCCGAGATCATCGGCGAGATCGACCAGGAAGCGGAGATGGACGTCGAGGCGATGGAACAGGAGGCCCAGGCGATCAAGGAAGGCGAGGATCCGTCGAACATCGCCGACCCGGACGAGGTCATCGAGGAGATGGACCAGGACTTCCAGGGCCGGACCGACGGCGGGACCGACGCCTCCGCGGGCGACGCCGACGGCTCACGGACGGACGACTAACTCGCGTCCTGAACGGCGGTCGAGCGGGTTCGTCCGTACCGATCGAACCGGTCCGACGGGATCGATCGGAAAGAACTGTTTTTCTATCATCACTTTCGTCGTACCAGTATGGAGTCCCCGCTCTTCGCGACGACGGCTGCCGGCCTGCTGATCGGCCTCCTCGTCCTGGTGCTTGCCCCATCGTGTTGCGCAGTTCGATCGTCATCGTCGACGCCGGCGGAATCGGCGAGGACCAGCGCGGGGAGTGACACGGTCGCGGCCGACGGAAGCGGACTCCTCGCCGCGCGTGAGAGTCACGATTCGGTGAGCGAGGCGGAGCGAAACCGGTTTTACGACTCGGCCCATTTCCGACTGTAGAGACACGATGGTATCGCCCGACGGGGTCGACGACGACAAACGGGCAACCCTGCGCCGATTCGCCGCCCTCGGGGCCACTGCCCCGCTCGCCCGGTTTTCCGAAACCGCGAGTGCCGAGACGGGCGAGAGCGATGCCCGTGACGCGATCGCGGGCTACCTCTCGACGACGCCCGGGGCTCACTTCTCGAAGATCCGGGACGACCTCCGGCTCGGAACGGGTGAAACCCAGCACCACCTCCGCCAGCTCGAGGAGGCCGGGGCGATCGAGCGATACAGCGACGGCGACTACAAGCGGTTCGTCCTGGCTGACCGGTTCGACGAGTTCGAAAAGGACGCGCTGGGCTATCTCCGTCGATCGACGCCCCGGGGCATGCTGATCGAACTCCTCCTGGATCCCGACGCCACCGCCGGTGACCTCGCGGACGCGCTCGAAGTGTCACCGCCGACCGTGAGCAAGTACGCGGGCGAACTGGAGGAGGCGTCCCTCCTCTCGCGCGACGACGGCTACGCGGTCGAGCGGCCCGAAACGGTGTTGCTCCTGATCGTCCGCCACGCCGACTCCTTCGGCGAGCGAGCGATGACGCTCGCCCGCGAAGCGAACGCCCACCTCGAGTACACCGGATAGATCGGTTCGAACGCGCTCTTCTCACGCGGTCAGTCGATCGAGACGGTGTCCAGAAGCGCCGCGAGCGACTCGAGTTCGTAGGTCGCGTCCGCGGGGCGCTCGAGACCGCGGTTGTGTGGACGACGCAGGAGGGCAGTCTCGAGTCCGGCCGCAGTGCCCGCCGTCACGTCTTTCGGGAAGTCGCCGATGTAGAGTCCCCCTTCGACGCCGAGGTCGCCGAGCGCGCGCTCGAGGTAGTACGGGTCCGGTTTCCGTCGCCGGTACCCCTCGAACGTCGGTTCTCGTCCGCGGACGACGTCGAACGCGACGCCGAATTCGCTCTCGAGGTAATCGGCGACGAACGTCGCCGTCTCGTGGCGGTTGTTGGTGACCAGTCCGATCGTCGTTCGACCTCCGAGATCGGCAATCGCGTCGACGTCGTAGAGCCCCCGGTCGCCCGAGCGGATCCGCTCGTGGGTGCCCACGGAGGCGTAGTGCTCTTTCAGTCGCCAGAAGCGATCGGAGTCGATTCCGAGGTCCGTACACGTCGCCTCGACGCCCTCGAGATCGTGTTGCCGGAGCGACCGCCGCTGGGCTGGCGTCGGGTCGGCACCGAGGTCAGCGAGGGCGGCGTCCGCGGCGTCGTCGTAGACCTGCGGGTCGGTCCGGGGACCCTCGAGGATGACCCCGTCCATATCGAAGAGGACCGGTTCCATGTCGCCACACTGTGGACGCCTGTGAAAAAGACGGTTCGGTATCGCTGTCGGGGTGTTCGGAGCAGTGACTCCCTGTCCAGGGGCCGTCACGTCTCGGAGGAAGGGCGTCGATGACGTCGCGGAGAAAGGGCGTCGAAAGAGAGCGCGCGTGCTGGCCGAATTACACGTCGACCTTCCAGGTCGTACTCGAGGAGTAGCCCCACTTTTCGATCTCGACCTCGTAGTCACCTTCCTGGAGTGCGGTGATGTTCGCACCGACCTCCTTGGCCGTCATCCCGAGCTCTTTCCCGATGAGCCGCGACTTGAAGTACGTCTTCGTCGCCGCGTTCTCCCGGAGGTACTGGAGAATCTGGCGCTGTTTGCTCGTGAGGTCGGGGGCCATTGCAGTGCTCATACCCGTACGGACGACAGCGTCACCCTTAGGGGGTTTGGTACGGGAAGTTAACCCGACGCCTTCCTGCGGTTTTCCCGTCCAGTAATCGTGGAATAATCGATCCGAAAGGTGGCGTTGGTACGACCGGTTAATTCGTTCGGACCGACGACACTCCGGCTTCCGGAACTGTTTCGGTGTGTAACGCCGGCCTACCTACGGCTCGATACCCGATCGGACGAGCGGCCCGAACGCACAGGCGACGGCCTCGCCGAGCGCCTGCGTCCGATCGGTCAGGTCGTCGGTGAGCACGCCGGCGGCACCCTCGGCTTCGGCGACGTTCTCGGTCCCGAGGACGTCGTCCATGACCGGCCCGAGTTCCTCGCCCGCCTCGAGTCGCGACGCGATACGATCGGGGAGACGAAGCGTCGGCCCGCCGCCGTGCTCGATGCGTTTCCCGTCGGTCGCGACAGCCCACATGATCAGCGAAAGACCCTCCACCCCGTCGAGTCGGGCGACACCGCCTTCGAGGCCGACGCCGTACGTCGCGTCCGTCGCGGCACGAGCGCGTCGGGCGCGGTTCTCCGCCCCCGTGACGGTCTCCTCGATCGACCACGGCTGTTCGGGGACGCCGGAGTCGACCGCGACGGCAGTGACGGTCGGATCGAATCGATCGAGTCTCCGTTCGACGGCCGCGACCTTGACCGGGTTCGTGCTCCCGACGGCGACGTTCATGGTCGCCGTTCCCACCGGGACGGTTTGACTGCCACGTTTCGCGCTCGCACCCCTGCTTGAATGTTTGCATCTTTCATACCAGTTCCGACGAATTACCCGTTTTCGAGCGTTGGTGGGCCGGTATTTCGAAACTGTTAAACCGTGGCTGTCTGAACGAGGTAGATAACGAATCCGTCCGGCTTTTGCGCGTGGTTCGGCCGGACAGCACTCGCCATCGCAATGACAAACGCACCATCGAACACCAGAGTACGGCGTACCGAACAGGAAACGACGGACGAAACGACCGAGCAGGAGGAAAACGACCTCGCGTGCCCGGAGTGTACGGGCAATCTCGTCGTCGACGACGAGCACGGCGAAACCGTCTGTGAGGACTGCGGCCTCGTCGTCGAGGAGGACTCCGTGGACCGCGGGCCGGAGTGGCGCGCGTTCGACGCCACCGAGAAGAACGAGAAGTCCCGCGTGGGCGCACCCACGACGAACACGATGCACGACAAGGGGCTCTCGACCAACATCGACTGGCGCAACAAGGACGCCTACGGCAACTCGCTGGGATCGCGCCAGCGCGAGAAGATGCAGCGCCTGCGCAAGTGGAACGAGCGCTTCCGCACTCGCGACTCGAAGGAGCGCAACCTCAAACAGGCCCTCGGCGAGATCGATCGGATGGCCAGCGCGCTCGGCCTCCCGACGAACGTCCGCGAAACCGCCAGCGTCATCTACCGCCGCGCGCTCGACGAGGACCTCCTCCCGGGTCGATCGATCGAGGGCGTCTCGACGTCCTGCGTCTACGCCGCCGCGCGCCAGGCCGGCGTCCCCCGATCGCTCGACGAGATCGCGGACGTCTCCCGCGTCGAGAAGAACGAGATCGCCCGCACCTACCGCTACGTCGTGCGGGAACTGGGCCTCGAGGTCCAGCCCGCGGACCCCGAGAGCTACGTGCCACGGTTCGCGTCGGGACTCGACCTCTCGGACGAGGCCGAACACCGCGCGCGCGGCCTGCTCCAGAACGCGAAGGAGAAGGGCGTCCACAGCGGCAAGTCGCCGGTCGGTCTGGCCGCCGCGGCGGTCTACGCCGCCGCCCTGCTGACCAACGAGAAGACCACGCAGGCGGCCGTTAGCGACGTCGCGGACATCTCCGAGGTCACGATCCGGAACCGTTACCACGAACTGCTTGAGGCCGAAGAGACGCTCGGGCTCGCGTAACGGCCGTTTCGCCCAGTCCCCGCGGAACTCGCCGGAACGACACCGTTTTTCGCGCCGTCGGCCACAGTATCGACCAGTGATGACGCTCTCGTTCGACACCTTCGTCTGCGCCGCCTCGACCGCCGACCTCGCGGACGCCGCCGATCCGATCGCCCGCGAACACGCCGACGCGATCGAGTACCGGATGGACCTCGCCGACGACCCGCTGGCCGCGCTCGAAGCGTACGACGGCGACCTGCCGATCCTCGCGACGAACCGCGCCGACTGGGAGGGCGGCGAGTGGACGGGCGACGACGAGACCCGACTCGACGTGCTCGCCCGGGCGACGGCGATCGACGCGGTCGACGCGATCGACGTCGAACTCGCGGCGGTCCTCGACGGCGACGCCGACGACCTCCTCGAGACCGTGCGCGACCGGACCGTCTCGATCGTCGTCTCGGCCCACGACTTCGAGGGAACGCCGCCCCGCCAGGAACTCGTCCGGACGCTGACGGAGGCCGGCAAGTACGGTGACGTCGCGAAACTGGCCGTGACTGCGGAATCGAGGGCCGATACGCTCGCCCTGCTCTCGGCGACGGAACAGTTGACGGCCCACGGCGACACCGTGGCGACGATGGCGATGGGGGAGGCGGGACGACACACGCGAGCCGTAGCACCGGTGTACGGCTCCCGGATCGGCTACGCGCCCGTCGACCCGGCCGACGCGACCGCGCCCGGACAGTACGATCTCGAGACGCTCTCGCGACTCGTCGATCGGCTCTCGTGATCGGGCGACGACGGTTCGGGACCGTGTCCGGCGCTCACTGGACAGATACCGAAACTGAAATCGAAATCGGAATGTTAAGGGCGCGGGTCCCCTACCACTCTACAATGACGTGGATGACGTGGCTTCGTGCGCTCGCCGCCGCCGGTCTCTCCGTAGTCATGCCAGGCGCAGGTCACGTTCTCATCCGGGACTGGCTCCGCGCGCTGGTCTTCTCGGGACTGTTCCTCTCGGCGTTCGTGATTCTCCTGCCCACCGAACAGCTCGCCGCTGCCGGCACGGTAACGGAGGGAATGGACGTCGTCACCGATGAGACCAGTACGCTGAGTCGGTTCGTCCTCTCGTTTATCGTGCTGTTCGCCACGATCGACGCGGCCTTCCGGGCGATGGGATTCCCACCGAACGCGGGTGACGCCGCCGACGGCCCGACCTGTCCCGAGTGTGGCAAGGAACTCGACGAGGACCTCACGTTCTGTCACTGGTGTACGACGCGGCTGGAACGGCCCGAAGTCGACGAACGGGAGGACGAACTCACGCAGCCCTAGACGGCAATCGGTGAACCGCCGGAGGACTGTAAACGGGAGTCGCGGGATATAATCACACTAGTAGTACTTCCACGGAGGCTTTTTCCGCGATCCGCGGATACCGGAACCAGCGACACCCATCGCGACACGATTTCGATGACTGACCAACTCCCCACGCCGGACCGCCAGCCCGCGGCGGAATCGGTCCGGTTCGACCAGTACGTGACCTACGAGGACGACGACGGCACGGTCGTCTGCGATCGATCGAACCCGGCCGCCTGGATCCGGGCGACCGAACTGGTTCCCTGTCGGCGGTAGTCCGGCCCGGGGGAAACCCCCGGTCGACGGACCCGCGGTGCCGGCGACCGACGTCCGAACGCGCACGACGAGGAGACCACCGCACGGACGGCGACGACTTCGTCACAGACAGCGATCGCAGACGAACGTCGACGTGTCCGTCGCCTCGAGTTGCGGTTCAGGCAGGTAGCGGCCGCACTCGGCACACCACGTCCAGTAGATCCGGTACGCCTCGCCCGCTTCCATCGCCGGGTCGTCCTGGCGGTCGATCGTGATCGACCGGTCTTCGACGCTGGTGACCGTCCCGTCGATCGGCGCGTGCTGGGCGACGCTGATGCCTTCGCCCGGCCGAGCGATCATCTCGCCGGCCTCGAGTTCGTCACCCGGCCGAACGATCGGTTCGCTCGGCGTGACGACGCCCTCGAACGCGGGGTTGGTGATCAGCGGAACCGTGACCCGATCAGGATCCAGCGTCTCGGTCGGCTCCGTCTCGTGGACGCTCTCCTTCCAGGCCGCCGGCGCGAGGACGTTGACCCGGCCCCCGCCGAGTTTGTTCTCCTCGACGACGGATTCCTCCATCACCAGCAGGCAGTTCGTCCGCTTGCGCACGCCGAACCGATCGGGTGCGCGATCGATCTCGAACGACCAGCCCGGGCCGCCGTCCAACAGGACCTCGTTCTCGTCGAGGTCGTCCGTTCGGCCCGCGGCCTCGAGGAGGTCCGTCGCCGGCGTCCCGATCGGCACCTCGAGGAAGCGGTGACGCGGCACCCGCCCGTCGACGTGGACGAACTTCCGCGTCATCGGCTCGCCGTCGGCGAGCGCCCGGGAGACGTTCAGCAGCGTCTCCGTGTTCTGGACGATCCAGCCCTCGTCCATGGGGAGGTCGTCGCCCCCGAGAACGACGCCCGCGACGAGGCGCATGAGAACGCTCTCCATCCCGTACTCGTACCTGTCGTCGGTGTAGGCCACGACGATCCCCGTCTCGTCCTCGTCCACCGGTAACTCCTTGGGTTCGTATACCGTGGCGTCGGTGGCGGTCTCGAGCGGTTCCAGCCACGCCTCGCGGTCCGTCTCCTTGGCGGCGATCACGATCCGGTCGAACGCCCGATCGAGTAGGCCCTCGAACAGCGTCGCCAGTTCCTCGGTCCGATCGCGTCCCAGCCACTTGTCGATGTAGTAGTTCGGTTCGCTCTCCTGGTGGTTGACCAGCAACGAGTCGACCTCGTCCAGTCGGTCCCACTTGGCGTACGTGGGGAACCCGGCACCGCCGGCACCCGCCAGGCCAGCGTTGCGGAGTGTCACCGCGAACTCGGGCAGTTCCAGCTGTCGAAGTCGCTCTCGAGTGACGCTCATGGCTACTGTGTTCAACGACACCAATTCGCATAGCATTTGGCAACAGATGCCGTAAAATACTGGAAACCCTACGCGTTAAAACGATTTTAGCTGTAGTTCTGAGCAACAATTCGTGAATTAGTCACTCGAACCGGCGAGTATCGACAGTCAGTTCGAAAGTATGTGGTATGACAGCATTACCCAGTGTTGGCAGGGCGAGACGTCACGCGACCCCACTACTTCTCGATGATACTCTCCTCGACGGCCTCGCCGAAGTGACGCGCGGTGTCCTCGTAGTACAGCAGGAGTTCGTCGCCGGCCTCGAGATCGGTGACGGCCGTCCGCCCCTCGCTCGTCGGCACCTTGATCGTCTCCGCGTTCTGGAGGAGCGTCTCGACCCGATCGCCGTCCTGGGTCTCGAGGGCGATCCGGAACATCGGCCGCTGTTCGATCTTGACCCGGCCGACGATCGCTTCGCGGGTGTTGCCGTTCGTATCGACGACCTGGACCTCGTCGCCGCTTTGCAGTTCCGAGAGGTACTTCGTGCCGCCGTCGGGGGTACGGACGTAGGCGTGAACCGCGCCCGCGTTGACCCGGAACGGCCGCGAGGCCACGTACGGCGACTCGGCCGTCTCGGCGTGGACGAACACGAGGCCGCGGGCCATCGACCCGACGAGCATCCCCTCGTCGTGTTCGAGCAGGCTGCCCGTATCGACACAGACCCGATCGGCGCTGCCGACGCGTTCGACGTCCAGCACCTCGGCGTACTCGAGGTCGAGCGACTCGCGTTCGGCCTCGTCGCGAACCTCGACCGCGCCCCGGATCTCGTCGGGATCGTCCGAGTCGAGCAGGACGGAGTCGGCCCCGATCTCGAGGGTCTCGAAGGCCGTCTTGGCTTCCTCGGCGCTGGTCACGCCCGCGACGAGGTCGGTCTCCTCGCCGATCCGGGCGATCAGGTTCTCCAGCGGGATGATCGTCCAGTCCTCGCCGACGACGATTGTGTGATCGGCCTCCTCGGCGGCCGTCTCGGCGAACGCCTCGTACTCTTTCCCGAGGATGCGAACGTAGGCACCCCGATCGAGGTCGCCGTCGCGACGCAGCGTCGAGAGGTCGGCCGATCCCGAGAAGTCCTCGGGGAGATCGATCGTCGCGTCGCCCTCGCCCTCTTTCCCGACGATGACCGCGTCCGGCCGTGCGTCCGGTTCGCCGTCGGCCTCGGCGTCCTCGATGTCGTCGACCAGTGTCACGTCGCCGTCGGTACGAAACGCCGCGACGTTGATGTCGCCGAGTTCGCGAACGCGCTCGACGTCGTCCTCGTCGACCAGTACCCAGTCGGCGCCCGCCTCGAGCGCGGCGGTGATCCGCGCCCGGCGATCGTCCCAGTCGCCGACGGTGTCGTCGGCCTTGACCCAGACAGCTCTCGTCATATCACGACCCTCGAAGGGAATCGGCTTGAACGTGGCGGATCGCGCAGGACCGTCAGACGTCGCGGGGTCCGGAACGCGATCGGTGTCACGGTCCCCCGGTGCCCCGATCGATCGGCGGTATTGACGAGTCAGAATAGATAGTATCAATACTCACGATAGTTACGATAGTACAGATACTTTCTTGGAAGTTGATAATATCTGTGCGGCCGATCGATAGAGTATGGGTCAGCGCCACCTCGAACCGGACGCCGAACTGCCGATCGACTGCGCCGCCCACCGACTCGAGGTGGACTCCGTGGCCGACGTCGCCCGCGCGGTGTTCGACCACGCGGGCGACCTGGCGACGATCGAGTACGGTCGGACGGCGGCCGTGCTCGGAGCCGTGCGGCTCGCCGCTCGCCGCACCGACGTCGGCGACCTCGACCGCGAACGGGTCGCGGACGCGTTCGACGTCGACCCGGATCGAGTCGTCGCGGCCGACGAACTGCAGGCGCGGCACCTGAGTTCGCCCGCGAGCGCCGACGAGATCCGGGAGCTGCGACGGACGCTCATCGTGGCCCGGGAGGTCCTGGCCGCGGTCGAGCGCGGCCGCACCGCTGGCCCCGAGCTTCCCGGCTCGCACCTCGCTGACGCCGCGCCCTTCCTGCTCGCGCGAGCGAGCAGTCACCTCGACTCCCGCACCGATCGCGAGTTCCGGGGACTCGACGCGGCGGCGCTTCGTGACCACGTCGAGCGGCTCGAGGCCGACCTCGAGCTGGCTCGGCTGGGGACGAAACTGTACGCGCTGGTCCACGACGAGAACTGAACGGCTTCGATCTCGTCCCGTTACACTCCACCTACCGTGGCTCGCCGGCGTCGTCTACGACCTTGTGTCGGAACGCCCGGTAGGCGTTTTCGCCCCGCTCGGTCAACTCGACGACGCGTCGGCGGCCGACCGACTCGATCGTGACGTAGCCGTCCTCGGCGAGCGGGTCGAGGACGTGCGTGTCCAGCACGCGGAACGCCCCCTTGTCCTCGCCGGCGCGCTCGTCGGGCGAGCGCCGATCGGCCATGAGGGAGAGGTCGTTGTCCCGTGCGTACTCGATGAGGTCCTTCTTCTTCGGTGGGGCCGTCCGGTCGTCGTGGTACCCGTCCCAGGCGGCCGGATCCGCCAGGAACTCCATGATCGCGACCTGGTCGGCCGTCGGCGACTCGATCGGATAGGTCGGCACCGATTCGATCTCGTCGACGCCGAACGAGATCGGTTCCCCCGTCCCGTCGTGGGCGTACGTCGACGGCTCGACGTAGTAAGCGTGGGCGTTCGTCGAGACGTCCATACACGCGATCGTCGCCCCGATCGCCGGAATCGTCCCGGCGCCGGAAACGTTGACGTACACCTGATCGTCGGCGTGCTCGTCGGCGATCGTCGTCACGTCACCGAGGACGGCGTAGACGTCCGTCAGATCACACTCCCGGGTTCGAATCTCCGGCACGATCGACGCGAGTTCCTCGCGCAACTCGCCGTGATAGTCCGCAGTCGCCGTCGCGTTTCGCTCGGTGTGTCCTCCGTCGGTCTCGCCCCGTCGTGCGTCGTCGGCCCCACGACCGGCGTGATCGCCCTCGAGCAGGTAGACCAGATCGGCTCGCTGGTCCCGGATCGGTTCGACGATCCGATCGTACTCGTAGCCCAGCGGCACGACGTGGACTCGCTTGACGACGTCCATACGCCGACAGGGAACGGGAGCGTATAGTAGCCATCGAAACGTCAGCGCTCGTGGACGTCTACGGGTCGATCGTCACGAACGGCGACCGATCGCGTGCGAAAGCTTGAGAACGATCGCCCGCGTACGACAGACGAATGGCCGCGTACGACGCGATCTGTTTCGACCTCGACAGCACGCTGTGCGAGCCCAGCCGGGACGCCGGGACGCTCCTCGAGCGGACCTTCGCCCGGGCCGGGATCGACCAGTTCTGTACGCCCGCGGAACTCCGGGCAGCCGTGCCGTCGCTGCCGACGGTCGAGACCGATCGCGAGTTCTACGAACACCTCTTCGCCGAAGTCGCGAGCAGGGCGAACGTCGATCCCGGCGTCTCGTCGTCGCTCGCGAACCGATATCTCGAACTGCGGGATCCGACCGCCGTCCAGTTCAAGCCGGGCGCCGAGGCCGCCCTCGAACACGCCCGCGACCGCGGGGGGGTCGGACTCATCACCAACGGCGGCCGGGAGACCCAGACGAAGAAACTCCGGGCGCTAGACATCGAGGACGCCTTCGACGTCCGGGTGTTCACCGAACCGAGTGCTGGGATCTACCCGAAACCCGACACGGCCCCGTTCGAGCGCGCCCTCTCGTCGCTCGAGGCGGGTCCCGATCGGACGGTCCACGTCGGGGACTCCCTGCACGCCGACGTCGCGGGGGCGAACGCGATGGGAATCGATTCGGCCTGGATCGACACCGGCCACGGCCAGTCGGCCGACCACGAACCGACCTACGAACTCGCGTCGCTCGAGACGTTCGATCGGATCGTCTGAGACGGACAGCAATCCGTATGAGCGGTTGGGGCCGACCGGAACCCCGGCCAGCAGACCGCCTACTCCGCCGCGGGGACGAGGTCGGTGTGAATCACGGCCCGGTACTGGCCGGCCGCGACGTCCTCGATTCGCTTCAGCAGGGCCGCGACGTGGCCGAATCCGTCCGGCAGTTCGAACGGGTCGTGCTCGTGGTCGGCGCGTTGCTTGCAGACGCTGACGAACGCCCGGACGTCGCCGACGGATCCGGGCAGGAGGTAGACGACGCCGAGGTCCGTCCCGTCGGGGACCTGTTCGTCCCAGGTCCCGAGCAGCGGCTCGATCGCCTGCCGTGGCGACCGGGTCTGCTCGACGAGGTCGTCGACGTCGATCGCGGCGTCGTCCCCGAAGCCCTCGAACACCCGTTCCAGTTCGTCCCTGTTCTCCTCGAGCGACGGTGCGGCCTCGAGCGCGTCGCTCGCCTCGCGAAGCGCGTCGATCTCCGCCCGGCGCACGGCGACTGGATACACCTCGTCGTGGGTCTCCTCGGCGAGTACGTACGAGTTCGCCATGGTCGCACCGTCACCCGCCGACGACTGTCCCAGCATCAACTCGAGTATCCCCATGAATGGACCTGCAAGCGACGGCGGAATAAGTGTTCCGTGCTCTTTCGTCGCTCCCGGTCGCTCACCACTCCGCTCCCAGCGCGGCCTTCGCGCCCCCGTAGCCGCTCGCCGTCGACCACGTCCGGCCGCTCGCGACGTGTTCGACCTCGTAGGCCCCGCCGCAGACACCACAGCGGTACCGATCGGGCGCCTTCACCGGCTTCGAGGCCCGGTGGCGCGTCGCTTCCCACTCGCAGTTCCCGTCTCGACAGCGGAGCACGTACCGCGGCTCCGAGAACGATCGACAGTGTCGCGGTGCGTCGAGGGCCGCCGCCCGATCGCGAAACCGCGGCCCGTGGCCGGACTCGCCGAACTGCTGGAACTCCCAGGCGTGGACGAGTTCGTGCCTGACGATCGCCGCGAACTCCGACCAGTCGTACGCCTCGTAGGCCCGCCGCGCGAGCACGATCGTGGCCGCCCCGCGATCGGGATGCCAGCGACACGCCCCGGCGCGTCGCCGCGCCCGCTCGGAGACGGTCCACTCGAGGGCGTCGCGATCGATCGCCAGTTCGTGCGCGTCGCAGACCTCGCGGGCGTGGATCCGCGCCCGCGCGACGATCTCGTCCGCGATCGTGTACTCCTCGTCCGTCACGGGCCGAGCAAGGGGAACTGGAACCGAAATTCTTCCGGTCCGACGGGTCGGCGAACTCCGGTGGCCCTTTGCGCGCCCGCGACGATCGATCGGACATGACCCAGAGCGATCGATCCCTCCCGGAACCGCGCGCCCCGGACCCCGCGGACCCCGTCGACCCAGCCGCGCTGGTCCTGCCCGCGGTCGCCGACCCGCCGCTGAACGAACGCGAACCGTGGCTCGATCGCCACGAGATCGTCGACGCGCTGGCGGTCCCCGGCGCGGAGACGCCGGTGTACCTGACGGCCGAGGGGGTGGCCCTCACGACCTCCGGCCTCGGCAAGAGCGACGCCGCGACGACGACGGCGGCGCTGCTCGCGGCTCCCGGCCTCGATCTAGAATCAGCGTACGTCGTCTCGGCGGGAATCGGGGGCGCCTCGCCGGACACTGCCGCCCTCGGGTCGGTCGTCGTCGCCGACGCCGTCGTCGACTGGGACCGGAAACACCGCTGGGATCGAACGGCCACGGGAACGGACGAGGCCGAGGCGACTCCCCGGGCGAGCGACGATCGGCCGATCGACCTCCTCGCCTACCGACCGCGGGACAACGTCTGGCACCTCGACGACCGGGTCGTGGAGACGGGGATCACCGCGGCCCGCGAGGTCGACCTCGGGGCGAACCCGTCCGCGCGGGAAGACCAGCGCGAGTACCCGGCCGCACCGGACGCAGGCCCGACGGTCACGACCGGAACGACGGTCTGTGGCGACGAGTTCTGGCACGGCCCCCGGTACGCCCGGCAGGTCGAGTGGCTCTGCGAGCAGTACGACGCCGCGCCCTACGCGACCACCCAGATGGAAGACGCCGCGACGGCCACCGCGCTCGAGCGGTTCGGCCTGCTCGATCGCTACCTGAGCGTGCGGGCGATCGCGAACTACGATCGAGCGCCGCCCGGCGGATCCGTCGAGGAGAGTTTCGAGGGGAGCGACGCGAGCCTCGCGCTGGCGATCGACAACGCCGAACGCGTCGGCTCGGCGATCGTGGAGCGACTCCTCGCGACCGATCCGCTCGGTATCCGGGCGACGGCGTAGCTATAGTAGCCACTGAAACGAGTTACACACTGATCGCAACGCCGTCCTGCGATCAGGTGTGCATTGACTTTCAGTGGCTACTATAGAGGGCACCCTCGCGGACGAGTGCGACGAGTTCGGCGACGACGGCGTCGGCGTCCTCGAACCGCGTCCGAACGCTCTGTTCGAGCTGGAGCCCCCCGCGATCGCCGGTGGCGAGCCAGTTGACGAAGTTGTTAGGGCTGACTCCGCCGTATGGCCCGCCGTCGACGGCCTCGACCGGGTGCGACACGGCCCGGGCGAGTCGATCGGCGACCAGTCCCTTGCTCCCCTCGTCGATCCGGCCTCCGACGACCACCCGATCGTCGCCGAGCCCGTGGAGACTGATCACCGTCTCGAAGCCGCGATCGGCGATCTCCCCGAGCAGGGGGTACTCGTCGGGTGCGATGGCCGACGACGGCGGGTGCCACAGGTCGAACTCGCTGCGGATCTCGTCGTAGCCGAGACAGGCCCAGCAACTGGCGTTCGGGAGCCGAGCGGCGAGGTCGACGGCCTGTTCCGCCGTCCCGGGCTCGACGCGGCCGCCGTGGGCCGCACAGACCAGCACCTCGTCGTTCGCGCCGTCGTCGTACAGCAGTTCCGTGAGTTCGCCGGTCTCGGTGCGCTCGATGGTGTGGGTTCGGAACGTCGATCCCGGCACGTCGCAGGGGTACGGCACGAGCCAAAATAGCTCTTGGTCGTCCGGGACCGGGATCCGGAACCGGCCCAGGAATTTATTAGCAACTGTTCGGTCTAGCCGGTCGTGACTCTCGTTCAGACGACGTCGGCACGGGAACTGGCGTCGGCCATCCGGAGCGGCGATCGGTCGTCGCTCGAACTCGTCGATCGCGTCCTCGATCGCATCGCGGCCCGTGACGACCTGAACGCCTACGTGACGGTGATCGAAGCGAAGGCCCGCGAACGAGCCCGCGAGGCCGATCGTGCCGCCGCGGCCGGCGAGGATCTCGGTCCGCTGCACGGCGTCCCGGTCGCGATCAAGGACCTGCGCGATCGCAAGGCGGGCGTCCGGAACACGATGGGACTCGCCGCGCTCGCCGAGAACGTCGCCGCCGAGGACTCGATCACCGTCGAACGGCTCGACGCCGCAGGTGCGGTGATCGTCGGGACGACCAATACGCCAGCGCTAGCCCACACGATCAAGACGGAGAATCGCCTCGTCGGTGCGACGCCGACACCGTTCGACGACGAGCGATCGGCCGGCGGCTCCTCCGGCGGATCCGCGGCGGCAGTCGCGGCCGGGCTCGCGACGGTCGCCACCGGGTCGGACATCGGCGGCTCCCTCCGGGTACCAGCGTCCTGCTGTAACGTAATCGGGCTGAAACCCAGCTTCGGGCGCGTGCCGGTCAACGCCCGGACCGACCGGTTCGGGACCCACACGCCGTTCATGATCGGCGGGCCGATCGGCCGCTCCGCCGCGGACGTCGCGCTCGCGTTCGACGTGCTCTCGGGGCAGGACCACCGCGACCCGTTCGCCGTCCCGGGCGGAGACGACGACGTCCTCGCGGCGATCGATCGGCCTACGGACGACCTCTCGATCGCGTACAGCCCGGACCTGGACCTCCAGCCCGTCGACCCGATCGTCCGTGAGACCGTCGGAGCGGCCGTCGACGACCTCGCGGCCGCGGGCGCAACGGTCGAGCGCGTCGACGTTGCGCTTCCCGACTACGAAGACCTCCGGAGTGCCTACTATACGCAAGTCGGGAGCTACTTCGCCGCGGTCGCCGCCCAGATCGAGGAGCGCTTCGGGATCGATCTCGAACGCGCCGACGTCGAACCCACGCTCCGATCGACGATCGGGCTGGCCGATGACACGAGCGCGATCGAGGAACGCCTCGCGAACGTCCCCCGGACCGCGGCCTACGACGCGATCGAGGCGGCGGTGGGCGATCACGACGTCCTCGTGACGCCCACGCTTACCGTTCCGCCGTACGGCAAGCACCTCAGCGATCGCTACCCGACGGAGATCGACGGCCAGTCCGTCGACGGGATCCCGACCGACGCGATGCTGACGTGGGTGTTCAACCTGACCGGTCACCCCGCCGCGTCGGTTCCCACCGGGCTGACCCCGGACGGGGTACCGATCGGCTGCCAGGTCGTCGGTCGCCGGTACGCCGAATCCGACGTTCTGGCCGTCGCCGCGGCGATCGAGCGCGAACGGCCCTGGGCCGGGCACTATCCGGACGGGTACAGTAGCAACTGAAACGAGTTACACACTGATCGCACTGTCCGCGATTCTCGCTCGCTCCGAATCACGCTCCCGCCCTGCGATCAGGTGTGCAGTGACTTTCAGTTGCTACTATAGAACATCGAGAACGAGAGCCGTCGAAGAAATTCGGGCGCGGCGTTCAGGCCTCGATCGCCAGTCCCGCCGTCGACAGCGCCTCGTCGGTCGAGAGATCGTCGTGGATGACGCCCGAGACCGCGGTCGCGATCGCTTCGGGGTCCTCGTGCTGGAAGATCGATCGGCCCATGGAGATGCCCGCGCCGCCGGCGTCCATCACGCCGCGGACCATCTCGACGGTCTCGCGATCGGTCCCTTTCGACCCCCCGGCGATGACGACCGGCAGGCGGGTCGACTCGACGACGTGCTGGAAGCTCTCGGCGTCGCCGCTGTAGCCCGTCTTGACGATGTCCGCGCCGACTTCCTCGGCGAGGCGGACCGCGTGGCCCAGCGCCTCGGGATCGGTCGAGTCGACGCCCGGGCCGCGGGCGTAGGCCATCGCCAGCACCGGCATCCCGAACCGGTCGGCCGTCTCCGTGACTTCGGCGAGCTGGGTGAGCTGGTCGGGTTCGTAGTTCGAGCCGACGTTGATGTGGAATGAGACGGCGTCTGCGCCGACCCGGATCGCCTCCTCGACGGTCCCGGTCAGGCGCTTGTCCTGCTCGTCGGGGCCGATCGTCGTCGAGCCGTTGAGGTGGACGATGTAGCCCTTCCCGTTCTTGTTGTCGTGGACGCGGGGCGCGATTCCTTTCTGCGTGAGGACGGCGTCGGCACCGCCGCGGGTGACGCCGTCGATCGTCGATTCGATGTCCTTGAGCCCCGTTACGGCGCCCATCGTGAGCCCGTGATCCATGGGGATGATCATGTACGATCCGTCTGTGCTGATACGATCGAGTCGTGCGTCGATTCCGGTCGATGTGGTCATTGCGGGACTGTAGCAAGCTTGCAGTTATGGCTGTTCTGGTTCCGGTGCATCTTCGCCGGTCGCACCGCGTCGCGCGCCGCGCTTGAGTTCCGCCGCTTTGGCCTCGAGTGCGGCCGCGGCGTCGCCGTCCGCCCCGTGCTCAGCGATGATGTCGACGAGCGCGCTGCCGACGATGACGCCGTCCGCGCCGGCCTCGATTATCTCGGCGGCGTGATCGCCCTCGCTGACGCCGAACCCGACCGCCTTGGGGACGTCGTACGCCGAGAGTCGCGCGAGACTGTCGTGGGTCGCCGTCGAGACGTTCGCCCGCGCGCCGGTGGTTCCGAGCCGGGCCTGGACGTAGGCGAAGCCCGACACCTGCGACATGATCCGATCGAGCCGATCGCCCTCGGTCGTCGGCGCGACGATGAAGACCAGATCGAGCCCGTGCTCGTCGCAGGCATCGCGCAACGGGTCGGCCTCCTCGGCGGGGAGGTCGGGAACGATGATCCCCGAGAGGCCGGCCTCGGCCGCGCGCTCGACGAAGGGCCTGACGTCGGCCTCGGGACCATACTGCAGGATCATGTTGTAGTACGTCATCACCAGTAGCGGCGCCTCGGTCTCGAGGTCATCGACCAGTTCGAAAAAGCCCTGGGGGGTCGTGCCGGCCTCGAGCGCCCGGTTGATCGCCGCCTGGATCGTCGGCCCCTCCGCGATCGGTTCCGAGAACGGCAGGCCGAGTTCGATCAGGTCCGCGCCGCCGCGATCGAGCGCCTCGACGTACGCCTTTGTGTCCGCGAGCGAGGGGTCGCCCGCGGTGACGTAGGCGATCAGTGCGGGGTAGTTCTCGCGGATGGCGGCCTCGACGTCGCTGTCGTACGCCGGTTCGACGCTCGCGGGTCGCTTTGCTCCCCGCTCGCCGTTCCGAGGCTCTTCTCCCTTCGGTCGTCGATCCTCGCCGCTCATCCGTCGAACACCTCCACGTCCGGCGCGGCCTCCAGATCGCGCTTCTCGGTCTCCTCGAGCACCGTCTCGAGGTCCTTGTCGCCGCGACCGGAGACGTTGACGACGACGACGTCCCCGAGTTCGTCGTGCGATTCTTCGAGGTAGCCCAGGGCGTGACTCGATTCGAGCGCCGGGATGATCCCCTCGAGATTCGAGAGTCGGTGGAAGCCGTTCAGCGCCGCCTCGTCGTCGACGGTGACCGGCGTCACCCGGCCCGTCTCGACGAGGTGGGCGAGTTCCGGTCCGACGCCGGCGTAGTCCAGCCCCGCGCTGACGCTGTGGGATTCGACGATCTGGCCGTCCCCCTGCTGGAGCAGTTTCGTCATTGCGCCGTGGAGCACGCCGTCGGTCCCCGTCGAGAGCGTCGCGGAGTTGGGCGCGAGCCCCGCCGCCTCGTCGATCTCGAGGCTCGAACCGCCGGCTTCGACGGCGACGAGGTCGACGTGCTCTCGCGGCTCATCGCCGTCGTCTCGCGGCTGCGCCGCTTGACTGTCCGCGGAACTTCGTTCCGCGCTACTCGAGTCATCCGCGAACCGCGGGTTCGCGCAGTCCGGAACGAACTCGTGAAACGCGCCCATCGTGTTCGAACCGCCGCCCGCACAGGCGACGACGCTGTCCGGGAGTCGCCCCGCCCGATCCTGTATCTGCGCGCGAGCCTCGCGGCCGATCACCGACTGGAAGTCCCGGACCAGTTTCGGGAAGGGGTGCGGGCCGACGACCGACCCGATGACGTAGTGGGTCCGCTCGACGGTCGTCGCCCAGTCGCGCATCGTCTCGTTGATCGCCTCCTTCAGCGTGCCCGACCCCGCAGTCACGGGGTTCACCTCGGCCCCGTTCATCCGCATCCGGTAGACGTTTGGCCGCTGGCGGTTGATGTCCGTCCGGCCCATGTAGATCTCGCAGGGCATATCGAGGTGGGCCGCCGCCATCGCCGTCGCGGTCCCGTGCTGGCCGGCCCCGGTCTCGGCGATGATCCGCTCTTTGCCCATGTACTTGGCGAGCAGGACCTGGCCGAGCGCATTATTGAGTTTGTGCGCCCCGCCGTGAACGAGGTCCTCGCGCTTGAGGTAGATCTCCCGATCGTAGCGCTCGCTCAACCGATCGGCCCGCTGGAGCGGCGTCGGTCGGCCGCCGAAGTCCCGCATTCGATCGCGGAACTCGTCCATGAAGCCGTCCTCGTTCTCTATGACGTACCGCTCGTAGGCGTCCTCGAGTTCCTGCAGCGCCGGCATCAGCGCCTCGGGGACGTACTGGCCGCCGTAGTCGCCGAACGTCCTCTCGCTGTCGCGTTCTCGATTGCGTTCGCTCGTGCTCATGTCTGGGTCTCCGTGTCCGTCTCCTCGGTTGCCGCCACTCGCGTCAGTCGGCGCGTGTTCTCCGTCACGTCGCCCTCCGCGTCGTGGTCCATGATCGCGCTCCCGACGAGCAGGGCGTCGGCACCCGCCTCACGCATCCGGCGGACGTCGGCGGGCGTCGAAATACCGCTTTCGGCGATTAGAGTCACGCCGTCCGGAACGTGGGCCGAAACCGACTCGAACGTTCCGAGATCGACCTCCAGTTTCGCCAGATCGCGGTTGTTCACACCGATCACGTCGGCACCCGCCTCGATCGCGGTTTCGAGTTCCGCCCGATCGTGGACCTCGACCAGCGGCTGGAACCCGCGATCGCGCGCCGCCGTCACCAGTCCCCCGAGGTCGTCCACGAACCGCGCGATCAGCAGGACCAGGTCGGCCTCGACGACGTCCAGTTGGTCTTCCCGCAGGAGGAAGTCCTTCCGGAGCACTGGAACGTCGACCGCCTCGCGGACGCGAGTCAGCGCCTCGGGCGAGCCACCGAAGTGCGAGGGCTCGGTCAGCACCGAGATGGCCGCCGCGCCGCCGTCGACCATCGCCTCGGCCAGGTCGACGGGGTCGTCGTCGCGCGTCCCGTCGGCCGTCGGACTCGTCGGTTTCACTTCCGCGATCACCGGCACGCGCCCGTCCGCCGCGGCCCGTTCGATCGCGTCCGGGATCGACCGCGCCGCGACCGAGACCCGATCGTGGCCGTCGGCCGATCGCTCCCGCGCGGCCGCGAGGATCGACGCCACGGCAGGCGCGACCTCCGTTTCAGAGTTCATTATTGTACATCGACGTACTCATATGTACATAAGGCTTGCGCCATCGATGCGTCTGGGGTCGTGACGGCGGCGAGGCCCGAGATCGGCGAGACCGGCGGATATTCAAGGATTGACCCCCTTCGGGCAGGTATGGAAGAGGTCACCGACGCGGGGATCTACGCGCGGGAGTCGACCTACCTCGATCGGTACGTACAGCTAGGCGTGGCCAGCGGTCGCGTCTTGCGCGTCTCGTTTCCCGACAGACCGGACTCGGACGCGGCGGAGGATCATCCCATCCTCGATCGAATTTTCGAGTACCTCGAGGGGCTCGAGGAGGTCGAGTTCGACGACGTGCAGGTGGCGCTGACCATGCCGACGGATCAGCGTGCGGTGCTGGAACGGCTCCGGGAGATTCCCTACGGCGAACAGGTCGGCGTGAAGAGCCTCGCCCGGATGACCCCCGAACTCGACCCGGACGACGAGGACGACCTCACGCTGGTGCGGACCGCACTCGACGCCAACCCAGCACCGATCTTGCTTCCCGACCACCGCGTCCGCGACGGCCCGAGCGCCGCACCGCCGGCGGTCGAGCAGAAGTTGCGATCGGTCGAGGGCCTCTGATCGGGGCTGTTCGCCCGACGGCCGCAGAGTGCCTGCCGCTCGTTGTTACCGCGGCGACGGCTCACCGTGCCGCGTGTAGATCGCGTACCCGTAGAGGAGGATACCGAGGAACACCGTGATCGAAGCGATCAGATCCAGTTCCGAGACGGCGAGGCCCGCCAGTTGCGTCACGCCGCCAACGACGAGACAGGTCGCGGCGGCGGTGATGGGATCGAGTTCGCGGGAGGACTGCCAGTAGAGGACGCTTCCGACGCCGATCGCGATGAGTCCGAACAGGGCGTCGGCGACGGACAGCGCGAGGGGGTCACCGGCGATCGTCGCGTAGGCGAGCAGGAGAAAGTAGCCGACGACGCCGACCACGATCGTCCGATACACCAGCGGCGGGGCATCCTCGAGTCTCGTCATATCACGTCGAACGAACGCCGCCCTCTTAGCTTCCGAGGGCACTGGCCCACTCGAAGCCCAGCCCCTCATGGACGACGAACTCCAGTGCGTTGATCCAGTAGTGGGCGACGACGACCACGAGGAAGCTTCCGGTGAGGATAAAGCCCGCCGCGAGCACGAAGCCGAGCGCGCCGGTGACGACGATGCCGACGGTCCCCTGCATCCCGTGGCCCAGCGCGAACGCGATCGAGGAGCCGATCGCCAGCACCCAGACCGAGACGCCGAAGCCGGTCGAGACGGCACCGATCAGCGCCGCGCGAAAGAGCAGTTCCTCGAACACCGCGATGATCGGCAGGACGCCCACCAGGAGCACGAGCCAGCCCCGGATCGAGTCCGGGGCCAGCAGTTCGCGCAACCCTTCGTCGTGGTCGAAGCCGAACCAGGTCGCCGCCGCCGCACCGACCTCGTTCGCGACGTAGAGGACGCCCCCGAACGCCGTCCCCCAGAGCAGTCCGGTCTCCAGGTACGATCGCGAAATCTCGATCCCGAGCGCGTCCGCCGGAATGCCGGCGTAGATCGCCGCGCCGATCAGCACGAGCGCGAACAGTCCCTGCGAGGCCGCCACGTTCGCCAGCACCATCCCGGTCGACAGCGACTCCCGGTCGACCTGGCGGTCTCGCCCGCCGCGGGGTCGGGGCGGGTGCTCGAGGGGCCCGTTAGGCGATCGATCGACCTGCGACGTGCGATCGGCGGGCGACGCGGACGACGCCTCCCGCGGCGACACGCCCTCGGGTGCGTCGCGCTGGGGTTCGGGCCCGTTTTGTGGGTGCCCGTCCGCACCGGACGACTCCCGGGCCGTCGGCGGTGACGATCGATCGACCGTCGCCGGACCGTCGGGTCCCGACTGGGGGAGCCGGGTCTCGAACTCGTCCCGTGGATCCGGATCGGCGTCGCGGTCGGATGCGCCGGTCCCGTCGGTAATCGAGGACTGTGTGAGATACGAAAGAACGAGCAAGAGTACGAGGACGACGCCCGTTATCCCGGCGAACGTCGCCCACTGGGGCATTACTGGGGACTCGGGTTCGACCCGCTCGTGGAGCCGACGGCGCCGTGATCGAGCGCCGAGCCGGTGATCGACTTGAGCCGATCGACGAGCGAGTCCTTCTTCGGTTCGCCCATCAGGGCGACGTCCAGGACTTCGCTGATGTTCGAGCACGGGACGATGTCGACCATCTCCTCGTACTCGTCCTCGATCATCACGTCCTGTTCGTTGGCCTTCGGGATGATGACCGTGTCACAGCCTGCCTTGGCCGCGGCCTCGATCTTGTGCGTGACGCCGCCGACCGGGAGCACGTCCCCGCGAACGGAGAGCGACCCGGTCATGGCGACGGTCTGGTCGACCGGGATGTCCTCGAGAGCGCTGATGACGGCCGTCGCCACCGTGATGGAGGCGGAGTCGCCGTCGACGCCCTGCTGGCCGGCCTGGACGAACTGGATGTGGATGTCCTTCTCCGAGAGGTTCACGTCGGAGAACTTCTTGATGATCGCCGAGACGTTCTGGACCGACTCCTCGGCCATCTCCTTGAGCTGGCCGGTGGCGATGACCTGGCCCTGGCCCTGCGCCGGGGCGATTTCGGCCATCACGGGGAGCATGATCCCGCTGTCTTCGCCCATGACGGCGAGGCCGTTGACCCGGCCCTCGACGCCGCCTTCGGCGACCTGCAGCTCGTAGTCCTTGCGGCGCTCGATGTAGTCGTCCGCGAGCTGTTGCTCGATCGAGCGCGAGCGACCCTTGGCCTGCAGGACGTCCTCGCGGGTGGTGAACTCCCGGTCTTCGGAGCGGGCGATGTCGCCGGCGACGCGGACGAGGCCGCCGAGGGTCCGGAAGTGAAGCGTCAGGTGGTTCTTCCGGCCGGAGCGGCGCTTGGCCTCGAGGATGAGTTCCTCGACGGCGTCGCGCGTGAAGTGGGGGAGCCGACCGTCGCGTTCGACCTCCTGGGCGACGAACCGGGCGTACTTCCGGCGCATCTCGGGGGTGTCCTCGATGGTGTCCTCCATGTAGACCTCGTACCCGTACCCCTTGATCCGGTTCCGGAGCGCGGGGTGCATGTTCTCCATCGCGTCGAGGTTGCCCGCCGCGATCATGACGAAGTCACAGGGGACGGGTTCGGTCTGGACCATCGCGCCCGAGGAGCGCTCGGACTGGCCCGTGATGGAGAACTCGCCCTCCTGGATCGCCGTCATCAGCTTCTGCTGGGTCCGGACGTCGAGCGTGTTGATCTCGTCGACGAACAGCACGCCCTTGTTCGACTTGTGGATGGAGCCGGGTTCGACCCGATCGTGGGACGGCGTCTCCATGCCGCCGGACTGGAACGGGTCGTGGCGAACGTCGCCGAGCAGCGCGCCGGCGTGGGCACCGGTCGCGTCCTCGAACGGCGCGGTGCGCTGATCGCCGTTGTCGACGATCATGTTCGGCACCATCGCATCCGTGCCGCGGGAGGTGTAGCGGAAGATCAGCCAGACGATACCCGCTGCCAGAATGCCAAGGAGGATGCTGGCGGTGAGAATCGCGTAGCCGACGATGATCGCGATGATGATCCACATCAGGATCGATCGCATCTGGTTGCGCTTGCGGGCTTCCTCCTTGTGCGCGTCGATGATCTGTTCGCCCTTGCCTGCGGGAACGGTCCGCACCTTCGGCGCGTTCCCGTCGTCGGGGTTGTGATAGACGAGGACGTCCTGCAGATCCTCCTGGGGCAGAAGCTGGCTCATCGCCTTCGCCAGCATCGACTTCCCGGTCCCCGGCGAACCGATCATCATCACGTGTCGGCGCTGCTTGGCCGCCTTGATGATGATGTCCCGTGCCTCGTCCTGTCCGATGACCTGGTCGACGAGTCGATCGGGGACCTCGATGTCCTCGGTCGTGTCGATCTTGAGGCCGCCGAGGAGGTCGTCCTCGGCGTTCTCCTCGTCGACCTCGACGCCCGGATCGACCTCGACATCGCTACCGAGGTCTTCGACGGTCTCGATGTCGTCGTCACCGTCGTCGGACACCGATTCGGGATCGAACTCCTCGATCGGGTCGTCGACGTCGTCGTGACGGTCGCCCTCCTCCTCGAGTGGCGACCGATCTCCCTGACGCTCCTGGTCCTGGGTCTGCTCGTGAGACTCGTCCTCACGTGCAGGCGTCCCGGTAGCGTCTTCGGGAGGGTCGTCAACGTTCGTATCGTTGCTCATAGAACTCTGTTCAGTACCTGATTCGAAGGGATTGCCACTGATATACTTTCTCCATGCGGAGGATCGTGTCAGTTGGTGATACCGCCAGCCACAGCGGTCGACGGGCATGATTGGGGATTATCGATCGGGGATTTCGTACAGCCACAATCGGCGTGAATTATCTCGGTGACGACCTGTCCGTACGGACGAACGTTCTGGGCTGGAGACCGGCGACTCCCGGCCGTTCTGCGTCGGGACTCGTCCGGACGCGAAACGGCAACCGGTCGAAACACGCCATGCTTAAGCGGACGCCACGAACAGTGTTCCCCATGACCCGGGGGTTCTACATCGGCCGATTCCAGCCCTTCCACAACGGCCACCTCAGCATGGTCGAACAGATCGCCGAGGACGTCGACGAACTCGTCCTGGGGATCGGGAGCGCCGACGACTCGCACACGACACGGAACCCGTTCACGGCGGGCGAACGGATCATGATGATCACGAAGTCGCTTGTCGACTCCGACCTCGTCACCTACGCCGTCCCGATCGAGGACCTCGAACGGAACTCGGTGTGGGTGAGTCACGTCCAGAGCATGAGTCCGGACTTCGACGTCGCGTACTCGAACAACCCCCTCGTCATCCAGCTGTTTCGCGAGGCCGACATCGAGATCAGACAGTCGCCGATGTTCAACCGGGAGGTGCTCGAGGGCTCGGAAGTCCGCGAACGGATGATCAACGGCGACGACTGGGAGACGCTCGTCCCCGAACCGGTCGCCGAAGTCGTCGACGAAATCGACGGGATCGAGCGAATCCAGATGGTCAGCCAGTCCGACTCGAACGGCGAGTAGTCCCCGCAACCGGGCGAAGGCGGTCAGTACCGATCGCGAGACGCACCGACTTTTACCGATCGCGCGGCTACCCCCGGTCATGCTCACGCTCGCATCGGACTTCGGCTCGCCGTACCCGGCGGCGATGAGAGGCGTCCTCTGCCAGCGAACCGACGCGCGACTCGTCGACGTCGCCCACGACTTCCCCCGGCAGGACGTCCGTGCGGCCGCGTTCTGGCTCCGCGAGACGCTGCCGTACTTCCCGCCCGCGACGCATCTCGTCGTGGTCGATCCCGGCGTCGGAACCGATCGATCGGCGATCGTCGTCCGGACGGGCGAGCACGCGCTCGTCGGCCCGAACAACGGCGTCCTGCGTCCGCCGGCGCGACGGCTCGCCGGCGACGGCCCGATCGAGACGTACGTGATCGACGAGACCCGCCTCGACCCGGTCGAACCGACGTCCGGGCCCTCGGCCGACGCCGATATCCTCGGAACGGACGCGAGCGGGGACGGCGATGGGGGACCCACGAGCAACACCTTCCACGGCCGGGACGTCTTCGCGCCGGCCGCTGCGGCGGTTCACGACGCTCCGCTCTCGACGCTCGACGACCTCGCGTTCCTGGCCCCGGCTGAGTCCGTCGTCGAACTCGAGTTACCGACGGCGACCGTGGACGCGGCGGACGATCGCGCACACGGGGACGTGCTGGTCGTCGACGACTTCGGCAACGTGATTACGAACGTCCCCGGCGGCTATCTCGACGGGCGCGAGCGGATCCGCGCGAACGGCGACACCGTCCCCGTCGGCGAGACGTTCGCGGCGGTCCCGGTCGGCGATCGGCTCGCGACGGTCGGCAGTCACGGCTACGTGGAACTGGACGTCAACCAGGGTCGGGGCGACGACGCGTTCGGGCTCGCGGCCGGCGACGAGGTCGTGCTCGAACCCACGTCCGGCAGGTAGCGCTGGTCGGGTCGCGGGACCGGCGTCTCGATCGGCGAAACGCGCCCCGTCCCAAAAAACGGTCGAACTCGGCGGCGATCGATCCGCGTTACTCGGCGGCGATGACGTCGTCGATGCGGACGATCATCGTCGCGGCCTCGGTCGCGCTCTCGATCGCCTCGCGCTTGACGTCGGCCGGGTCGACGACGCCGTACTCGAAGGGATCGTCGATCGTGACCTCCTCGCCGGCGGTGATGAGGCCCGCACGACCCTCGGACTCGTGGGCGGCACGGAGGTCCACGAGGGAGTCGATCGGGTCCTGACCCGTGTTGGCCGCGAGCGTTCGCGGGACGACGTCGATCGCGTCCGCAAAGGCGTTGACGGCGAGCTGTTTGCGGCCCTCGATACCGGCGGCTTCCGAGCGGATCGTGTCGGCGATCGCGATCTCGGTCGCACCGGCACCGGGGACGACCTCGCCGGAGGCGAGCGCCGTCGCGACGACGTCGAGTGCGTCCTCGATGGCACGTTCGAGTTCGTCCACGACGTGTTCGGTCCCGCCGCGGACGAAGACGGTGACGGCTTCGGCGGCCGCGCCGCCCTCGACGAACGCGAGGTCGTCGTCGCCGTAGTTCTTCGTTCGGATGTGATCGGCGGCACCGAAGTCGTCTTCCTCCAGGTCGTCGAGCGCGCCGACGCGGCGGGCACCCGTCGCGGAGGCGATGTCGCGGGCGTCGGAGTCGCCGACGCTCTCGAAGACGAGCACGCCCTCGTTCGCGAGGAACGTGCTGACGCGGTCGTCGACGTCTTCGGTGGTGAAGACGACGTCAGCGCCGCTCTCGGCGATCGTCTCGGCGTAGCCCCGGACCTCGCTCTCCTCGGCGTCGATCGCCTGGTTGAGCTGGTCGATCGAGTCGATGGCGTACTCGGCGTCGATCTCGCCCGTTCGGACGCCGAGTTCGACGTCCAGCACCGCGATCGAGGCGTCCTCGACGTTCGCGGGCATCGCGTCGTGGGCGGCCTCCTCGTCGACGACGATCCCGGGGACGAGTTCGGTCGCGTTCGAGGACGCGCCGATCTGGGTGTGGATGGAGACGTTGTCGCGCTGGACGCCCGCGTCCATCTCGACGTGGCGGATGGCCTCGACGACCGTCTCGGCGAGCGATTCGGCGGTCAGGCCACCGGTTCCCTTGCCGGTCATGCTCGACTCGGCGACCTGCTTGAGGATCTCGTCATCGACTTCGGCCTCGCCGACCTGCGACTCGATCGCTTCGAGCGCGATTTCGGCGGCCTCGTGGTAGCCCTCGACGATCGTCGTCGCGTGGACGTCCTGCTCGATGAGGTCCTCGGCCTCACCGAGGAGGTTACCAGCGATCACGGCCGCGGTCGTCGTCCCGTCGCCGACCTCCTCCTCCTGGGAGTCGGCGACCTCGACGATCATCTGGGCCGCGGGGTGCTCGATGTCCATCTCGTTGAGGATGGTCGCGCCGTCGTTCGTGATGACGACCTCGCCGCCGGAGTCGACGAGCATCTTGTCCATCCCGCGGGGCCCGAGTGTCGTCCGTACTGCTTCGGCGACGGCCTTGCCGGCCATAATGTTGGACGACTGGGCGTCTCGACCCTGCGTTCGCTGGCTGTCCTCGCTCATAATGAACATGGGCTGTCCGCCCATGCGTCGCTGTTGTGCCATGGTTGTACTCACTAACCATGTCGTCAGCACTTCTATATAAAAGTTTCCCTACCGACACCGCTCCCTCTGGCGATTGCCCGTGTGACGGGTGGCCACACCTGACCGATCGTGCCCCGATCGGAAGCCGGTAGCACAATATGGGGCCGGTCGCAACCATCCCGTGGATGCTGGAGCTGGAACACGGGTTTCGTATCGTCGACGTCTATACACAGCTTCCCCCGGACGACGGGACGGGCGAAGACGCGATCACCCCCGATCGTCTGGAGCGGGAGATGCACCAGGCCGGCATCACGAAGGCCGTCGTCTTCCCGCCCGCGACGGCAGAGACGAGCTACGTCGCGCCGAACAACGGGGTCGCCCGCCGGAGCGTCGATCGGCCGTTCGTCGCCTTCGCCCGGATCAACGGCACCCAGCGGTCCGAAGAAAGCGCGACCGGTCGTCTCCGAAACGCCGTGAGCCGGCGGAAGGATCACCACACGACGCCCGAGGACGTCGAGCGCTACGCCTACGACGATCGGTTCCACGGGTTCGTGCTCGAACCAGGCGTAGACGGCTACCCCGACGACGACGTCCTCGCCGTCCTCGACGACGTCGGCCTGCCGGTGATCGTGGGCGGCGGCGTCGACGCGCCACCCGACACCCTCGCGACGATGCTGCTCGATCGCTCCTTCCCGGTCGTCGTCGCCCACTTCGGCGGCCACCCGCTCGAACGATCCCTCATGAACGGGATGATCGACCTGCTCGACAAGTACGACGACTGCTACGTCGAGACGAGTTTCGTCAGGTACCGCCGGGAACTCGAGCGCGCCCTGCTCGAACACCCCGATCGGGTCCTGTTCGGCAGCGGCACCCCGGCCTGTCACCCCGACGTCGCCGTCATGGAAATCCTCACCCTGGACGTCTCGGAGGACAAACTCTGGCGGGTCTTCTCGAAGAACGCCTGTCGCGTGATCGACGCGCTCGGGCCGGACGCGGAACTCCGGGAGTAACGCCGCGGAAAGGCCGACCGCCGACGGATTGACGCGATATGGAAACGGCAGCACATTCGTCCTGTCCGGAAAATTAAGAGGGTGGCCCGGGATCGTCCCCCATGGAATCAGTTGGCACGGGACTCGCGGCGATCGACTGGAACGATCGACGAGCGGACGTCTCCCTCTCGCGGCCGGAGAAGCGAAACGCGATGACCGTCGACCTCATGCGCGACCTCACCGAGGCGTTCGAGCGGGTCGACGCGAACGAGGACGTGTGGGCCGTCACGCTCCTCGGTGAGGGGCCGGTCTTCTCGGCGGGCATGGACCTCGAGATGATGCGCGATCGGGTCGATCCCGACGCGGGAATCGACCGTGACGTCTTCCCCTATCTGCTCGAGACGATCGAGGACCTCCGTCAACCGGTCGTCGCCGGCATCAAGCGCGCCGCGCCCGCGGGGGCGTTCGAACTCACGCTCCCCTGTGATTTCCGGATCATCGGCGAGGACGCGAAGTACGGCCTGCTGGAGGTCGCGCTGGGCACGTTCCCCCACGGCGGCGGTACCCAGCGGCTCCCGCGGCTCGTCGGCCTCTCGAACGCCAAGGAGATCGTCCTCACCGGCGAGTTCGTCGATCCGGAGGACGCGGCCGAGATGGGGCTGGTCCACGAGATCCATCCCGACGAAGACGTCGACGAGCGGACGAAAGCGTTCGCCGATCGGCTCACCGAGAACGCGCCGCTCGGCCTCGAGTACGCCAAGCGATCGCTCAACGCCGCCCTGGAGACGCCCCTCGAGCAGGGGCTGGCGCTCGAGCGATCGCTCGGCCACGACCTTGACGACACCCGGGACTACCGGGAAGGGTTCGAGGCGCGACTCGAGGATCGAGAGCCGGAGTTCCGCCGCGAATAGCGCAGTCGGCGAGCGACGGCCGGGCCGTCACCGCCGGTCGTAGATCCGGACCGCTCGATCGTGGCGCGTCGAGAGGCCGTTCGGGTTGCGCCGGGTCGATCGATCGGCGTACCTGGCGCGGAGTCCGTCCCGGAACCCGCAGAGAGAGCTCTTGGCGACGTCGATCCCGTCGCCGAGCCACTCAGTCGGCTTCTCGTCACCTTCGAGGATTCCGCGAGCGCCGGCGGCCCCGTCGCGAACGGCGCTCCCGATCGTCCGCACGAGGACGCGGGGCCGCGGGCCGTAGTTTTTCGCCAGTCGGTACGCGAGCGCTCGATAGGTGCCGCCCCAGTCAGGATCCGCCCGTCCGCCGTCGGCGCCGACGTCGCTGCGGGCGGCCATCCCCGGGGTCCACGCGACGTCGAATCCCAGTCCGGCCACGCGGTGGGCACAGTCCCGCGCGCCGTCGGCCGCGAGGTACTCGTCGAACCCGTCGAGAGCCTCGAGTACGGTCCGATCGAACGCGGCGTTGTCGCCCTCGACGTGCGCCACGCGACGACCGGCGACCGTCCGGACCGGGTCCTCGACGGAGCCGTCGGCGGCCGTGATCGGGCCGGTGACGACGTCCGCGTCGGTCTCGATCGCGTCCGCGAGCGCGTCGTACCACCCCGGTTCGACGACGAACTCGCCGCCGAGGAAGGCGACGACGTCCCCCGAGGCGGCCTCGAAGCCGGCGTTGCGCGAGACGTTCGGGTTCCGTTCGGAAATCTCGACGAGGACGTCGACGTCCGGCCGATCGCGGACGACGCCGGTCGTCCCGTCCGAGGAGGGGCCGTTGACCACGATGATCTCCGTCTCGGACGGCGTCTGCCGGTGAAGTGCGTCGAGAGCCGACAGTAACTGCTCTCGGTCGTTGAGCGTCGACACCACTACCGAGAGCTCCATACTAGGGGGTAGAATTCCCGAGGAGTAAAAATACGGGGGTTCTCGTCGGCGATCGATTCCTTCCCTGGCGACCGGCGACCGACGTGAGACGCGACGGCCGATCGGCGCGTCAGTTACTGGCCGGCGATCGAACGCGCGTATTCCAGTAGGAGACGGACGCGAAGTGGTCCGTGATCGGGTGGCCACCGATCGCGGTGTCGAGGTTCCTGATCGGTTCGGCGAGCGCGTTCGGAATCGATCGGTAGAGCCCGTAGGGTGCGAGGAAGTCGTCTTCCACGTCGACGAGCGTCAGATCGGTTTTGGCCAGTAGCGTGGCCACCTCGCTCTTCGAGTAGAGTCGCGACCCCATGGGCAGTGCCCAGTTGTAGACGCTACGGGCGCTGAACCGGTTGAACGTGTCGAAGACGATCTGTTCACTCGAGACCCGGCGCATCTCCCGCAGGAACGCTTCCGGATCGTCCGCGAGGTGGAAAAAGCGCATCGCGATGACGATGTCGAAGTGATCGTCCGGGAAGGGGAGTCGTCCGGCGTCACCGCGGAGAAATTCGAGCGTCCCCGCGAGATCGGCGTCCTGTACCTTCTGGCGACCCTGCTGTAGCATCGCCGCCGAAATATCGAGTCCCACGACGTCAGCACCACGCTCCGCGAGCATGACGGTAAATCGCCCGGTACCACAGGCGATCTCGAGTACGTTTTTCCCCTCGACAGGCACGATCGCGTCGAGGACGGCTTCTTTCTCCCGGCGGTCGATCAGCTGCCCGCCACGGGAGAACCGCTTGTCGTCGTACTCCTGGGCGACGTCGTCGGCCTGGTACCACTCCTGTCCTTTCACACTGGGCGCAACTACAGGAGGCGGAGGATAAAACGATACTGGAGTCCGTCGGCGCGTGTTCGGGAGGCCGCGACCTCCTGGACGCCCACTCGACCGCCCCGGTCGAGCGGGGCTGGCCCGTTCCGGACGAGGTCGCGACTCGATCGCGTCGATCCACCACCCGGGTCGGTGGCGACGAGACGCCTGAAGTGACCACTCGTCAACTACTCGATCTCGTGACCGGTCCCGTTCGAGCCTGGGGGTATATAACGGCAATCGCCCGACCGGAGAGGGGTCGCCCCTTTTGTGTTAATACCTCATTCATACACCTTATACAAAATAGACTATTCGTATCCACATATAGGGAAGCTTTACCACCACCGATTCCGCGTGGTGTGGTATGAGCATGAGTACCGCTGACGATCGTGCCGCAGCCGCCGAGGAGACCCTCTCGGAAGACGAATACCGTGACCGCCTGCGTGACCTGCCCCCGAGTGCGAAACTCGTCGCCAAGGTCCTCGAATCCGACTCGCCGCTCTCGCAGGGCCAGCTCGCCGAGGAATCCCTGCTCCCCGATCGAACCGTCCGCTACGCGCTCAATCGCCTCGAAGACGTCGACATCGTCGGCTCCCGGTACAGCTTCCGGGACGCCCGCAAACAGGTCTACTACCTCAAGCACTGAGACGGACAACTGTCCGTATGACGCGATCGGATCGCACCGACGCGAACTGACGAACGCGACCGCACGCTGGCGTGTCATGAGCTCGATCGGCCACATGAGGGTGGCACGGACGCGGTCGACACTCCCTTTTGCTCGCAGTCTGAGTGGACGATATGGACGTCACCCGCTGTTCGGTCTCGACGTCGAGTCGCGTGCCGACCGGCACGACGAACGCCTATCTGCTCGGCTCCGATCCGGCCGTTCTCGTCGATCCCGCGGCCCGAACGGACGATCTCGATCGCCTGGTTCGCGACCGTCGCGTCGAACACGTCCTGGTGACCCACGCACATCCCGACCACGTTGGCGGCGTCGACGCGTACGCCGCGGAGACTGGTGCGACCGTCTGGGCGCGGGTCGGCCGACGCGATCGGTTCCGGGAGGCAACCGGCCGCGAGCCCGATCGGGTCTTCGTGCCGGGGACGACGATTCCGATCGACGGCGGCCGCGTTACGATCCTCGACGCCCCCGGCCACGCGCCCGATCACGTCGCCCTCGAAGCGGGCGAGGGCGGCCCGATCCTGTGTGGCGACTGCGCGATCCGGGAGGGGAGCGTCGTCGTCGGCGCTCCCGAGGGAGACATGCGCGCGTACCTGAGTACCCTGCGACGGCTCCGGGCGATCGACCCGCCCACGCTCTATCCCGGTCACGGGCCCGCGATCGACGCCCCGAGAGCGACCCTCGAGCGGTTACTCACCCACCGGGCCAGGCGTGAACGACGCGTGCTGGACGCGGTCGACGACGGCGCCGAAACGATTTCCGAGATCCTCGACGGTGCCTACGCGAAGGACCTGACCGGCGTCGAGGACCTCGCGCGAGCGACCGTGCGCGCACATCTCGAGAAACTCGCCGTCGAGGGTCGGCTCGCGTGGGACGGTGAACGCGCCCACGTCTCGAACCGGTAGCTCGCGTCGCCCTTCGTTCGGCCCGCTACTCGATCCGTTCCGTCGAAGTCAGCTGAAACTGGAACGTCAACTCGTCCTCGATTTTTACCTTGACGCCGCCGAACCGGTCGGAGAGTTGTTCTCGCGCGTCGGCACTCGGCTCGACCGTGATCGTGACGGTGTTGTTGTTCGCGTTGTACTCGATGCCGCCGACGATGACGTCGAACTCGAAAAGCTCCGGAATCTCCTGCCTGAGATGGTCCCTGACCTCGGCGACCTGTGACTGTGCGTCGGCCATCTCGTCGTTGAGAGATGTCATTAGATACCATAGGACACGATCGGGCGTAAGCGTGTTCCCCCGACCCGGTACGGGCAGGACCGACCGCTTCGGTAGCGACTGGTTTTTCCGCATCGACGCGTAGGATCAGGCGTGCAATCGCTCGAAGCCGAACTCGAGGCGGCCCGTTCGCTCGCAGTCGACGACCTCGCCGACGCCATCGAGTCGATCGGCTTCGAGTGTACCCGCTGTGGGGCCTGTTGCAAAGGCGACGACGAGGACGACCACACGGCGACCGTCTTCCCGGACGAGGTGCGAGCTCTCGCGGCGAGCGACGAGTACGACGGCGAGTACGACTGGCGCGACGTCGCGCGGCCGATGCCGTACGGCCTCGAGGACCGGGACGGCGACCTCGAGGGCGAGACCTTCGAGTGGGCGCTCCAGACCGACGCTTGCGGCGACTGCGTCTTCTACGCGGAGGACGACGACGGGACCGGGGCCTGCCGCGCCCACGACGATCGGCCGCTGATCTGTCGCACGTACCCCTTCAGTGTCGCGCTCGCGGGGACGAGCCAGCCGATGGGCGAAGCTGTTGACGAGGCAGGCGTCGTCCGCGCCCACGAGTGCGAGGGGCTCGGTCGGGACATCTCCCGTGGAGACGCCGAGGACCTCGCGACTGCGCTGAAAGAACGTGCGATCAGGGAACTCGAAGAAGCGATCGCGGTCCGCGACAACTACGCGCCCGCGGATCCGGGGCCGGGCGAGGTCGTCGTCCACGACTCCGAGGGCGCAAAGCGAGTCGACGGAACGCCGATCGATGAGTGAATTCGTTCTGGAACTGCGGTCGAAGGCAAGGAGCCGTCAGTCGTAACTGTACGGCGCGCAAGGCGCGCCGTTTCACCGAGCGCGCTGAAAGCGCGCTCGGCCTTTTTTCATCGAAGTTTTTTGCCGGGGTTCGAGCGCGGCCTGCGGCCGCGCGAGGACCCCAGTAAAAAAGTTCGTCTTTAGAACGTTTCCTCGATGATCTCGCCGACGGCGAAGTTCGACTTGACCTCGGTGACTTCGATCTTGACGCGCTCGCCGACGTCTGCACCGGGGACGATGATGACGTATCCCCGTTCGACGCGCGCGATGCCGTCGCCCTGTTTGCCGATGTCTTCGATCTCGACGTACCGCGTTTCGCCGACGTCGACCGGTGGCTGTGGCTCAGACGGTGCACTCTCGGGCTGGGTCGTCGCCGATCCGTCGTCGGTCGACTCGTCCCGCGAGATGAGCGCCACGCGGTAGACCTCCCCCGGATCGATGTCGCCAGTTTCGACTTCCTGACGCGGTACCTCGATGACGTACCGATCGTCCTCCGCCGAGACGTCCGTACTGAACAGACACAGCAGTTTTTCAGATATTTCCACAGGTAGACCCTCGATGTTCACTCTGCGGCCCCTCCATAATAGAACTACCGACCGATTGCCGACATTCGACGGCAAATAGCCGCAAGTAGCGTCCGATTAGGCCGATCGAGCGCAATTCTTGCCACGGGAACGACAGATTCACCGCGTGATCGATCGGGTCCGCGCGCCCGACCAGCGGGAACCAGTATCGGCACAGGGCGGGCCCGTCAGCCCACGGTACGAACGGCTCCCGGCGCACGCTCGGTCGGCACACTCACTCCGCGCGCTCTCGCTCGATCGGCCGGGTCGTCACGAACTGCGTGAGATCGAACTCCGTGCCGAGGTCGGCCTCGAGAACGGACTCGTAGGGGCGGTTGACGACGATGTCGCCGGCGGTGCTGTCGCCGACGCCAGGGATGGCGGTGAGTTCGTCCATCGAGGCGTCGTTGAGGTCGAGCGGGTAGGGGACGGCGGTGACCGATCGGTAGCCGTGATCGACGACCGCGACGTCGACGATGCGTCCGAGGTCGCGCTCGCCGGGGATGCCGACCAGCAACGGATAGGTGCCGAGCTGGCGGCCGAAGGTCCGCCCGTCCTGGTGATACTCGAGGTGGACGTCGGGGAGGACCGTTCCAGGTGGGGCGACCCGTTCGAGCATCGGCTGGTCGATCTCCTCGCGGATCTGGGTCTTGTAGCGCTTGAACAGCTGTTTGTGCTCGTTGGCGATCTGGGCCCCCGTGTCGCTCATGTCGGTGCCGTCGAAGGCCATCACCTGCCGGATGTTGATCCGGCGGAGCATGTAGCCCTCGTCGTAGACGCGCTGGAGGAACTCGCGGTTGCGCTCGTAGGTCTCCTCGCGTTCCCCCTTGAGGCCGTGCAGGAGGTTGATCCCCGGCAGGAGTTTCGGGAGCCGTCGCGGGGCGTCCGGACCGAACGTGGGCGCGTCGGCGGGATCCTCACCGGGTCGCCAGCCCGCTTCCTCGTTGACGATCCGGACTGCCTCGAAACACTCCTCGGCGGTGACGTTCAGGTTGTTCTCCTCCTGGACCACCGGATCCGCGGACTCCAGCCCGAACGCGGCCGTGTCGCCGGGCGTGTTGTGCTCGGCGATGATCCGGATCCCCTCCCGGCTCGCCTCGGGCCACTCGACGATCGTGATGGGGTTCATGTTGTCCAGGTGGAGCGTCTCGAGGTCCGGTGCGACCTCGCGGATGCCGCCGTAGAGTTGCCGGAGGGCGTCCGGGTTCGGCGCTTCGCCGTCGCCGCCGTAGGCCAGGATGTTGGCCTGGCGGCCGATCCGGAAGTGTTTGACGCCGTGGTCCGAGAGGGCGTCGACCTCGCCCACGACCGTCGGCGGCGGCCGGAACGAGGGGTTGCCGTAGAGGGGTTCGGTACAGAACGAACAGCGATACGCACAGCCCCGGGAGGTCTCGAGTTCGGCGATGAGGTGGTCGGGATGGTTTGGATGGTGCTCGACGATGAAGGCACCGTCCCGGGCCCATCGCGACACCTCGTCGACGTCGCGCATCCGGTTGTTGAACCCCTCGAGGCCGCTCTCGACGAGATCGAAGACGGCGGCCTCGACGTCGCCCTTGGCGACGAAGTCGAAGTCCAGGTCCTGGCGTTCGGTCTCGGTCGCGCCGGCGTTCTCGTCGCCGACGCCGAACTTGACGGGGCCACCCATCAGGCTCGTCCCGTTCGCCGTCCAGGCGAGCTTTCGCACTTCGTCCGGCTCTGCGGGCGTACCGCCGACGTACTTGCCCGGCACGGTCATCCCGCCCAGGTAGATCATGAGGTCGGCCTCGTCGACGTCGCGCCACCGATCGGGTTCGTCGCGTAGGCCGTCGATCGTGTGGTACGTGATCCGCTCGCGGGGGACGCCCGCGTCGACGAGCGCACCCGCCGCGTACCGCGGGTAGGTCGAGATGTACGGCGGTACCCCGAAGTGTGCGGGTTCGTCGACGTAGCCGTCGACGATCGTCACGGAGAGACGTTCGGGGTCGGTCATGTCCCCGCGTAGCGCCTCGAGTGGTAAAACGGTGACTACACGCGGGACGGAGATCGATCGGGGCCGTCCGGGCCGAGCGGGAGAACCGCGAGAGCGCCCGATCGAGCGCAGATACCGCTCGTCTCGGCGCGTGCCGCTACCACCGCGTTAATGAGCCTGCTACCGCTAGCAACGGACATGCCACCGACCGAGGAAATCGTCTGTACCGCCGATGATTGCTTTCTGGACCTGTTCGAGAACCACTACACCTACGACGTCCCGGACGACCTCGAGGTGTCCGACCTCTCCTGTCCGGTGTGTGGCGGGACCGACTGCCTGGAACCCGTCGAACTATGATGGGACTGGCGCGTCGACGGCGCCTCGGTCGTCAGATGTTTCTTTTTCTATTGCCAAAAGCAATAAGAACGTGCCGAACGTAACGATTCGTCCGGACATGTCTGTTACGCTCCGCCAGCATCCTGGCCAGGTCCCCGCCAGCGACACGCCGCTTCCGTGGGGTGACGTGCCGTGAGTCTCAAAGACCTCAGCACGTCCGTCGGGAACGCGATCTACCGGCAGATCGGCCGCGCGAACGCCCACCTCCAGAACCAGCGCTCGCTCCCCGTCGACGTCCTCGAGAACGAGACAACCTACCTCGTCGTCTTCGACGCCCCCGGTGCCGAACCCGACGACGTCCAGGTCCGGTACCTCTCGGGCACGGTCCGGACCCGGATCGACCGCTTCCGCCAGTTCCACGAGGGCTACGAGATGCGGTTCCCCGGCCGCGGGACGGCCCTCGACGGCGAGGCCGAACTACCCGACGACGCGGTCGTCGACCCCGACGCCGGCACCGCCAGGCTCTCCGAAACCGGTACGCTCAGTATCGAGATCCCGAAGCGATCGGCGATCGACGCCGACGATACCGACGACGCCACAGCGACGACCGACGACGCCGACTCCGGGACGACGGAAGTCACCGTCGACGACTAGCGGCGGTCCCGTGAGTCGCGGAACGAGCGGGGCTACCCGTCCGACTCGATCGTCATTCCCGCTTCGATCTCGAACGACTCGTCGCCGTCGAACCGCGTCGGGTCGAAGCGATCGATCCCGTCCTCACCGAGAATCTCGCTCGCGATTCGCTCACCGATCGCCGGCGCGCGCATGAAGCCGTGGCCCTGGAAGCCGGTCGCGACGTACAGTCCGTCGTCGAGTTCGCCGACCAGCGGGTCGCGGTCCGGCGTCGCGGTGCAGAGTCCCGCCCACGATCGATCGACGTCGATCGCGACGTCGGAAAGCCGTCCCGCGACGCGATCGACGAGTGCGTCCGCAAAGCCCGGGTTCGCGTCGCGATCGTAGGCGTCGGGGTCGGCCTCGACCCGCTCCGTCCCGTCGCCCGCGAGCAGGCCGTCGGGATGGGGCCGCAAGTAAAAGTCCTCGGTCGCGTCGAACACCATCGGTTCCGCGAGATCCGCCTCGGCGACCAGCGCCTGGACGCGGTAGGGTTTCATCGCGATGGCGTAGCCCGCGTCGGCGAGCAGCGACTTCGATCGCGCGCCGGCGGTCACGAGCACCGCGTCGACCTCGTGGACGGACTCGTCCTCGCGGACGACGCGGGGCGGATCGGTTCGAACCGTGACCGGCGTCTCCGTCTCGAGCGCCGCACCGGCCCCGTTCGCCGCGGCGGCGAGACACGCCGTGTACGCCGCGGGGTCCGTGTAGCCCGCCGCACCCGCGATTCCGGCGACCTCGACGTCGTCGGTCTCGATTGCGGGAAACCGCTCGGCGAGGTCGTCCGGCCCGGCCTCCAGCGCGACGATACCCTGTGCTTGCATCTGACGGACCTGCTCGCGGATCGCGTCGGCCCGCTCGGCGTCGCCCTCGCGGGCCAGCCAGACGTAGGGACACTCGGCGAACGGGAAGGTGTCGTCGCCAGAGAGGGCCCGAAAGCGCTCGATCGCGTCGCCCGCGATATCGGCGTCGAGCGGGTCGGCGAAGGCGTCGTAACAGACGCCCGCCGCCCGGCCGCTCGCGCCGCTCGCGATCGGGCCACGATCGTACAGCGTGACGTCCGTCCCCTCGCGCGCGAGGTCGTAGGCCGCCGTCGCGCCGACGGCACCGCCGCCGACGACGGCCACCTCGAGTCCGGCCCCCGCCTGCGTGAACGCGTCCGCACCGACCGCGAGTTCGGGTTGTTCGTCGGTCATTCGTGATCACGCGGCCAGCAGTCGTCGATCGGTCGGTCCGCGAGCCAGTCGAGCAACGCGTGCAACTGGTCGCGAGCGGCCTCGAACACCTGCGCCCCCTTCTCGGGGTCGGCCTGCGTCGGACGGCCGACCGCGCCGCTCTCGGAGAAGTCGATCGTGTCGAAGCCGAGCGCGGCCCCGTGGACGGACTCGCCCCAGCCGTCGCTCGCGCCGTCCTCGGCGGCCGCCAGTTCGTCCGCATCGACCAGGTCCGCGTGCAGGTGCCAGAGCAGGCTCGATTCCATCGCGTCCGCGTGGCCGCCCGCCTCGTCGAACAGGTCGTCGGCGACGTCCTCGACGCTGTCCCACCAGTTCCACGGCGGCGCGAAGGCCGTTCGATCGTCGCGCAGGGTTCGCGCGGCCCGTCGCAGTGCGCCCGTATTCCCGCCGTGGCCGTTGACGACCACGACCTTCCGGACGCCGTGCTCGGCGAGGCTCGCGATCGTCTCCGTGACGTAGCGTTCGAACGTCTCCGGGGAGACGTACAGCGTCCCGTCGAACTGGCGGTGGTGGGCGCTGACGCCCACGGGGATCGTGGGAAGAACGACGCTATCCTCGCGATCGATCGCCGATCGGGCGAACGCCTCCGCGGCCAGGTGATCCATCCCGAGCGCCAGCGCTGGCCCGTGCTGTTCGGTACTGCCGACGGGGAGCACGCCGACGTCGGCCCCCTCGAGTTCGTCGGCGGCCGTCGCCGTCGTGCGTTCGGCGAGCAGTGTCATGCCCTCCTGTGGATGCCGGAGGCTCTTATGTTCACGGGACTGGCGATCGAATTCGATAATTCGGGGTCAGGACCGAAGCGAGTCGAGTCCCCGGGCCGGATAGCCGACGATCGTCGTCGCCCCGGCCTCACGGAGCGCGTCGGTCTGTTCGCGGACCGCGGCTTCGGTCCCGACCAGCGCGTAGTCCCGGGCCGCCTTCGACAGGACCTCCCGTGCGCGACCGCTCGCGTTCGCATCGGTCGCCGCGCCGTCGGGGAGCGCGGCCGCGACCGACTGCCGTCGCGCGACGTAGTCCCCGACGGCGTCGAGGACGGCGTCGTCGTCGTCGGTCAGCACCGTCGGCGCGTAGACCGCGACCTCGCCGTCGAAGCCGGCCGCCCGGAGCGCCCGGAGTTCCCGATCGGTCGTCCGCGAGAGCAGGTCGTACTGGGTCCCGCCGGTCGCCATGGCGATCCGTTCGACGCTCTCGGTGCCGACCCACGCGTCCGGGTCGGCCTCGATGGCGCGTCCGAGGCGCGGCGCGACCGCCCGCGATCGTTCCGCGTCGGTGAGGTAGGCCGGGTGGCCGGCTACCAGCACGCGCCCGATCGAGTCGGGCAGGTCCGCGACCAGCGACGCGTCGCCGAGCGGGTCGAAGCCGTCGGCCCGGACCGGCGTCGTGACCCGGACCTCGGCCTCGGCGGCGAGCGTCTCGAGCGCGTCCGGGTCCGGCAGGTGCTCGCGGCCCTCGTAGTCGATCGCGATCGTCTCGATCGGGAGCGACGCGGCCGCCGAGACGTTACACTCGGTCGGCTTGAGCGCGATCGCGTCCAGGCCGACGCGGGCGACGGTACTCGAGGCTGTCAACATCGATACTCACCACTCAGAACGAGTAACTGCAAGCGTTCACAGTCGGTGCGGAACTCGATCCATCGTCTGTGCGACCATAGGCCTGCTGAGAGGCCAGCGCGCAAAAGGGTAACGCTCCGTGCAGAACTCGACGGGGTAATCGAGGAGGGGCCGGTTCTGGATTCGACTGAGAGCGATACATCGTCATCGAGATTACCCCTGTCGCCACCGGTCGACGGACTCGTTGCGTTCGGTTCGGAACTGGTCGATCGGCTCTGATGGAATTCTCAAGCGGTTACAGGTTTTAGAAGCCTTGCTGAATACAGAGCGCGAATCGGTCAAACAACTTTTTGCGTATAGGGCATGTTTAAGGTTAACATAATAGAAAGGAATACTATGACGAACCACCGTGTCAGGACCGTCCTCATTGGAACGTCGGAAACAAGAGCCGGCAAATTACTGGCAGTCTCTCTTGGCCTGCTGGTTGGCTTGTATGTTCTTCTGACATTCACTGGTGGTCTTGGTGACGCACTCAATAAACGGCTCGGGAGAGGCTACAATCTGGTCTTCTTCATGCTGATTTTGCTGATTGTCGCCGCAATAAGTTCGTATCTGTACAATGGGGTGATTATCAGCGTCGTACTTGTTGCCGCTCCGCTAATGGGATTTTTCCTGAGCGGGAATCTCGCCTTCGCGAGGGACCCAACTCTCCTTGAATACACACAACTTGTCCTGGAAGGGGGCTTCCTGTATGGGGCACCCATAGGTATCCTTGGATACCTTCTTGGTCGTGGACTGACCCATTTTCAGGGGACTCAATCTGATTCTTATAGTGTGGAGAGTCGATAGATACATCCTCTGTGTTCAGCACGAACCTTCTGTCGGTCTCTATGGATTTCGACAGTGCCAGTCGATTACAACGTCGATCGATCGACGCGTTCCGGCGCTTCGAAGTCGGTCGCCAGTTCGAGCAACTGGACGAGGATGCGGCCGGTCGCCCCCCAGACGGTGTAGCCGTCGACGTGGAAGTAGTGGATGACGATGTCGCCGTAGTAGGGGTGGTCCCGGCGCTCATACTCGTAATTGTCCGGATCGAGCAGGCCCGAGAGCGGCAGGACGACGATCTCGGCGACTTCCCGATCGTCGCGGACGTACTCCCGGTCCTGAACGTGGGCCACGAACGGCGTGACGGTGTACTCCGTGATCGTCCGGATGTCGTCTAGCTGGCCGACGACCTCGGCCTCGGCGGCCTCGAGCCCGATCTCCTCGTTGGCCTCCCGGAGCGCCGTCTCGAGGATCGTCTCGTCGACGGGTTCGGCACCGCCGCCGGGGAAACTCATCTGCCCTGGGTGCTCGCCGAGGTGGTCGGCCCGACGGGTGAACAGCAGGTGGTGTTCCCCGTCGCGTTCGATGATCGGCGCGAGGACGGCCGCGTCGTACTCCTGGTCGTCGATCTCTCGCGGTTCGTGGTTCGCGACGGGATCGAGGGTCAGTGTCGGTCCTGGCATGCGATCACTCGAGAGCCGCTTCCAGCCGCCGTCGGTCGTCGGCCACGTCGATCGGCGCCCACGCTTCGATATCGTAGCTGACGTCGATCAGGTGCTCGATTCGGTCGTCGTCGCCCGCCTCGATCGCTCGATCGACCGCGTCGGCGAACCGCGATCGCGTCCGGTCCCCGAGGGCCTCGCGATCGAGCCGTCGCGGCTCGACGTCGAGGATGTGGGGGACGTCTTCGGCGTGCTCCGGAACCGTCGGAAACGCCGTCGGTCCCGCGACCAGCAGCGGCCCTGTGTCCTCGTCGCCAGCGCTCTCGGCCGAGGGGCCGCCGCCGTCGCCGTCCCGCTCGTACCGGACGAGGGCGAAGGTCTCGACGCCCCGATCGATCGCGTCCGCGAGGGCGGCCTCGTCGACGGACTGGCCGTCGGCCCGGAAGGCGGCCTCCGCGAGTGCGCGTTCGAGTTCCGCGCGGGTCAACCCGCCGAAGAGGTCGACCACGCCGGCGAGTTCGTCGGCGGTGGCGTCCATAGGAGGCACAACGGGTGGTGATTTGATAAAGACTGTGAGCGCGTCGCCCGGCGCCAATACGGACTACTGTCCGTATCAGTCGTCCGCGCTGGAGCCGATTCGGCCGCCGACCCACGGTTGTGCCGCCGCGCGAACGTCCCCCGGTGCGAAGGGGGCCTCGCGCCACGACGGCAGCCGACGATCGGGTCCCGGCGGGACGATCGACTCGGCGTAGCGGGCCAGTTGGTCGCGTTCGCCGGCTCGATCGTACGAGAGGCCGTTGAACGCCGCGTCGGCCGCGTACTGATCGATCAGTCGCTCGCCGACGTTCCGGTACCGACCGGGGAGGGTGTCGTAGTCGGGCGCGACGCCGTGTTCCTCGATCACCCGCAGGAGGGTGGTCGCGACGTCGCGGCTCATTCCCTCCAGACCGGCCTCGCCGGCGACCGCGCGGTGGTCGTGGACGTGGCGGCCGAGGTCGACCTGCGCGGTACCCGCGAAGCCGGCGTGTGCGAAGGCGTCGCCGAGCGTGCCGACCTCTAGCCCCCACGTTCGGGGCGATCGGAGTCGGCGAGCGAGGTCGGCGGTGGCGGCGAACTCGCCGGCGAGCGCGTAGCGGAACGAGCCGAGATAGTCGAGGATCGCCGCGTCGTGGGCCCCGGAGAGCGTCCGGACCAGGGGTTCGTAGAACAGGCGGAAGAGCCTGCCGTAGAGCCTGCCCTCCTCGACGCGCGCGTAGTATCCTTTCGAGAAGGCGACGTCCATCGTCAGGGGAGCGAGCAGGCGGCGGACGTGCTCGGCCTCGTAGCTGCGGGCGTCGGCGTCGTGGACGACCACGTACTCGCCGACGTCCGCGGCGGGGCCGAGCGCGAGCCAGACGTCCCGGCCTTTCCCCAACTCGCCCGCCAACCCGGCCTCGTCCAGGAGGGTATCGACCGCGGGCGCGTTGCACCACAGCACCTCGATCGGGAGTCCGAAGGACGCGAGCCACTCGCGGAAGGGACCGATCCGATCGGGAGCGGAACGGACGGGGACGATCACGGCGGCGGGATCGAGGCGTTCGAGTTCGCCCAGCACGCGCGCGGCGGCCGGACTCTCGAGTTCGCGATCGGTCATCGGGACGACGACCGCCGCGTCCCTGACGGCCCCCGCGAGCGCGTCACCGGTCGCGACGCTTCCTCCGGTACCGAAATCGTGGAGCGTCGCGATCCGCTCCTGGACGTACTCCATCGGTAGGGTATTCGGCCGAACCGGTAAAACGGCCACGACTCCGGCGAACGGTGATCGCTCGCGCCAGAATCGTCCGACGTGTGGCTGACGGGACGGCCACGCCACGGCCTTCGAGAAAGCCCCGGTCTTTTTCTCCCCTACCTGCGTACGTCGGCAACATGAAATCAGTCCGGAAGGCACTCCGTGACGGCGAACTCGAGAAGGACACGTACGATCGACTCGTCTGTGGCGAGTGCGAGAAGCCCCTGAAGACCGAGAACGACCCGGACGAGATCAAGACGGTCCGGATCTGCCCCGACTGCGCCGCGGAGTGGAAGGAGATCCGCTGAGACGGATCGTCCTCGTCGACCCGTTCCGGTGCGACCGGCCCCGTAAGCCTCTCGCACCCGCGACGCTCCGGCAGAGTCGGGTGCACTCTTTTACCCCACAGCGTCGCAGTGTCGGGCGTGAGCTACGCACGTCTGCGCGATCGGCTCTCGTCCATTGCCGAGGAGTCGAAGCAGATCGTCACGCTTCCCGACGGGAGCGTCGACTACTGCTACCGGGTCACGGGGGCCGGCGGCGATCGGGTCGAATCACCCGCCGCGCTCGGCCGCCACCTCCGTGCGGGCGACGGCGAGACGTTCCCGATCGAACTGGTCGACGTCCGTCCCGGCGGGCAAGCGGTCAACGCCGCGACGCAGGTCCACGCGCTGGGCGACGACGCGACGGTCGTCGGCCACCTCGATCACGAGGTGCTCGCGGATCTGCCCTTCGAGACCCACTCGATGGGACCGCCCGCGGCGATCCACGTCTTCGCGTTCGACGGCGAGGAGGTTCTCTTTCCCGAGCGATCGAGCCAGCCGCCCGACTGGAACGTCGACGACCTCACCGCGGTCGTCGACTGGGACCGGATCGCGGCCGCGGACGCCCTCTGCTGTACGAACTGGGCCATCTATCGCGGCCTCACCGGCGTCCTCGATCGACTGGCCGAGAGCGCCGACGGCGTGCCCGTCGTGGTCGATCCCGGCGCGATCGAACTGGTCGTGGACGCCGACCTCGAGACCCTCCTCGACGCGCTGGCTCGCGCCGAGTCGTCGATCGACGTCGCCCTGAGCGTCAACCGGACCGAGTACGAGACCGTCGCGGCCGTCGCCGGTGTCCCCGGCGAACCGACGACCGACCACGCCGAAGCGGTGCGATCCGCGCTCGGGATCTCCGCCGTCGTCTACCACGGCGCGGACGACGCGATCGCGGCCACCCCGTCGGACACGATTTCGGTCGCGATGCTCGAGACCGGCGACCCGACGCTCACGCTCGGCGCGGGAGACCGGTTCTCCGGCGCGCTCGCCTGCGCGCTGGCGCGAGATTGGCCGTGGGAGGCCGCGCTGTCGCTCGGGAACGCCTGTGCCGCGGCGTTCGTCGAGAGCGCCGAGACGGCCGATAGCGAAGCGCTGGACGCGCGGTTGCGAGACCACCGATGAGAACGATCGCTACGATCGTTCGCCCGACAGCGCCGAAAAGAGCCGTTCCTCGAACTCCGGTTTGCTGATTCCGTCGGAGGGGCCGATCCCTTCCATGTGATCGATCGAGATCTGGCCGCCGCCCATGCGGGCGTGCCCGCCCGCGTTGGCCATCGGAATGTCGCTGACGGCGTGGCGGAGCGTCTCGCCCATGTGGACCCGATCGTCCCGCGATCGGCCGGAGAGGTGGAGGGTTCCGTCGTGCTGGCCGTAGACGACGACGGCCGTCACGCCCTCCAGGTGCATGAGTTCGTCCGCCGCCTGGGGGATCGCGTCGACGTTGCCGATCTCCCCGACGTCACAGACCGCAAACGGCCCCTCGACGCGTTTCTCGGTGATTGCCGTCGCCTTGATCTGCAACACGTCGTCGCTGACCTGCGGGTTGGCGATCCGTTCGAGCAGGTCCTCGTCGATGGCGTCGTAGAGGTACGCGGCGGCCTCGAACTCGGCGCGCGAACAGCCGTTCGTCAGGTGGTTCGTATCGGACTGGATGCCGTAGAGCAGGCCCGTCGCGAGTTCCGGCGAGATCGGCGGCCCGTCCTCGTCCTCGTCGTCCGTCGTCCCGCCGATCGCCTCGACGTACTCGACGAGGATCGTCGACGCCGCGCCGTACTCGGTCCGGACGTCGGTAAACTTCGTGCCGGCACCGTTTCCCGGATGGTGGTCGACCACGGCGATCGGTTCGATCATCTGCGCGCCCGTGAACCCACGCGGCGTGTTGTGATCGACCAGGACGACCGCGTCGGCGGCCAGGTCCGACCCCGACTCGACCCGGTCCAGGTCGAGGCCGAGGACGGTCCGGAACGCGCGGTTCTCCTGGTGGCGGATCTCGCCGGGGAACTGCAGCGTCGTGTCGGTGTCGACCGTCTCCGCGATCGCGGCGACCCCCATCGCACACGACATCGCGTCCGGATCGGGATTGGGGTGCATCAGGATCGCCACGTCGTCGTGGGAGTCGAGTACTCGCTGGAGCCGCACGCCCGGCGGACGGCGGAACCAGCGGACGACCCACCAGCCGCCGAGTCCGAGTCCGACCACAGCGAGGACGAGCAACGAGAGAACGAGCGGATCGAGCGACTGTGCCCAGTCGGAGACAGACTCGATTACTAACACGTCCGCCCCGGATGCGGCGCTCGGGGGGACGCTCCGGGAACCCATATCGGACAATCAAATTGAACCCCCATGAAATTTCCCCTCACGAACGGGGTTCCAGTCGGTTGCGGCGGATCGCGGTTATCGGCCGTCTCCGCGGCTCGTTCGCCCGATCTGCGGACGATCACTCGCAGTAGCTCTCGATCGCGTCGCGGTAGCCCTCGCGGAACGTCGGGTACGCGAACTCGTAGCCCAGGTCGCGAAGTTTCTCGTTGGCACAGCGCTTGCTCGTCAGGATCCGTCGCCGCGCGGCTTCCGAGAGGTCGTCGGCCTCGAGTCGCTCGGCTTTGGTTCGCTTCGGCGGTCGATGGGTCCCGTCGCCGGAACGCGAGCGTTCCGGCTGCCTGTCGGACGCAGTCCGATTGTGGCATTCGTCGGCCAGCCAGTCGGCGAACTCCCACTTGTCGACGGGTTCGTCGTCGACGACCTGGACGACCTCGCCGCGAGCGAGGTTCTCTTCGAGCAGGTAGCGAACCGCGCCGGCGGCGTCGTCCCGGTGAACCATGTTCAGGTACCCTTCCGTGACCGGCCCCTCGAGGTAGCGCTCGAGGCGGTACCGATCGGGGCCGTAGAGGCCGGCGTAGCGCGCCACGGTGCCGTCGAACCCGTACTCCGGGGGCCGTTCGAGCGCGATTCGCTCGGCCTCGGCGAGTACCGCGGTCTTGTCGGTGGTCGGCTCGATCGGCGTCTCCTCGTCCACCCAGTCCCCGTCGTGGTCGCCGTGGACCCCCGTCGAGGAGGTGTAGACCAGCCGTTCCGGCGGGTCGTCGCGCTCGCCGAAGGCCTCGATCGCCGTCTCCAGTCCCTCGACGTACACCTCGCGGGCCGCTTCGGCACCGCGGCCGCCGCTGCTGGCGGCGAAGACGATCGCGTCGACGTCTGGAACCGCCGCGAGGTCGTTCGGATCGGTGACGTCCGCTCGAACCCCCTCGAAGCCCGCGTTCCCGATTTCCTCGACCCCGTCGGCCGACCGGCGGACGCCGACGACCTCGTGGCCCCGGTCGGCGAGCTGGCGGCCGAGTTCGAGCCCGACGTAGCCACAGCCAAGGATTGCGACCTGCATACCGGTTCTCGCGTGCGGACGACAATAATCACACCGCTCGCGGCATCGTGACCGGGACGAGGCTCGCCCGGGGACGACGCGGAGGCGGGATCAGAAGATACTCAATCGGTGCGGCTAACGCCGGAACAGAGTACATGTCGCGATCGAACCGCGAACCGGGCGACGTCCGGTGGGGCTGGGACTGTCCACGATGCGATCGAGCGACCAGGGTCCGGCGGGATCCGTCGACGGGTACCTACCGCTGGGAGTGTCCGGACGAGACGTGTCCGGCCGTCGGCTTCGGCTTCATCTCGCGCCGTCGCGCACGCCTCGCGCTCCGGGAGTTCCGGAAGCGAGAAGAGAACGTGTATCGGTAGGATCGACGCCGCGACGGCAAAGTGGCCGGCGATCGGCTCAGGGGGCGCCGTCGGCGATCACGTACTGAACGTGGACGAACTCCTCGAAGGACATCGGCGCGCGCCGTTCGATCTTCTGTTGAATCTCCTTGGCGTCCATCTCGATCGCGAGGCGGCTCTCGACGGCGTCCACGTCGAGCACCGCGGTCGACATTCCCAGTAGCAGGTGCTCGGTGGCCATCGTCTCGATCGTGTCGGCGTCGGGTTCGCCCTCGGCGAGCGACTGGATCCGGGCCGCCTCCTCGAGTGTGAGGGCCGGCGAGTCGCCCTCGGCCAGCGTTTCGAGCTGGTCGCGATCGACGTCGGTTTCGTCGGCGACGGCGTCGACGCCGCGCTCCTCGACGACTGCCGCGAGGTCGCGATCGTACTCGTTTCGGAGGGCCGCGGGCGAGTCCGGGACGGACATCCGCTGTTCGTAGAACATACCCGACGTGAGTGCGGGCGGGCCCAAGTGAATTGTCATTGTTCCGTGTCCCATCCACCGAGCCATTGTCCTGTTCCCTGCCGAAGTTCGGGGTCAGGGGCTGGCCGGACAGGGACGAACCCCAAACGTTCAACAGGGCTCCCACGTATTGGCCGATATGAAAGTCGCCCTGATTGGGGTTGGACAGGCCGGTGGGAAGGTCACCGAACGGCTCACCCGGTTCGACGCGGAAATGGGCTTCGGGGCCGTCCAGGGAGCGCTGGCCATCAACTCCGCGGAACCGGACCTCGAATCGCTCGAGTTTGCGGACACGGAACTGATCGGTGCCGATCGCGTCAACGGCCACGGCGTCGGCGGCGACAACGAACTCGGCACCGAGATCATGCAGTCCGACATCGAGCAGGTCCTCGGCGCGCTCGACGGCCGCGTCACCTCGAAAGCCGAGGCGATCTTCGTCGTCGCCGGCCTCGGCGGCGGCACCGGTAGCGGCGGCGCGCCCGTCCTCGTCCACCACCTCCAGCGGGTCTACGACGTTCCCGTCTACGCGCTGGGCGTCCTCCCCGGCCGCAACGAGGGCTCGCTCTACCAGGCCAACGCCGGCCGATCGCTGAAGACGCTCCTCCGCGAGGCCGACGCGACGCTCCTGATCGACAACGACGCCTGGCACGAGCAGGGCGAGAGCGTCGAAGGAGCCTTCGAGACGATCAACGAGAAGATCGCCCGCCGGGTCGGCCTGCTGTTCGCCTCCGGCGAGGCGGTCGAGGGCGTCGGCGAAAGCGTGGTCGACTCGAGCGAAGTGATCAACACCCTCCGATCGGGCGGCGTGGCGACGCTCGGCTACGCCAGCGCGGTCGCCGCCGAGGAGAGCGCGGAGAACATCAACACGGTGATGACCGTCGCGCGACAGGCCCTGCTGACCGGGACCAGCCTGCCGGACGCGACGACGGCCGACTCGGCGCTGCTGGTCGTCGCCGGCGATCCCGACCGCATTCCCCGCAAGGGCGTCGAAAAATCCCGCAAGTGGCTCGAGGACGAGACCGAGAGCATGCAGGTCCGTGGCGGCGACTTCCCGCTCGAGAGCGATCGACTCGGAGCGCTCGTCCTGCTGGGCGGGGCCGAACGCTCCGATCGGATCGAACGGTTCATGGAGCGCGCCAAAGAGGCGAAACGCGCCCAGGAGCGCGACGACACCGATCACGCCGAGGCGTTCGCGGACGATCGGCTCGAGAACCTGTTCTAGATCCGGGGTGATACGGTTTACTGTACGTCATTTCCGGCGCAACCGCGATCCGGGCGGGGGTTGTGCCGGTACATCGGTACAGCAATCCGTATGAAACGTCGGAAGTGATTTTTACCCCCGGTTCACTCTACCGTGATAATGACTGACGGGTGGACGGGCGGGGTCGTCGAATCGATCGGAGCCGACGGGTCGCCCACCGTTGACGAGTGGCAGCCGGTCACCGTTCCCGGCCGGTCCGGCGCGTTCGCCGCCGATCGAGACGACGGAACGATCGCGTACCGGGCGACCGTCCCGGATCCGCGCGAGCGAGATATCGAACGGGCGCTCCTGGAACTTCGCGGGACGTACGGTCGGACGCGGGTCTGGATGAACGGGACCGAACTGGGCGAACACGAACCGCACTTCGTCCCGGCGCGGTTCGAGTTCGAGCCGGACGCCGAGAACGAACTGCTCGTCGTCTGCGAACCGCCGTCGTCGTTCGACGGGATCTACGGCACCGACGAGGTTCCGGCCGAGACGGCGATGCCCGGGATCTGGTGGGACGTGACCGTCGAATCCCGACCCCGGACGTTCTGCCGACGACTCGACGCGACGCCGCGGCTGGACGGTGACGGGGCCGCGATCGAGGTCGACCTCGAGATAGACGCCGGTGCGGCGCTCGACGACGCCGTCACGTTCTCGGTCCGCCCCGAGGGGTTCCGCGGCGGCGCCTCGATGGAGCGCACGCCGGTCACGGCGGCCGCCGGCGAGCGCGTGACCGTCTCGAAGACGATCGAGGTTCGCGACCCGTCGCTGTGGTGGCCGCGCGGACACGGCCCCCAGCGACGGTACACCGTGCGCGCGAAACTCGGCGGGGACGCCGTCGAGGAGACGGTCGGGTTCTGTCACGTTGAGCGCGACGACGACGGCCTGGTCGTCAACGGGACCCGGGTCCCCGCCCGCGGCTTCACGCGACTCCCCGGCGGCGATCCGGAGACCGACGTCGAGCGGGCGGTCGAGGCGAACGCGACGATCGTTCGCCCCCGCGCACACGTTCCGCCGCGGGAGTTCTACCGGGCCGCCGACGAGGCCGGACTCCTCGTCTGGCAGGACCTCCCGGCGATCGGCCCCGACCTCGACGTCGACCGCGGGACGACGCTCGCGACGACGCTCGCGGGGGAGTACGGCCACCACCCGAGTCTCGCGATGTACGGCGTCCAGGACCGGCCGACGGACCCGTTCGCCGACCCCCTCGGGACGGGGTTCCTCGCGAAGCTTCGACTCCGGTACCGGGTGTGGCAGACGGCGGTCGACCACGACGCGGCGAGAACGATCGCCGACGACTTCCCGGACGATCGGCCGGTCGTCCCCGTCACGGGCGCGCCGGGGACCGATCCCGACGCCGCCCACCTCGCGCCGGGCTGGCAGTACCTCGCGCCCGCGGACGTGGACTGGCTCCTCGATCGGTACCCGTCGTTCGGATCGATCGTCACCGGTTTCGGGGCCGGTTCGCTGACCGCGGACGTCGACCCCGAGACGGTGCCGGGGCTCGATCGGGCCGCTCCCGCCCGGCGGCCGAACGACGTCGAGGACTCCCAGCGCTACCAGACCCGGACGCTGAAGACCGTGACCGAGGCACTGCGCCGCCGGGGCTGTGGCGTCCTCACCGCGGCGACGCTTCGCGACCCGACGCCGGGTGGCGGGATGGGCGTCCTGGCCCAGGACGGCGAGCCGAAAGCGGCCTACGAGGCGATCGCGCTGTCGTTCGAACCCGTCCAGGCCGTCCTCGACGGGCCGCCGGAACCCGGCAGCGTCGGCATCACCCTCTGTAACGACACGACCGACGACCTCGAACCCACCGTCGGCTGGCGCGCCGGGACCGAGACCGGCGAGACGTCCGTCAGCGTCGGCCCGCTCGAAACCGCGAGTGCGGGAACGGCGAGGATTCCGGCCGACGCCGATCGGATCGACCTCGAGGTGTCGACGGCCGATCGAACGGTCCGTAACCGATACAGTTTATAAGCACCCGTTCTGCCTTGGTACAGTCCAACACGGGAGAACGGGACCCCTGCTAACGGTTTTCACGGGTTTCGTGACCGGTACATTTAAATTACAGGCGACAGTAGTTGGCAGTACCAGAACGCCACCGGGGCGCGTATCGCTCGACGATCGATGACAGGAAATCTTATTCACCGAGGTTTCGCAGATCGTAAGCGGTCGCTTTACACGGCCACACGTCTCCCGACGGAATCCGCTCGACCGACGGGTCGGGTTCTCGACGGCGACGGGCGGCCACTGCCCCGGTGCGGGTATGGCACAGAGGTTTGACTAACACATGGTAGACGAATCGAAAAACATCGAACTGACAGAAGACGACCTCGAAAACAAATCGAAAGGACAGCTCATCAAGATGGCCGGTCAACTCCGAGACCGGCGAAACGAACTGAACCAGATGGCGTCCGAGCGGGCGTCCAAACGCGACGAGCTCAACGCGAAGACTCGCGAAAAGGTCGACGAAGCCCAGGAGCACCGCGAGAAACGCGACGAGCTCAACGAGGACGTCCAGGAACACAAGGAAAAGCGCAACGAGCTCAACGCCGAGGCCAACGAGCTGTTCGACCGCGTCGAAGAGCTCAAATCGGACATGGAGCTCAACGAGGGCAAGGACCTGGAAGAACTCGAGGAGGAAATCGAGCAGCTCGAGTTCAAACAGCAGACCGAGGTCCTCTCCAGTGAAGAGGAGAAAGAGCTCATCGAGAAGATCGAGTCCAAGCGCGAGGAGTACGAGGAGCGCAAGCAGAAGCTCGATCAGAACGAGGACCTGGAAGAACTCGTCGAGGAAGCCGAGGAAGTCCGATCGGAAGCCTCCCAGCACCACCAGAAAGTCACGGAACTCGCGGACAAGGCCCAGGAACATCACAACCAGATGATCGAGGCCTACCGCGAGGCCGACGACATCCGTGACGAGGCCGACGAGATGCACGAGAAGTTCGTGGAGGCCCAGGAGGCCGCCGACCAGCACCACGAGGACTTCGTGCGCGTCCAGAAGCGCCTGCGCGAACTGGACAAGAAGGAAGAAGAGGAGCGCAAGTCCGAGCGCGACAAGAAGAAAGAGGAGGCCAAAGAAGAGGCCGAGGAGATCTATCAGAAGTTCAAGGAAGGCGAAACCCTCGACACCGAGGACCTGATGAAACTCCAGAAGACGGGACTGCTCTAGCTCGGTTCGTCCACCTGTGTCTCTGCCGTTTTCGCTTCCCTCGTGAGCGACCGCATCGTGAATCGTCGGCGCCTTCGAACTGGCTCGTCGCTTTCGCGACGCTTCCCCACCCGTTTCGACCCGTGTCCGCGATCGTATCGCGAGCCTACACGGCGACAGAGCCGAACGAAACGGCGGCTGGCGACGGTTTGCTATCGTCGTCACGAGCTGTGACGCGCGGCGGGAACGGGCTCCGTTCCGCCGCCCGTAGTCCGTTCCTACCGCACTGCGTTCGCGCCGGAATCGGCCGCCAGCGGGCCGACGCGAGTTAGTCTACTTATAATAATATCCTCGGACTCGTTTTCATCGACCATGTACGGAGAGAGGGACGACGCGAGCGTCCTCGTGCCGGGGATCGACGCCCCGAGCACGGTCGCCTGCCTGCGCTCGCTGCGTCCGCGCGGGGTCGGGACGATCGTCGGATCGGAGCGCGCGACGACACCGGCTGCCGCCTCGAGATACTGCGACGAGTTCGTCCAGTTACCCGATCCCGCGGCGGATCTGTCCGCGTACGGCGAGGCGCTGTTCTCGATCGCGGAGCGGTCCGACGTCCGGACGATCATCCCGGTTCGCGAAGAGGACATCTACGTCCTCGCGGCGAACAGGGCGGCGTTCGCCGATGTCGTCGCAACGCCGTGGCCGACGTTCGACACCCTCCGGCAGGTCCAGGACCGCGTCGACCTCTTCGCGGCCGCGGAGGCGGCGGGCGTGGCGACCCCCGAGACCACGTTGCTGTCGGAATGGACCGACTGGGAGCGCGAGACGATCGTCAAACCGCGGTACACGGTCGCCGCACCCGAGTATCTCGGCCCGGAGGCCGACTGCGAGATCGGGTCGACGGTCTACCGGACGCCCGGGAGTCCGCCGGAGGTCGCCGCCAGTATCGAACGGCACGGCCACGAGCCGCTCGTCCAGGAACTGGTCCCCGACTCGCGGGAGTACGGCTTCTTCGCCCTCTACGACCACGGTGAGCCGGTCGCGACGTTCCAGCACTGCCAGCACCGCGGCTGGGAGTACTGCGGCGGGCCGAGCGCGTACCGGGAGTCGGTCTCGATTCCCGAACTCGAGGACGCCGGCCGGTCCTTGCTCGACGAACTCGAGTGGCACGGCCTCGCGATGGTCGAGTTCCTGCGCGATCCCGAGACGGACGAATTCAAGCTGATGGAGATCAATCCCCGGTTCTGGTCGTCGCTTCCCTTCTCGGTCCGCGTCGGGGCCGATTTCCCGTACTACTACTGGCGGATGGCGATGGACGAACCGATCGAGCCGGGGCCGACCTACGCGGTCGGGGTCGGCGGCCACCTGCTCCGGGGCGAGGTGAGCTACCTGCACAGCATCCTCGCTGAGGAGTACCCGACGGTCGAGCGCCCCGCGTTCGGACCCGCACTCCGCGAGGTCGCGACCTCCATCGTTCGCGAACCGCGGTTCGACTACGCCGTCGCCGACGATCCGCGCCCGTTCCTCAGGGACGGGCTGAACGTCGCCCGGGACTGGTGGGACGGGTACGCGCGGCCGCGGCTGACCGGCGATTCCCGATCGGCCGAGGCGGCCGGTGGGGACGATCCGATCCGCGACGAACAGGACGCTGTCGAAACCGACGCGTCGCTGTAGGTCGTCGATCGACCGCTACGCCGTTCTCGGACCGGCAAGACTTAACGGGACCGCACCCCCAGCCACCGGTATGCACCGAGGTGTCTCCAGTGGTCAGTAGCGAGGGAATCGGCAGGCTGGTGATCGTACTCGCCGGCGGCGTCGCGTTCGCCGTGATCGGGTTCGCCCTCTTCGTGGCCTACCCGGCGACGCTCGCGGACCTCTTCGGGGTCATCGCCGCGCTCGTCGTCGTCGGGATCGGCCTCCGGATCGCGGGGTCGATCGCCGACTCGGAGTTCCCGGGGTACGACGTCGCCGAGGTCGCCGTCGAGGGGCCGATCACCCGCGACGGCGGCAGTGGGCCGCTTCCGTCGAGCCCGCGGGCGACGCCGGCAGACGACATCGTCGAGCAGATCGATCGAGCCGACGAGGACGAGAACGCACGGGCGCTGTTGCTGAAGCTCAACACGCCGGGGGGCGAGGTCGTCCCCAGCGACGACATCAAACTCGCCGCCGAGCGGTTCGACGGGCCGACGATCGCCTACACGACCGACGTCTGTGCCAGCGGCGGCTACTGGATCGCGAGCGGCTGTGACGAACTCTGGGCCCGCGACGCGAGCATCGTGGGCTCGATCGGCGTCATCGGCTCGCGGGTCAACGCGAGCGACCTCGCCGAGAAGGTGGGCCTCTCCTACGAGCGGTTCGCCGCGGGCGAGTACAAGGACGCCGGGACCGCGCTCAAGGAGATGGACGAGGACGAGCGCGCGTACCTGCAGGGGTTGATCGACGACTACTACGAGACGTTCGTCGAACGAGTCAGCGACGGCCGCGAACTCGATCCCGAAGAGATCCGCGAGACGGAAGCCCGAATCTACCTCGGCGAGACCGCCGCCGAGATGGGGCTGGTCGACCATCTCGGCACCCGTCGAGACCTCGAGAGCGAACTGGCCGATCGGCTCGACACCGACGAGGTGACCGTCGAGGAGTTCGAACCCGAACGGCCGCTGATGGCCCGCGTCGGGGCCGGTGCCCGCGGCGTCGCGTACGCGCTCGGTGCGGGAATCTCCGGTGCCGTGCTGGGTGACGAACGCGATCGCGAGTTCCGTCTGCGCACCTGACCGACTCCGAACGGGCCCTCGACCGTGACCGGCGGGGGAGACGCCGATCGGGCGCGGACGGGTGAACGAGTAAGTGGTTTTATCGTTGCACAGAATGGAACGCCTATCGTGACAACGCTGGTCGTCTGTCTCGACCGGACCGACGACGTCGGGCGCAAGACCGGTCTCCGGTCGCCCGTCGTCGGCTGGGAGGCAGTCCGCGCGCTCGTGACCGACGTCGGCCTCGCGGATCCGGAAGATTCGGGGGTCAACACCCTGCTCGAGACGCTCCGGGTCGCCCAGAGCCTCCGCGACGAGGACGAGGAGGTCGTCGTCGCCGTCGTCTCCGGTGACCGGGAGTCGATGGTCTCGGCCGATCGGGCCGTCGCACGCCAGCTCGACGACCTCATCGACGACCACGACCCCGACTCCGCCATCGTCGTCATCGACAGCGCGGACGACGAGCGCCTGGTGCCGATCGTCGAGAGCCGCGTCCAGGTCGATTCGGTCGATCGGGTGGTCGTCCGGCAGGCGCGCGACATCGAGTCGACCTACTACCTGCTCAAGCAGTTCCTCGCGGACGAGGAACTGCGCCAGACCGTGCTCGTGCCGATCGGGCTGACGCTACTGGTGTTCCCGATGCTCGCGGCCTTTGCCGGTCCCGCCGAGGGCGCGGCCGCGATCACCACTGTCATCGGGCTCTTCTTGCTCTACAAGGGATTCAACGTCGACGAGATCCTGACCGGGCTCGCCCACCAGGTCCGCGAATCGCTGTACTCCGGTCAGGTGTCGGTCGTCACCTACGTCGTCGCCGCCGGGCTGACGCTCATGGGCCTGTTCGCCGGCGGACTCGCCGTTTCGGGCCTCGAGAACCGGCCGGGCGTCCTGATCCCCGCGATGCAGTTCGCCTTCGACAGCGTCCCGTGGCTCGCGATGGCCGCCCTCACCGCGAGCGCCGGTCGCCTGCTCGACGAGATCATCGACGACGAACCGATCCGGAGTTCGTACCTCAACCTCCCGTTCATCGTCGTCGCCGTCGGACTGGTGGTCCGGGGCTTCTCCGCGTACTTCCTCGAAGACCAGGGCGTGATCGAACCGCTCGTCGTCCCGGCGATCGAGCAGGGCGTGCTCTCGGTCGACAGTTTCACGGTGACTGCGGGCGAGCGGCTGGCGCTGTTCGTCGTCACCGCGATCGCGGTGAGTCTCGTCGGCGCGCAGGTCGCGTCGCACTTCAGCCGAACCGTCGAGAGCGGCGAGGTGACCGACGGCGGCGAGGCCGGCTCCGAACTCACCGATGGCGGTCCGACGGCCGACTACCCGACGCGCCCGCCGGCCAACACCGCGACTCGCGACGACGACCCCGAATCCGATCGGCAGGACGCGAACACCGGTACCGACGCCGATCGGCCGGATGGCCGAGAGGAGTGACGCGCCGGCCCGACTCGGCACTCCTTTATCACTGAGCCCCCAGTCACCACCATGAGCGAGACAGACGGCGCGTGGGTCAGTCTCTTCTCGGGCGGCAAGGACTCCGCGTGGGCGCTGTACCGGGCGCTCGAACGGGGGCTCGACGTTCGGCGACTCGTCACCGTCCACCCGACCGGTGACTCCTACATGTACCACGTCCCGGCGACCGACCTGGCCGGGCTGGCGGCCGAGAGCATCGGCATTCCGCTGGTCGACGTCGAACCCGACGACTTCGACGCCGAGTCGACGATCGACGCGAGCGCCCAGGGCGACGACGAACTCGAGCCCCTGGAGGCGGCGCTCGCGGCCCTCGACGACGACCTCGCGGGCGGCATCGCCGGCGTCACCGCAGGGGCCGTCGAGAGCGAGTACCAGACGAACCGGATCGAGGCCATGTGCGATCGGCTCGGCTGTGACCTCTTCGCGCCCCTCTGGCAGGAGGATCCCCGAGAACTCGCCGACGCGATGCTCGACGCGGGGTTCGACATCCGGATCATCCGGGTCGCCGCCCACGGGCTCGACGAGTCGTGGCTCGGCCGGCGACTCGATCGCGAGGCGCTCGCCGACCTCGAACGGCTCAACGAGGAGTACGGCGTCCACATCCTGGGGGAAGGCGGCGAGTTCGAGACGCTGGTCGTCGACGGCCCGCACATGGATCGGGCGATCGATCTCGAGTACGAACCCGAGTGGGAGGGAACGCGGGGGACGATTCGGGTGACGGACGCTCGGCTGGAGTGACCAGCTGTCGTACCGCGAGTGAGCGAGCATGCGGCGCAAAGCGCCGCAGTGACGCGATCGAGCGGCGTTTTTTGGTCCAGATTTTTTGCGGGAGTGGTCGGCTTCGCCGACCCGAGCGCAAAAAAGGTGGTTCTGAGACGCTGGTCGTCGACGGCCCGCACATGGATCGGGCGATCGATCTCGAGTACGAACCCGAGTGGGAGGGGACCCGGGGGACGATCCGGATCACGGACGCGAAGCTGGGGTGAGTGGATTCCGGCCGGTCGACCGGACCAGCCCGTTCTCCCGACCGATCGACGATCCTCGTCGAGGCCGAACTGGCGCGAGCGATCGAGCGCCTCGAGATCACGAAAGTCGAGACGCTGCTCGAACTCGCCGATCGGATGGAGCTACCGAACGAGGTCGTCGAACAGCTGGAGACGGCGAAGACGGAGATGGAAACTGGGCTCGATCGAGCGCAGGAACTGACCGCGATCTAGAGTAGCAACTGAAACGAGTTACACACTGGTCGCAACGCTGTCCTGCGATCAGGTGTCATTGACTTTCAGTTGCTACTATAGGGTGACGGGAGGGCGACACCGCTGGCCTCGAGCACCGCCTCGCGGTCGTCCGGTTCGGTGAACGTCCACCACGCGATCCGATCGATCTCGAGCGGGCTGTAGTGCGTCCGGTACGCGAGCCACTCGCCGGCGGCGATCGTGTGCAGCGCCGTCGCGGTCGAGAGCGGTGCGGACGGGAGGTCGTCGGCGAGGGCGTCGACGAGGTGGCGAAGTTCCGGATCCGGCCGGACCGTGTCGACGCCCGCGAGCTGTCTGAGGTACTGGAACGTCGCGGGGCCGACGCCGGAGATGGAGCCGATCGGGTCCGCCTCGTAGCGGTAGTGGTCCGCGGTCGCCGCCCAGGCCTGCAACGCCGCGAGGTCGTCGTCTTCGGGCCGATCGGCGAGGACCGACGCGGTCTCGAGGAGGACGTGGCGCTTGCGCTGTGCCCCGAACGCCGCGACGAGGTCGTCGTCGGCGAGGTCGATCGCGGCGAGGTCGGCGAAGCGAGTCACGCGATCCGTTTCGACGAACGCGTCGCGAAACCGTTCGACGCTCGGCACGATCCCGCCGACGAAGCGCTGGCCGGTCGTCGAGGCAGCGGCTTCCGCGACCAGTAATAGCGGGTCGGAGCCGGTCCACCGATCGAGCGATCGGTACGCGTCGGCGAGGGCCCGGACGGGCGTCCCGTCCGCGTATCGATCGAGGACCGCCTGTGGGGTCGTCATAGCCGACTGTTCCAGCCATCACACGGGAGATATAAAGCTGTACTGCCGCCCGGGACCGGGCGCGGCGATCGATACCGCGGCTCGGACCCGGTGTGCAGGCGCGGCGTCACCGGGGCGAGCCGTTCGTGATCGTCGTGTGGGCCCCGATCAGCGCCCCCGCGAGGTCGAGGTCCTCGAGGTGGGTCCCCTCGTCGATGATCGAGCGGCGGATGTCGGCGTTGCGGACCGTCGCCCCGGGGAAGATCACCGCGTGGTCGAGGTTCGTGTTCTCCAGGGTGACCTCGTCCATCACGTGGACGTTGTCGCCGATCGTGGCGTCCTCGAGAGATGCGGAGTCGTCGACGAGCGACTCGCCGTCCAGTTGCCACGCGACGGCGTCGAGGTAGCTCTCGGGGGTGCCGATGTCGAACCACGCGCCCTCGAAGGTGTAGGCGTAGGTCGGCTCCCGGTCCTGGAGCCACTGGACGAACCAGCCTGGCTCGTCGGGGTTATTCCCCTCCTCGAGGTAGGTCGGGAGGAGGTCGAGGGACTCCCGGGGGAACGCGTAACAGGCGATCGAGACGAGCGTGCTGTTCGGGTCGTCGGGCTTCTCCTGGAAGTCGACGACGCGATCGTCCTCGAGTTCGACGAGGCCGTACGATTTTGCCTTCTCGCGGGAGCCGACGTCGTAGGCGGCGAGCGTCGGTGCGGCGTTCGCCTCGAAGTCGTCGAGGAAGTCGGCGACGTCGAAACTGATCAGGTTGTCGCCGGCGATCACCAGCAGGTCGTCGTCGACGTTCTCGCGATCGATCAACTGGGCGAGCGCGCCGACGACGCCGAACTTGTCGTCTTCCGCGGTCGTCTCTTCGATCGAGAGCTGCGGTTTTGCGAACTCGCTGTCGGCGAGGTGGGCCTCGAAATCGGGCGCGAACCGCTCGTTCGTGCTCACGTAGACCTCGTCGATCCGCTCGTCGGCCTCGAGTTCGGCGAAGATGCGATCGACGACGGTCGAGTCGCCGATCGGGAGGAACATCTTGGGCCGATGTTTCGTGATCGGCCACATTCGCGTCGCGTATCCGCCAGCAAGAACGACGGCCTTCATGCGCCTCGATTCACCCGCTGGATGTAAGTCACTTACCCTTTCTCGAGTCGCCACGCGCCGGGTGGCCGTGAGTGCCGACGGGCTCACGTTCCGTCGCCGGTGACTGCCGAAGAGCGATAGTAACAACTGAAAGTCACTGCACACCTGCTCGCAGGACGGCGTCGCGATCAGTGTGTGCATCGTTTCAGTTGCTACTATAACACCCAGTAGCGAAACACTCGTGTATGCGCGAGGCCGACGAAACGACCCGACAGCGACTCGCCGACGCCCTCCGTGCCGAGCCGGCGACGCCGAACGAACTGGCCGCGCGGCTCGATCTGACGCCACAGGCGGTGCTCGACCACGTCGAACACGTCGCCCGATCGATCGAGGGGACCGACGAGCAGTTCCTCGTCGCCCCGCCGGCCTGCCGCGAGTGTGGCTTCGACGACTTCGACGACCTGCTGAACCGCCCCTCGCGGTGTCCCGACTGCAAGAGCGAGAGCGTCGACGAACCGACGCTGACGATCGAGTGACGGCCACTCGCGGTCCGAACGCCGACAGTCCCGGTCCCGACCGACTCGTATCGCTGGTGGTCCGGGCGGATCTCAACCCGATTCGACACGCATATTTACCGGCGAGTCGAGAACCCGATACGAACCCGCGAGCGATCGGCGACCGCATCTCGTCCCACCGGCCACGTCTCGTCTCAAGCCACGGTCGCCCACGACTCCCGGGGAGAATACGAATGACTGCCTCGTCCCATCCCGAGTCCGACTGTGTCGATCTCGTGCTCTCGGTCCTCGACTGGCTCGATACGCAGGAGACGTCGCCAGACGCAGTCGACGACGCCTTCTCGCTCCTCGCCAGCCGTCGTCGTCGCCTGCTGCTCGAGGTGATGGCCACCTACGGCGAGGAGCTCACCCTCCCCGACGCCGCCGAGGAGGTCGCCGTCCGGGAAACCGGCCGGAAGGTACGGGAACTCTCCGCCGAGGAGGTCGCCGACGTCTACATCTCGCTGTATCACGACCACCTCCCGCGACTGGTCGACGCCGGCCTGCTCGAGTACGATCAGGAACGCGACCTCGTCTCCCCGGCCGCCGTTCGGTAGGCCTCAAAATTCGACGTTCGACGTCGAGGTGCGATCGGCGTCGTCGGTTTCGATCGGGCCAGGTCCGACGAACTCGTAAGCCTCGTCGGTCAGGTAGACGACGCCGTCGTCGACGGCGACGTCGATCGCCGTGAGATACGCGCCTTCACACGGGCCGAAGGTACACTGTCCGGAGTCGGCGTCGAAGTACGCCCCGTGGTTGGCACAGACGATCTCGCCGTCGCGCATCGGTGCGCCCGATCCCTTGTCCAGATTGATGTGTGTGAAGTGCTGGCAGTAGTTGAGCCAGCACGCGACGTCGTCGGTGCCATCCCTGACGAGGATCGCCTCCCGTTCGTCGTCGTTCCCGTTCCGGACGCGAAAGCAAAACGTGGAGGAGTCGGGAACGTCCGAAAGCGATGTGATCCGGTCTGTGGCCGCCATCGGCCCTCGATTACGCGCCACCCGTGGTGAACATTTCGGTACGCCGGACCGTCCCGTGTCGGGGCCGCTCGTCTGCCGACCCTTTAACAGTAGTTGGCAATGTAGGTGATGTTATTCAGCTCGAGGGGTGAGTGGAAACGAACTCTTTCAGACGCTGAACTTCAAGTAAAAATCGCTCTGAATCATCTCGATGAATTCTGATAACTCTCCCTCGGGAACTTCCCCAATTTCGAGTGACGCCGGGTCATCAATCATGTTACTCAGGAACACGACCGTCTTCCAGTATTTCCCGTCCTCGCTGAGGTCGTGATCGTCGTCCCGGTCGGCACCAATCGCGTTCGCCACCGTCCACATGTTGTACAGCAGCACCGCGTAGCCGAACAGGAACAGCCGGTGTTCAATCTGACTCGAACCCGACTGTGGCAGAAACCGATTCTTGATTACTCGACATGAGGTCTCTACCCCCCATCTACTACGGAACTTTTCTGCCAGCACCTCCGCGCCGTTTCGCTCCGCCCTGAAGAACGCACTCGATACTCGCTGACCTTTAAACGTGATCAGGTCACGAAACTGGGCCACCATGATTGAAGACATCGATTGCGACGTATTCGTGCGAATCCAGACCGACTTACTGGTAGTCGGTGACAGCATCATGACTGACAGACACCACGCCTCGAACGGTAACTACGAGGACACCGATCCACAAAACCAGATCGGCGGGATCATTCCGGCGTTTCCTCTTTCTGGGTGGCTTCGCCATGGGATGGAGCGCGTTGTCCACGAGTACGACGGCACCGCCTGCCACCCCGGCGAGTCCAACGCGAACTTCATGAAAGACGGCGTCTACGAGCGTGATCTCGATGACGGCTACCACGAGAAGGGTGCGTGCGTCGATGACCCAAAAGAGAATGACGGATGTGTGGTCTTCGACCTCTTCGGTGGCTTCGGCAACCAGCCGGGAAAGGTGATGCGTCGCCCGATCAAATTTAACCCCGTCCGCTCCAGCGTGGACTACACGCGCGGACAGGCCGAAGGCCACTACCGCCGGCTCAACCGGAACGTCGTTTCTCGGAATCGTGAAGATAACCGCGAACCGCTTCGGAACGCAGAAATCGACGCCGTGGCGAATCTGGACGGCTGCTGGCATCTCTCACTCCGGGAGACGAAGCCCGAGTTCATCGGTCTGCTCGCGGAGGGGATCGACTTCCTGGATGGGCACCAGACGGACTTCATGCACCAGCTCGGTGGTGCTCGCAACTTCGGCGCGGGGATCGTCGATTGCCACTTCATCAATCCGCTGTACGAAGAGCGCGAACTGAAGCGCGTCTTCGACCGCGGGAAGGGCAACACGAACAAGATGGGCGAGAAAGACGAACAGTGGGCCAAGGAGTACCGTCCGGTGTTCGTGGAGGCGCTGGAAGAGCGCATCGCGGAGGGGCCGTAGATGGGCGAGAACGTCACCCTCAGCGACTTCCAGAGCGACGGCGGCCAGGACGTGATGGTCGCGGCCTACCGCCACGACGCCCACAAGCTCAATGGCGAGACGCATGACTACGCCCCGGACACCTTTCACGGCGTCCCGGTGAACCGGACCGTCCCGCACGGCGCGGACGGCGACGCGTCGGCGCTCTCACGGCCCAACGGGAAGCCCGAACAGACAGTGGATAACCACGAGACGCACTACCGGCTCTCGCTGCTGACGGGCACCTCTCACTACGACTCCGAGGAGCTCTCACGCCCGCGTCTCTCTGAGGCCATCACCGACCTGCTGACGGGCTCCGACCCCGAGGCGATGCATCGGGCGTGGCTCACGTCGGACGTTGCGAGCGGCTTCAACGAGAGCATCTACTACCCGTACACCAGCCTGAAGTACCACACGCTGCTCGTGGCGGCGCTCTTGGACAACTACCGCGTCGGTCACGAGTTCGCCGATCTCCTCCTGGTCGTGGACGACACCGAGGAGGTCGTGCCTCACCGGACGGTCTACGCGGGCGACCGCTTCGCGCTTCGAATCGACGAGAGCGGGGACTGGAACCCGTGGGCGCGCCTTGGAAGCCGCCCGTGGCGGTCGTGGGCGTCGGCGTGGAAGCGCCTCACCGAACACCCGCTCGATGTCAACCACGACAAGCACGACATGGTACTCGACGCGAACCTCCGGCGAATCTGGAGTTGGAGCACCGCGCTCCAGTACATCGAGGATCTCGAAACCCGAAGGGAGAACGCGTGACCCGCATCCAGCAGATTCATTGGGAACTCGACATGGACTACCTCGGCCACCCGTACTACGTCTCGGGGAACGCGATCTACCACGCGCTCGGGATGCAGCTGGAGCATGACGTCCACCGGCATATCAACGCCAGTCACGGGATGTTCGTCCCCGGTCAGTTTGGAACGTTCCCCGAAGAGCACTCACAGAGCGGAATTCGCCCGTACATGGGGTCGTCGCTTCCCGACGTGGAGAGCTACGACGACCTGTTCCTCTTCCGGTGCCCCGACAATCCGTGGCTACTCGATACCCGACCCCGCGACGGGCTGAACGCCCACGACATCCGGTTCCAGAGCGGAATGCCCGCGCTGGCTCACGAGACGATCATGGGCCGGCCCGACGACGCTCGGAAACAACAGCAGACCACGCGCTGGTACGTGAACGCCTACTTGCACGCCGATAACCCGGACGTTCTGCCTCTCGGTGAGGACAGCGTGGCGGCCTCGCCGCCACGGAATAGGTGGTCGGTGAACGCCGACCACCCGCTTGACGGCCACCAGTTCGGCGGTAAACGGAACTACGGCTACGGGACGACCACGCTGATAGACACGCAGGTCGTTGACTTGGAGTCGCTGGACTACTCGCGTCTCGAAGACGGCGAGGAGTTCATCCTCGAACTCGTGACACCGTTCGTCCTCCGGTCGGAGTACCCGAAGGCGAACAACGTGGACGTCCCCTGGTGGTGGAGCGTAGACGACGAAGCGCAACTCCGGAAGCGGCTGGAGAAGGTCATCGAGGGCGGAGATGTCTACGAGTTGGAGACCGTCGATCACGGCGTGGTCGTCGGCTACGACGGCGACCGCCCGGTAGAGACTGCAATGTCCGGCCTCACCCGCGTCGGGAACCACTCGAAGTACGGCTTCGGAGAGCTTCGAGTGAAGCCAGTCATTCCAGATGGAACTAATATCAAGAAACAGATAGAAAAGCCGAAGTCGGAGCACTGACAAACGAACAATGACCGGCAAGGATTCCACAGTGTCCAGGTCGGTCAGACTGAATAAAGTAAATCACATTACCAACAACTGTTAACATCCCCAGCGACCAACGCCAGCTATGGACTCCCTCCTCGTCTACGGGTCGTACGGCTACACCGGTCGGCTGGTAGCGCGCGAAGCCGTCGCACGAGGAGGGTCGCCCGTCGTCGCCGGTCGGGACGGACGGCAGGTACGCCGACAGGCCGACGAACTCGGCGTCGAGGCCCGGACCTTCGACCTCGCTGGCGACGTCGCCGCCAGGATCGACAGCTTCGACGCGGTGTTGAACTGCGCGGGCCCGTTCGCCGAGACGGCCGATCCGCTGCTCGAGGCCTGTCTCGCCACCGGGACGGACTACCTCGACATCACCGGCGAGTTCCCCGTGTTCGAACGGCTCCGCCAGCACGACGCGGACGCCCGCGAGGCGGGGATCACGGTCCTGCCCGGCGTCGGCTTCGACGTCGTCCCCTCGGACTGTCTGGCCGCCGTCCTCCACGACCAGGTGCCGGCGGCCGACGAACTCACGCTGGCGATCAGCGGCTCCGTCTCCGTTTCCCGCGGAACGGCCCGGACGATCCTCGACCTGCTCGGGAACGGCGTCGTCCGTCGAAACGGCCGCCTCGTCGAGGTTCCGGCGGCGTTCCGGACCCGCGAGATCGACTTCGGAGACGGTCCCGAACCCGCCGTCACGGCTCCATGGGGCGACGTCGTCACCGCAGCGCACAGCACCGGCGTCGAGTCGATCGCGGTGTACGTCGCCGTCCCGCCCGCCGCGAGACGGGCGCTGGGACTGGCGACCGCGCTCGGCTGGCTGGTCGATCGGCGGCCGATCGAGCGAGCCCTCGAGTGGGCGATCGACGCCGCCGTCGACGGCCCGAGCGAACGGGACCTGGCGACCGACACCGCAGTGGTCTGGGGCGAGGTCCGGGACACGGAGACCGGGCGGACCGCCCGCGGCCGACTGGGGACGCCGAACCCCTACGCGCTGACGGCCGAATCCGCGGTGAGCGCGGCCGAGCGGGTCCTCGACGGCGAGGGCCGCGTCCCGAAGGGATTCCAGACCCCGGCGACCGCACTGGGCACCGATTTCGCGCTCGACCTCGCGGGGACGGACCTGGAACTGCTCGACGTCCCCACCGATTCGAGCGAGGGACTCCGATCGGCACCCGAGTCCAGGGACTGACGCGGGGCCCAGTCGGACGGTCCCGACGTTTCCCTCCGTCAGTCCTCGCCGGGCGTACTGCCGCGCTCGTCCATCATCGCCTGCGTACGGTCGACCCAGCCACCCCGGTAGTAGCCGAGGACGACGTAGCACGTGGCCCAGACGTAGTAGACGACGATCGACGCGTACACCGCCGGCACGCCGTAGCCGAGCGCGATGCCGCCCACGGCCGAGACGCCGAGCATCCCGACGAACATGCCCGTGACCCGGGCGACGAACGGCGTCCGCGTGTCGCTCCCGCTCGTGAGCGCGCCCGCGAGAACGATGTACAGCGCGGTGACCGGTGCCGCGAGCGCGTAGGCGCGAGCGAAGCCGGCCGCGGCGGACAGCGTCTCCGGATCGTCGGTGAAGAGGGAGACGAGCGGCTCGGCACCGACGAAGAGGACGACGCCGAGCGAACCGACTGTTAGGACCCCGAGTGCGGCCGCGGCCCAGCCGTCGTACCGCGCCCCCGCCGGGTCGCCGTCGCCGAGCGTCTGGCCGACGACGATGCTCGTCCCGGTGCGATACCCCCGCGACAGCGGGCCGGTAAGTTGCTGGTAGACGCGCCTGCCGATCTGGTAGCCGGCGTTGACCTCCGTCCCGAAGACCAGCAGGATCGAGTTGAACGGGAACTCGATCGCCGTCGTCACCAGCCCCTCGGCGATCCGCGGGGCGCTGATCGCGAGCAACTGCCTGGTGATCGTCCACTGGCGCGGCCGGACGAACCCGGCGGGCGTCCACGGTCCCCAGATCGCACCGGCGAGCACGACCGCGGAGAAGACGTTGCCGAACGCGGTCGCGATGCCGACGCCGAGGATGTGGAGTCGCGGGGCCGGACCGAGCCCCAACCCGAGGACCAGCGTCCCGACGATGTTGAGCGTGTTCGAGACGCCGTTGACGTACATCGGCGTCCGCGTGTCGCCGGCCCCCTGGATCGATCGCGCGGCGACGAGCGTGACGTGTCTGGCCGGGCTGGTCGCGAAGATGACCGCGAGGTAGAGCCCGCCCATGCGGGCGACGTCCGTCTCGGCCCCCAGGATCGCGATCGCCCACCGGCCGAAGAGAACGCCGAACAGGACGAACGGGAGCCCGGCGACCGCGCCGATCAGGATCGCCTGCGTGATCGCCTCGTCCCGGTTCGCGGTCGCGCCGCTGCCCGTATCCTGGCTCGAGAGGGCGATCACCCCGCTACCGAGACCGAGCCCGATGCGAAGCGGCAATCGGGCGTACAGGTCGGCGAGGCCGACGGCGGCGACCGCTGCGGGCGAGAACAGCCCCGTGACGACGACGTCCGTCGTCCGCATCAGCGTCCGGAGGAACTGCTCGACCATCACCGGCCACGAGAGGTCGAACACCCGCCGCCAGACGTCGAACAGCCGTCGTCGTTCTCCGGAGAACACGGCCCGAAATCGGACGGTGTGCCGCTTGAACCTGTTGGAGGCGGCACCCCAGAAATGGACCGATCGATCGGCGGCCAGCCGGTGTTGCGATCGGCACGATTTCGACCTACGGGGACCCGGGCTCCGATCGAAGCGTCCGGTACAGTCGTGGCCCCTCCCTGACGATCCAGACGAGCCCCAGGATCACGCAGAGCACTCCGAAGAGCCGGCTTCCCGCAACGACGAAGACGTACGGGCCGCTGAGGACGAGCAAGACGCCGCCGAGGAGCCGAAACGCGCTCCAGAACGTCGGACTGGGCATACGGGACGAGGGGCGTACGGGACCTTAACGGTACGGGAGTGGCGGCCGGACCGGCCGCCGATCGCGCGTACGACGGCCGCAGGCCGCGATCACTCGTAACACGTCCGCTCGACGCGCTCGTCGTACAGCCGCGACAGCCGATCGGTGACGGGGCCGCCGCCGATCGCGCCCCCGTCGAGGGACGCGATCGGCCGTAGCTCCCAGGTACGGTTCGTGAGGAAGGCCTCGTCGGCCGCGCGCACGTCCGCGACTGCGTAGGCCCCTTCTTGAACCGGAATCCCGGCCTCGGCGGCCAGTTCCCGGACGATCGCACGGGTGATCCCCGGCAGGACGGGGCCGTCCGTCGTCGGTGTGTGGAGCGTTCCCTCGCGAACGAACCAGAGGTTGCTCGTGGCCCCTTCCGCCACGTTCCCGTCGAGATCACGGACGAGGGCCTCGTCCGCGTCGGTCCCGCGGAGTTCGGCCCGCGCGAGGATCCCGTTCAGGTAGTTGTGCGTCTTTGCGGCCGCCGGGATCGCCGCGTCGGGGATCCGGCGCGTCTCGACGGTCCGGACCGTTGCCGGTTCGTCCCAGACCGACTCGCCCGCGGTGCCGCCGCGGGGGAGCGGCGTGACGTAGATCACGACCGTCGGGTCGACCTCGGGCCGTGGGTCGAGTTTGCCGGGCTGGATCCCCCGGGTGATCGAGAGTCGAACGTACGCGTCTTCCAGCCCGTTCGCCGCGAGGGTCTCGTCGATCCGCGCGCGCAGGTCGTCGGCCGAGAGTCCGTGATCGAGCGACAGCGCCTCGCAGGTCCGGGCGAGCCGATCGGCGTGGGCGTCCCACGCGAAGATCGTCCCGCCGTAGGCCCGGCAGGTCTCGAAGGCGGCGTCGCCGTAGCGAAAGCCCCGATCGTCGACGCTGACTGTCGCCTCGCTCGCGGGCACGAGATCGCCGTCGACGTGGTACAGGAGGGGATCGCTCTCGGTCATCGTCGCTCTCCCTCCGGCCGTCGCCGCTGGTGGTCGGCGGCCAGTTCGCAGAAGTTCCCGATCAGTCGTTTGCCGATCGCGAGCGAGATGCCGTTCCCGGCCGGGTCACCGTCCCCATCCGCGGTTCCGCTCACGTCCGCGTCGCATCCCTCGTCGTGGGTCCGCGTGAGGATGCTCTCGGGGTGGAACTGGACCCCCACGTGGGGCTTCTCTCGGTGTCGAACCGCCATCAGCACCCCGCGCTCGTCGGTCGTCTGCGCCGTCTCGACGAGCGAGGGCGGCAGGTCGGCCCGCTCGATCGCGAGCGAGTGGTAGCGGCCGACCTGGAACTCCGCCGGCAGATCCGCGAAGATCCCCTCACCGTCGTGGCTGACCGCCGAGGGCTTCCCGTGGACCACCTCGGGCGCGTGGACGACCGGCGCGCCGTGTGCCGCACACAGGGCCTGGTGGCCGAGACACACCCCGAGAATCGGATACTCGGTCTCGGCGAACAGCGGGATCGAGATCCCGGCCGCCGCGGGCGTCCCCGGTCCCGGCGAGACGACGATCCCCGTCGGGTCGATCGCCGCGAGATCCGCGAGGTCGATCGCGTCGTTGCGTCGGACGATCACCTCGTCGGCGATCTCGCCGACGTACTGGACGAGGTTGTAGACGAACGAGTCGTAGTTGTCGACCACGAGGATTCGAGTCGGGGCGTCAGTCACCGGACTCGCCCCCGTCTTCGCCGGCCTGCTCCGGTTCCGATTCGCCGACGGCCTCGAGTTCCAGTTCGGCCCGCTCGCCCAGCGCCTCGTCGACGGCCGTGATCAGCGCGCGGGCCTTGTCGAGGGTCTCGTCGTACTCCCGATCGGGATCGGAGTCGTGGACGATCCCCGCACCGACCCGGAGGTGGTACTCGTCGGCCTGGCGGACGAGCGTCCGAATGACGATGTTCAGCGTCGCACGACCGTCGAAGCCGAAGATCCCGACGCTTCCCGTGTACGGGCCGCGACGGGTCGCCTCGAGTTCGTCGATGATCTCCATCGTCCGCGGCTTCGGGGCCCCGGTGATCGTCCCGCCGGGAAACACCGCCGCGATCGCATCGGCGAGCGTTTCGTCCGGCCGGAGTCGCCCCGTGACGTTCGAGACGAGATGCATGACTTCGGCGTAGCGATCGATCCGGCGGTACTCCTCGACCGCAACGGAGCCGTACTCACAGACCTTCCCGAGATCGTTTCGCTCGAGATCGACCAGCATCGCGTGTTCCGCGCGCTCCTTCTCGTCGGTTCGGAGGTCGGCCTCGAGTTCGGCGTCCGCCTCGGGGGTCGCCCCGCGCGGACGGGTGCCCGCGATCGGCTCCGTCCGGACGAAGCCGCCGTCGCGCTCTCGCCATCCGCCCGGGGACGCCGCGAAGCGTCGCTCCTCGCACTCGAGCAGTAGTTCCGGACTCGCGCTCACCAGGTCGACCGCCCGGAACTCGAGCAGACAGGAGTAGGGTGCCGGGTTCACACGCCGCACGGCGTCGTAGGCGGCGACCGGGTGGACCGCGGCGGGCGCGGTCAACCGCTGGGAGACGTTCGCCTGGAAGGTGTCACCGTCCCGGACGTACGCCTTCGCCCGCCGGACCCGGTCGGCGAACGCCGTCCGCCCGCAGTCGCTCTCGAACGTCGCTTCCCGGGTTGCGACCGGTGGCTCGCCGATCGCCGGATCGCCGTCGACGACGGCTCGCGCGAGAGCGAGCGCACGCTCCCGGCCGCGATCGTAGATAGCGGCGATGGCGTCCTCGTCGGCCGCAGTTCCGTCGCCGGCGTCGTCCGCCGTGGCCCCGTCGTCGGGGCTCGCATCGACACGCGGACAGGCCGTTATCCGCAGCGTCGCGTCGCCGCCCGTCGGTCCCTCCCAGGCCGCCAGCCGATCGAAGACGGCCACCTCGAGCCGCGGGAGGCTTCGATCGTCGACGGCGGATTCGGGAAGCGACTCCAGTTCGCGGGCGACGTCGTACGAGAGCCAGCCCACCGCCCCGCAGGGATAGGGCACGTCGCAGTCGCCGCGGGCGAGCCGATCGCCGTCGAGGAGTCCCTCCAGGGCGGCCAGCGTCGGCGACTCGTCGCCGGCGGTTCGCGGTACTGCATCTGGGCCGACGGTGAGCCGATCGACCGGGTCGACGCCGAAGTACCCCCAGCCGGGCTGGCCGCCGGTCGTCTCGAGGAACGCACCCCCGCCGTCCGATCGGGCCCGGCGGTAGGCGAGAAACGGATCGGGGACGGTGACCCGGACCTCGATCGGGACCCGGAGTCCGCTGCGAGTCGTCGACTCGTCGGCGACGTTGCGCTCCCGAACGACGGCGCGAAACGCGTCGAGCGTGGTGACGACCCGCGGATCGCTCATGTGTCCGGAGAAGGGCCGGGTGACTAATCTTCTTGCGATTTCGGAGACGAAAATCCGGCGATCAGCGGGTGGTCGGTCGGGGGTCGAACGATCGGGCGAGCGCTATCTGACTTCGGCCCTGTCGATCCAGCCCTGGATCCGCGTCTCGGAGATGTCGGTCTCGGTCTCGAGGTCGGCCGCGTCGGCGGCCGCGAGGTCGGCGACGGTTTCGACGCCGGCGTCCGCGAGCCGATCCGCGTAGGCGGGGCCGATTCCCTTGATCACGTCGACCGGTTCGCCCTCGTCGTCGGGTTCGGACTCGTCCGCCGGCTCCGGTTCGCCGGCCTCGGCGTCGCCCTCGTCGGCTTCCACGGCCTCTTCATCGGCCTCGGGTTCCTCGTCGTCTACGGTCGGTTCGTCGCCCGTGGCCGTCGACTCGACCCCTTCGTCGGGCGTCTTCTCGGCGGTCGGCGCCGCGTCGGTCTCGGTCGGACCGGCCGCTTCGGCCGGTTCGGCCGCCTCGTCGGGGTCGTCGGTCGGCTCGACGATCGAGTCGGTCGCGCCCGCGGCAGTCGTTTCGGCCGCAGGCGACTCGGATTCGTCGGGTTCGTCGGCCGCCGGTTCGTCCGCCGTCTCGTCGGGTTCGTCGGCCTCGGCGGCCGTGTCGGTCGCGGACGAGGGTGCCGGTGCGACGTCGGTCCCGGTCGACCGATCGTCGTCCGGCTCGCTCCCCTCTCGTTCGACCGTCACGCCGACCTCGCGTGCAGACCCTCGCTCCTGACCCGAGTCGTCGAACCCCAGCAGCGACTTCAGCTTTTGGAGGATTGCCATTATCCCGATATAGTCGGCACCAGCACTTAAATTCGGCTGATACGGGACGGTCAGGCCGATCGGGCGGGTGAGTCGGGAGTCACAGCCGTGACCGCAACGCCGCGTTCATCGCGTCGACCGGCGCGTCCAGACCTGTCCACAGTTCGAACGCTTCCACGCCCTGGTAGAGCAACATCCAGGCGCCGTCGACGGTCGTCGCCCCGACCGCCGCGGCGTCCCGAAGCAGTCGCGTCTCGAGCGGCCGGTAGACGGCGTCCATCACGGCCAGATCGCCGTGCAGCGCTTCGGCCGGGATCGGCGTCGCGTCTTCCTCCATGCCGACGCTGGTGGCGTTGATCGCCACGTCGGCGTCCGCGAGCAGGTCGGCGAGCGCGCCGAGACCGTGCCCCGTCGCCCCGGATACCTCGGCCGCGAGATCGTGTGCCGTCGATTCGGTCCGGTTCGCGATCGCCACGGTCGCGCCCGCGTCGGCGAGGCCGAACGCGATCGCCCGCCCGGCACCCCCGGCCCCGACCACGACCGCGTCCGCGCCGTCGACCGCGACGTCGTGGTCCCGGAGCGCGCGCATGGCCCCCTCCGCGTCGGTGTTGTGCCCCGTCGGCGGCCCGTCGCCCGAGAAGTCGATCGTGTTGACCGCCCCGATTCGCCGCGCCAGGTCGTCCGCCACGACGCGATCGAGGACGTCCTGTTTGAACGGAATCGTCACGTTCAGCCCCGCGACGCCGAGCGCCTCGGCACCGTCGATCGCGGCCTCGATCGCGTCCCGATCGGGTTCGAAGGTGACGTAGCGCGCGTCAAGTCCACGTTCGTCGTAGGCCGCCTCGTGCATCGGCGGCGACAGCGAGTGACCGACCGGGTTGCCCAGCAACCCGTACACGTCCATAGCCATACGGAACCCACGCGTCGGCAGGGACATAACGAATGTGACTTCGTCACGTCCCGGCGTGGCGATCGGGACGAATAGCTAGAAACGGAAACTTGGTTCAACTATATTCTTCATAGAAATTTATATGCCAGTGTTTATTGATTACTGTTACAGTGTGCCACGGTGGCACGTGACTACCATGAGTGGGAACGACGAAAGTACGGGGGAACAGACGATCGATAGACGGACGATACTGCGCGGTGCGACGGCGTCGGCGACCGGGATCGGCGGACTCGTAGCGTCGTCGGGGTCGGTCGCAGCGGGGTCGGTCACGGGCGGGTGCCTGACCCACTGGCCCGAGCCGATAGACGAACGGATCGACGTCGCCGGGGACACGCCGGTCGAGTCCGGGGCAATCCCCGGGTCGGGCGACCTGTTGCTCTACGTCCACGGCCTCTTCGGCGGCGAGGGGCTGGAGGACATCGCCGGGAGCGGCGCGAACCAGGCGACCGCGCTCGTCCAGGGGCTGGCGGAGGAGGGCGTCGATCGGCCGGCGGTAGCCGCGATGTGGGACTCGAACGTGACCTGGACCGTCGCGAAGTGGCGCGCGAACGACGCCGGGACGACGCTGGCCGCCTGGCTGAACGAGAACGGGAGCGCGTACGACTCAATCACGATCGTCGCTCACTCGCTCGGGGCCCGCGTGACCCTGGCCGCACTGACCCACCTGGACGGCGTGACGATCGATTCGGTCGCCCTGCTGGGCGGCGCGATCGATCCCGACGCGGTCTGTGGGGAGTTCGAGGACGGGATCCGGGACAACGCCGGTCACGTGTACAACTACCACTCGGCGAACGACGACATCGTCTGTACGATCTACGCGATCCGGGAGTGGACCGCCGGAATCGGGTGTTCGGGATCGGACTGCAGTGGCTGGTTCACCAGCGACGACCCACCCGAGAATTTCACGGACGTGCCGGTGGATTCGGTCGACGGCCACTGTAACTATTTCAAGCCGTCGTCGATCGAGTTCGACGGCGAGAACTGTCTCGACGAACTCCGGCGGCGGCAGTTCTGAGCGGCCGGCCGAGCACGAACCGATCCGCCGATCGACGTCCAGAACCCTGAGCCGCCGGGCCGTTTCGGGATCCTTATCCCCGGGTCGCGAGTAGCGGCCCACATGCTCTCCGGGATCCCGCTCGCGATAGTGTTGCTCCTTGCCGGGATCGTCGCACTGTACGGCGGGGCCGAGTTGCTCGTCGCCGGCGCGGGTCGGCTCGCACTCGGGTTCGGGCTCCGCGCGGCGACCGTCGGCGTGACGGTCATCGCCTTCGCCACCACGGCGCCCGAACTCTTCGTCGCGACCATCGGCGCGCTCGACGTCTCGACGGATATCGGCCTCGGGGCCGTCGTCGGCTCGAACATCGCGAACATCGGGCTGGTGCTGGGCGTCTCCGCCCTCATCAAACCCCTGTCGGTCTCCGAGACCGTCATGCGTCGCCACGTTCCGTTCATGATCTTCGCGGCACTCTTGCTCGTCGGTCTCGGCGCGAACGGCACGATCGGTCGCCTCGAAGGCACGATCTTTCTGCTGGTCCTCGCCGGGTTCACCGGTTACCTCCTCCACTCCGTGAACGCCGATCCGGCACCGATGATGGACGAACCGGATGCGGGCGGCGGAATCGGCGCTCGCGACGTGGCGCTCGTGATCGGCGGCCTCGTCGCGCTCGTGCTCGGCTCCCGGTGGCTCGTCTCCGGCGGCACGACCCTCCTGTCGGCGCTCGGTTTCTCCGACCTGTTCATCGGGCTCACCGTCCTCGCACTGGGGACGTCGCTGCCCGAACTGGCGGCCTCCGTCGTCGGCGCCCTCCGCGGGGAAACCGCGTTCGCGATCGGGAACGTCGTCGGTTCGAACATCTACAACGTCCTCGCCGTCCTCGGGATCGTCGCGCTGATCACACCGATCGAGATCGCCGCGCCGACGCTCCGGTTCGAACTCCCGATCATGGTCGCCTTCACCGTCCTGCTGGTCGGGATGATGGGCTACGGCCGCCGGCTGACGCGGCTCGACGGGGCGGGGCTCGTCGTCGGCTACATCGCCTTCATCTACCTGCTGGTTCCCTGATCCGCGACTGACCAGTTCGAGACCGGTCACGCCGATCGTGGCGACACACTGCCGACTACGGGATCTGCCCGGTTCGCAGGGATCCTCCACACTCCGGACAGGTTGCGCGGTAGGTGTGCGGATACACTGTCTCGGCACACTCCTCGCACTCGTAGTTCCGTCTACTCATCCAGAATCACGATAGATGATAGCAACGCACACAAAGATAAACCTTGTCCGACGTTCGTCGTCCGCGACATTCGAGACCGGTCCTCGCCGCGCTCCGTGCTGATCAGATGGTCGGAACCCGGCGGGTGAACGGGCAGCAGCCGCGCTCACATCGGAATCGGGGTCACGCGCTCGTCGCACCCGTCGACGTCGTCGGAGCGGGCCGCGAGCCGATCGAGGCGGGGACCGAGGTGTTCGCCGAGGAGCTGGACCAGCGCGTTGTTCGTCCCCGTCCCGGTGATCGCCGTCGCCCGCGCTTGCTCGGCGGCTCCTGAGCCGTCGATCGTGACCAGCATGGCGGCCTCGCGATCGGCGAACACGAGGCGGCCGGGGTGGATCCGCTCGATCGGGAGGTTGAGCCAGTCGAACTGCGGCTCACAGACGGTAATGTCGTCCGACGCGCTCCGAACGATCTCCCGAACGCGGTCCGAACTGGAGCCGACGTAGACGTCGACGCCGCGATCGACGGCGGCACTCCAGCGTTCGAGACACCGATCCTGGAGGCGTCCCCGATCGGACACCGTCACGAACAGTTCGTCGGTGGCGCGATCGGCGATCTCGTTCCCTCTCGCGATCACCGCCTCACATCCCTCGACCGTCCAGCAACGTCCGCTCGCGGGCGTCGCTCCAGGCCCCTCGGACCCAGCCGGAACCGAACTCGGCACGCCCTGCACCGGCGACGTCGATCCCAGGTCGGCCACGTCGCCGATCGGACTCTCGGCGATCCAGTCGGCCTGGAACGGCGGTGCGTCGGCGGCGATCGCGACGCGATCGTCGTCCCTGGCAATCAGGCCGGCGTCCTCGAGCGCCGGGACGTGCTCGTGGACGAGCGTCTGCTCGAGGGTCGTCGATTCCGGTTCGGTGACGTCGACCAGCCGTTTCCCGTCCGATTCGGTCGCGACGACCAGCGTTGCCAGGTCGGCGATCGAAACCGGGCCACGCTGGCCCGCGATGACGGTGAGGACGGTCCGACGACGGGGCGAACGGAGCGCCTCGAGTGTCCGATCGAGCCTCGCCTCGTCACAGACCGCGCCCGAGGGGGTCTCGAGGAGCGTCCGGACCCACGGCATCTCGAGCATCGGGTGGTCCGCGAGTGCGATCGCGTCCTCGGTCGCGTTCGACCCATCGTCCGCCCGTCCCGCGTCGCGAGTGACGACGCCCAGATCGACGAGTTTCGGCACGTCGACGTGGACGAGCCGGACGTGTGCGCGTCGCGCCTGCTCGTCGGTCACGATCGGGTGATCGTGTTCCAGCGTCGCGACGTCGGTCGCGAGCGTCGACAGCGAGACCGGCATCGCGTCGTCTCGATCGCAGAGAAGGGCGAGAAGATAGCGGCGTCGAGACGACGAGAGGGCGTCGAACGCGGCGGTCGTCGGATCAGTCTCGGTCGAACGTGCTGTCATTACACGAGCCAGACGACGAATGCGGGAAAGGAGTGTACCTGCGTGCTCTGGTATTACCTGGTTGTGAAATCGAGTCGTCTCCGCCGAAAAACGGAGCGTCGCGGCCGTTTCGGGTCCGGCCGTCAGGTCCCGTCCTCGAGATACGCCTCGAGAAGCTTCGCCTCGGCCACGCGCAGGTGCTGGTGGAACGTCTGGCGAGCGATGCCGAGCCGATCGGCGACGTCTCCGGCGTCGCTCTGCCGGCTGGGCCACTCGAAGTAGCCGCCGTAGTAGGCCGCCTCGAGCGCCGTCCGCTGTTTCTCCGTCAGGTCCGGGTCGATCGCGGATCCGAAGTCGCCGCCCGCGTCGAGCGGTCGTTCGACGGTCCGTTTGGCGACGAGAGTCGTCTCGGGGTACGTCGACTGGAAGGCGTCGGTGAGTTCGCGAACCGCCGTGTCGGGGCTCGCCTCGACGACCAGGGTCGCCACTCCGCCGTCGATCTCCTGGGAGCGAACCCGCGCACCGTACTCGGTGAGAAAGGCCGCAATCGTCGAGCCGTGGATCTCGACCTCCCAGCGGTGGGCCGTCGGGTCGCCGTCGATCCGGCGCAGTTCCCCGATCTCCGGCCGTGCCGTCGCGAGATCACGGAACCGATCGGCGTCGATCCCGGACGCGGTGAGGTAGTAGACGAACACCTCGTCGGTCAACGGGAGCAGGTGATCGATCGAGAGCCGACAGTCGCCCTCCCGGGAGAGGTCGATACACACGTCCCCGCGATCGGTCGCCTCGAACTCGAGTTCGACGACGGTGTCCGCGTAGAGGAGGCGTCGAACTGCCATCGCGTTGATCGCGTGGCCGATCGTGCCGCCGAACTCCTGGAGGATCTCTCGCTCGCGGTCATCGAACGCGTCCGGAACCGACGCGTACAGCCCGAGCATACCGACCAGCCGCCGTTCTGCGACGAACGGGACCGCCACGACGGCGCGGTAGCCGTCCTCGTCGGCGACGGCCCGCCACTCGTCGATCGGGTCCTCCTGGAGGTGGCGACGCGTCGCGACGCGTTCCCGTTCCCCGGCGATGTCTGCGGGGTCGACCGCCGACGCCTCGGCGGGTTCGGGAAGGAGGCCGGCGTCCGCCGGCACGTCGCCGCCGGCCTGGACGCGCGGATCGAACCCGTCCGGGGCGTCGTACGTGCCGACGACCGCCCCGGCGATCGAGTCGACAGTGACGAACGCCTCGACGATCGCCCGCTCCAGTTCCCGTCGCGTCTCGACACTGACGAGTTCGTCGTTGATCGCCCGAATGACGCCGTTGAGTTGGTCGATCCGTTCGAGTTCTCGTTCGCGTGCCTTTCGATCGCTCACGTCGCGGCCGACGCCGGTGAATCCCAGCACGGTGCCGTCCTCGGCGCGCATTCGGGCCCCGCTGAACTCGTAGGGAATCCGCGTGCCGTCTTTCGTCAGGAGCTCCGCCTCCGCGGTGGTCTGCTCGCCCGCCTCGAGGATCCGATCGATCGCCTCCCCGATCCGGTCGCGGTCCTCCGGGGGGACGAACTCGTCCGGCTCCATCTCGGCCAGTTCCGCGTCCGAGTACCCCGTGACGGCCGGCACCTGCTCGTTCCACTTGCGGAAGGTTCCGTCCGCGTCGAACGCGTAGACGATGTCGGGCTGGGCGGCGAAGACGCTCTCCGTGAACGCCCGCTCCTCGCGGAGTTCCCGCTCGCGCGCCCGTCGGTCGCTGACGTCCCGGCCGACGCCGGTAAAGCCCAGCACGGTCCCGTGCTCGTCGACGATCGGGGCGCTGTTGAACTCGTAGGGGAGCCGCTCTCCCGCCGCAGTCAGGAGGGTCCCCTCGAGCGCGACCCGATCGCCCGCCTCGAGGATCCGATCGATCGCCTCCCCGATCCGGTCGCGGTCCTCCGGGGCGACGAACGCGAGCGGCCCCATGTCGGCGAGGTCGTCGGGATCGTAGCCGGTCACCGTCTCGAGCCGATCGTTCCAGTGAAGCAGGGTGTCGTCGCGGTCGAACGCGTAGAGGATGTCCGGCTGCGCGTCCAGAATGCTCTCGACGACCGCCTTCTCGGTGCGAAGCGCGTCCGCCTGCTCGTGCTCGACGGTCACGTCGTGCGTGACGACCACGTATCCGTTCGCCGCCGCCGAGTCCCCGTCTCGCACCACGGCGAGGACCTCGCGGGCCCGGTACAACGAACCGTCGCGTTTCCGCCGCCACCCCTCGGTCCGGACCTGTTCGTCCGCGGCCGCCTCGGAGAGCAGTTGCTCGGCCCGGTCTTCTTCGCGTACCGGGTCCGGGAAGAACTGCTCGTAGTGGATGCCGACGGCGTCGGACTGGGGGTAGCCGGTGAGTCGACTGGCAGCCTCGCTCCAGACCGCCACGTAGCCGTCCCGATCGAGGACGTAGATCGCACAGTTGGGTACCAGATTGGCTACCCGACGCGCCTCGACGGGAAACTCGTCCGGCCCACCAGTCCGATCGGTATCGGTCATCTTGGGTATCGAAGGACGTATCACTAGTTCGGCCATATGCAAAAGTTCGTCACCGGCTACCGCGCGCCACCTATGGTAATATGCGGCGCCTTCACGCACCTCCGGGAACGGCGAATCGATTCCGTTAACGGCCTCCCGCCCCCGCTTCCGGTATGACCCTCGCCATCGTCGAAAGCCGCGCCGATCGCGCGTCGGTCCACATCTGTGACCACCTCCGCGAGCGCGCGGACTGGACGGAACGGACCGACGACGACCGCGATCCGGCCGACGGCGGCGGCACCTACTACCGGACTGACGGTGCCGAACTCCGCTCGTTCGACGGCCTCCACATCGAACTCGAGTCGCCCGCCGACGCGTTCGACTGCGAACCCGACCTGCTGGTGTTCGCCTCGCGCCACTCCGGGGACACCGGCCGGCTCCTGACGGGCCACTTCACGGGGAACTTCGGCCCGGCGGAGTTCGGCGGCGACGACGAGGCCCTCGCGGAAGCGGCTCCGAACGCGCTCGATCGCCTCCTCGCGGCCTTCGACGAGTACGCTCCCGACGGCTACGACGTCGGGATGGAGTGTACCCACCACGGCCCGTCCGCGGTGGGGTGTCCGTCGCTGTTCGCCGAACTCGGCAGCGGCGACGAACAGTGGGACGATCCGGCGGGTGCCGAGGCCGTCGCGCGCGCCATCCTCGACCTGCGCGGGGTCGATCCACACCGCCGGCGCCAGGTCGTCGGCTTCGGCGGCAACCACTACGCGCCCCGGTTCGGCCGGATCGTCCGCGAGACGCCGTGGGCCGTCGGCCACGTCGCCGCCGACTGGGCGCTCGAGGCGATGGGCCGACCGGCCAGCCACCGGGACGTGCTCGATCGAGCCTTCGCGGCCAGCGAGGCCGACATCGCGGTACTCGACGGCGACCACCCCGACCTCGCGGCGACGATCGAGGACCTCGGCTACCGCGTCGTGAGCGAGACGTGGCTCCGCGAGGTCGCGGACCGATCGCTCGCCTTCGTCGAGGCGGTCGAGACGGACCTCGGCCCCGTCGACGACGGCGTCCGGTTCGGCGGGCGACGCGAGTCGTCGTTCGTCGTCGTCGACCTCCCCGGAGATCTGGTCGACGCCGCGGAGGCGATCGATCCCGATCGGGTGCGAACGATCGTCGAGGAGACCACCGTCGCGTTCGCGACCGAGAACGGGGGCAGTCGCGTCGGTTCGACGGCGGCCGTCCCGGCGATCGAGGACCGGGACGCGATCGTCGAAGCGCTGGCGGCGGTGCTCGAACGGAAGTACGAGACGGTACGGATCGAGGACGATGCCGTCGTCGCCGAGGAGACCGCGTTCGACCCGGCGCTCGCTCGCGAGGTCGGCGTCCCGGAGGGACCGAAGTTCGGCGCGCTCGCCTCGGGCGAGTCGGTTACGATCGACGGCGAACAGGTCACTCCTGAGAGAGTTTCCAGCCGGCAGACTCACGAGTTCCCGATCTGATCGAAGGGAAATGAGACACTAATTCAGACTTACCCGCCGACGTAATTCGCGTTCCTCACATTCGATTGTAGATATGTAATATACCGTTTACGTGTCAGACGCGCGGCTGACGTGTAGGGGAAAGGTAATTATGCTCCATCTTTTAGTCAGTGTCAAGAATGGACTCCATCATCGACGACGCCATCGACGAGGCCGAAGGGGAGTCGGGGGAGACTCCCGGCGGCGTGCCACAGGATGGCCACGAATCCTCCGAGGGGGCGTCAGACGGTACCCGAGACACGGGGACGATGACCGACGACGAACTGAAAGACGTTCTCCAGGACCTCCAGACCGACATCACCGTCGTCGGCTGTGGCGGTGCCGGCGGGAACACCATCAACCGCATGCACGAGGAGGGGATCCACGGCGCGAAACTCGTCGCCGCCAACACCGACGTCCAGCACCTCGTGGAGATCGAGGCCGACACCAAGATCCTCATGGGCGAGGACAAGACCGGCGGCCGCGGCGCCGGGTCGCTCCCCCAGGTCGGCGAGGAGGCCGCCCTCGAGAGCCAGCAGGACATCTACGACGCGATCGACGGCTCGGACATGGTGTTCGTCACCGCCGGCCTCGGCGGCGGCACCGGGACCGGCTCTGCGCCCGTGGTCGCCAAGGCGGCCCGCGAAGCCGGCGCGCTGACGATCTCGATCGTCACGACGCCGTTCACCGCCGAAGGTGAGGTCCGCCGGACGAACGCCGAAGCCGGTCTCGAGCGCCTGCGCGACGTCTCCGACACCGTGATCGTCGTCCCCAACGATCGCCTGCTCGACTCGGTCGGCAAACTCCCCGTCCGGCAGGCGTTCAAGGTCAGCGACGAGGTGCTGATGCGCTCGGTCAAGGGCATCACGGAACTGATCACGAAACCCGGCCTCGTCAACCTCGACTTCGCCGACGTCCGGACCGTCATGGAGCGCGGCGGCGTCGCGATGATCGGTCTCGGCGAGGCAGACTCCGAGGCCAAGGCCGAGGACTCCGTCAAGACCGCCCTGCGATCGCCCCTCCTGGACGTCGACATCTCCGGGGCGAGTTCCGCGCTGGTCAACGTCACCGGCGGCAACGACATGGCCATCGAGGAGGCCGAGGGCGTCGTCGAAGAGATCTACGACCGGATCGACCCCGACGCGCGGATTATCTGGGGGACCTCGATCGACGAGACGCTCGAGGGCAGTATGCGGACGATGATCGTCGTCACGGGCGTCGAATCGCCCCAGATCTACGGCCGCCCGGACGGCGAGGCCGTCCAGCCGGAACCGCAGGGCGACGACATCGACTTCGTCGACTGATCGGCCTCGAGACGGCCGCACGTCGGCGGTTCGAGTCGGAGTTCTGTGGCACGTTCACCGGAAATTTGCTTCGTCATAGCGACCGCTGGGACGGATTCGCCGCACCCCGCAGTCAACAGATCGGCTTCGGATCGATGCCGAGGTCGTCGAGCGAGTCCGCGTACGCCTCGTAGGCGTCGTCGACGACGTCCGCTGCGGCCTCGCTCGCGCGATCCCACGCGTCGTCTTCGCGCTCCTCGCAGACGGTTTCAAGCACCGACGCCGCCCGATCGCCCTGGGCCGACGTCTCGGCTCGCAACTCCCGGAACTCGTCGGCGCGTCGCTCGTCGCCTTCGTTGACGAAGAAGCTCACGACCTGCAGGTGCGTCCGCTCGCCGACCAGCGATCGGCCGACGACGCCGCCGAGACGTGGTGCGGTCGTCTCGAACGATCGAAGGCGGTCGTGCATCCCGCCAGCGTCCGCGTCGGCGGCGTCGTGCGAACCGTCGAGCAGGGCCACGACCCGATCGTAGTGGTCGCGTTCCGCGTCGCGAAACGCGGCGAACGCGTCGCGCGCGTCGGCGTGTGCCTCGTCGGCGGCCCAGGCTTCGAAGGTCTCTATCGCGGCGCGTTCGCTGTCGGCAGCAGTTCGAAGCACCCTTTCTTCCGTCAGGTCCGCATCGGTGAGCGCGACGAGCAGTTTCGACGATCCGAGCCGTTCGAGTTCGGTCGTCGTCGCCTCCTCGACCGTACGCTGGAAGTCGGCGGCGTCCATACCGGCACGACCACGTCACCAGTGTTGAACGTTGGTGGCGGTCCGCGCGCCGAGTGACGGCCGCGACGTTAACTGGCGGGGACGCGTACCGATAGACATGACCGATCGGAGCGCGGCCGACGAACGATCGATCGACGACCCCTCCCCGATCGCTCCCGAGACGCTGGCCGAGCGGTTGCGAGCGGGCGACGACCTGACCGTCCTCGACGTCCGCGACCGCGACGAGTTCGAGCGCTGGCACGTCGACGGCGACGGGGTCGACGCCGTCCAGATTCCGCACGTCCGGTTCGTCCAGGCCGAAGCGATGGGGAACGCGACCGACCTCGTGTCCGACCTCGGGGAACCGATCGTCGCGGTCTGTGGCCACGGGGAGGCGAGCGCTCACGCCGTGTCGCTCCTCCGGGCGGCCGAGGTCGACGCGCGCAACCTCGCCGGCGGAATGGACGCCTGGGCCGACCTGTACGTCGCCCGCGAACTCGACGTCGACGCGCCCGCGACGATCCTGCAGTACGATCGCCCGTCCAGCGGTTGTCTCGCCTACGCGATCGAAAGCGACGGCGAGGCGGCGGTGATCGACCCGCTCCGCGCGTTCGCCGATCGGTACGTCGACGACCTCGCGGACCGGGGCGCGGACCTGCGCTACGCGATCGACACGCACGTGCACGCGGATCACGTCAGCGGCGTCCGCACCCTCGAATCGCGGACCGACGCGGCGGCGGTCGTCCCTGCGGGCGCTCGCGATCGTGGCCTCGCGTTCGACACCAGGACCGTCGCGGACGGCGACGAACTCCGCGTCGGCGACGTCACGCTGACCGCCGTGACGACGCCCGGTCACACGACCGAGTCGTGCTCCGTTCGCCTGGCGGACGTCCTGTTCACCGGCGATACGCTGTTTCTCGAGGGGGTCGGGCGGCCGGACCTAGAGCGCGGCGACGACGGTGCGGCCGATGCCGCCCGGCAGTTGTACGAGAGCCTTCAGGAGAGACTGCTGGCCCTGCCGGACGGGACGACGATCGCGCCGGGCCACTACGGCGACGCCGCCGAAGCACGCGCGGACGGACCGTTCGCCGACCGACTCGGGGACCTGCGCGATCGGATCCCCGCGCTCTCGGCAGTGGAAGACGAGTTCGTCGCCCGCGCGACGAGCGACCTCCCGCCACGGCCGGCCAACCACGAGCGCATCGTGGCGGTGAACCTCAGACTGGAGGACGTCGACGAAGAGACGGCGTTCGAACTCGAACTGGGTCCGAACAACTGTGCGATCGGCGACTGATCGCCCTGCTCACGGGTTCATACGGATTGCTGTAACGATTTACCGGCGCAACCGCGACCAATCTTGCGGTTGCGCCGGAAATGACTTACAGCAGTCCGTATCAGTCGTCCGCCGCGGCCGCGTCCGACGAGCCGCCGGTCTCGAGGTCGCCCTCGATGCTCGGCGGGTACTTTCCGCGATCGAGTTTCAGGTCCGACTGCGGGCGCGCCATACAGGTGAGCGCGTAGTTCTCGGCCTCCGCTTCCGTGAGGCCGCGAGCGGCGGGCTGGACGACCTCCCCTTCGACGATTTCGGCGGAACAGGCCAGACACATGCCGACCCGGCAGGAGTACTCCTGGGCGATCCCCTCCTCGAGACACCGGCTCAGAATGGTCTCCTTGTCCGTGCACGTGATCGATTCGCCGGTCCCGACGAACTCGATCGTGTACTCTGTCATACCGGACGCTACGAAAGACCCCACTAAAACTCTTTATTAGGATTTTGTTGCACTCGATCCAACAGTACTTGCGGCTGTGGTTCCGACCACGGCGCGTCCCACCGGACGCCTCGACCGGAACTGCACGGCCTCGGACGATTCAGGTGCCGATCGAACCGGTTCGGGCCGTTGCCGCGGGCTTTCTCCGATCGGTTCGGGGCGAATCGCACATAAAACGTTTTCTTACCGCGGTGTGCACACTGCTGGTATGAGTACGCAGGAGCAGTCCGCCACCGCCACTCCCGAACGGCACTCGCCCGATGTCGTCGTGGTGGGGGCCGGGACTGCAGGATGTTACGCTGCAGCCGCGATCGCACGCGAGGGATACGACGTCGTCGTCCTCGAACGCAAATCCGAGTCCGAAGCGGGCCACATCGCCTGCGGGGACGCGTTGAAAGGTGCCGACGCGTTCCCCGAGGCGATCCCGAAGTCACAGCTCGAACCCGCGTTCACCAACACGGGCGTCGATCACGGGCGGTTCGAGATTCCGCAGGAGGACACCGTCCTCGAGATTCCGGTCCCCGGCGAACTGGCGGTCATCGATCGCTGGGAGTACGGCCGGCGGATCATCGATGGTGCGGGCGACGCCGGAACAACGTTCCACTACGACACCGTCGTCAAGAACGTCGTTCAGGCCGACGACGGACGGGTGACCGGCGTCGAGGCGATTCGCAAGGGCACCCCCCACACGTACGAGGCTGACGTCGTGATCGACGCGGCCGGGTCGCTGTCGGTGCTCCAGGACAACGTCGACTTCTCGGACTCGACGTTCGACACGAACGTCGACTACACGCACTTCTGTTCGGCCTACCGGGAGATCGTCCACGTCGACGAACCGGTCGAGTGGTCGGACGCGCTGGTGTTCAAGCCGACCGAGCGCGCCGCGGGCTACCTCTGGTACTTCCCGCGCACCGAGACGGAGATCAACGCCGGACTCGGCTTCCAGATGACCGAGGAGCCGATGGAACTCGTCGACGACCTCAAGCGCGACCTCCAGAACCGGCCGGAGTTCGCCGGCGCGGAGGTCGAGGACAAACTCGGGGCCGCACTGCCCACCCGCCGGCCGTACGACTCCGCGGTCCACCCCGGCTACATGGCCATCGGGGACGCCGCTGGTCACGTGAACCCGACCACCGGCGGCGGCATCGCCGGCGCCGCCTACGCCGCAACCTACGCCGCCGAGGCGGCGATCGAGGCCCTCGAAACCGACGATTACAGCGAAGCGGCGTTCTGGGAATACAACGAGCGCGTGATGGACCACTTCGGGGGCCGCTACGCCGCGCTCGACGTCTACAACATCCTCTCGACGGCCGTCGACGTCGACGACCTGATGGGACTGCTCGCCGCGATGCCGGGCGACAAACTCGCCGAGGCGCTGTACTCGGGAAGTACGAACATCGGCCTGAAGCTCAAACTCGAGGCCCTGCTCAAGAGCCGCGGCCACTGGGGGACGATCTGGAACCTCTACCGGACGAAACGCCGCGCCGACGAACTGCTGGCACACTACGAGAACTACCCCTCCCACCCGGGCGCACTCGAGAGCTGGCAGCGCCGCCGCGACGATCTGATGGAATCGGTCTACGAGACGACCGGCGCCGATCCGAAGTACTGACGGCGACCGGTTTCGCCGCGCTCCTGCACGTCCACAGCCGTTCGAGGGACCGATCGGACTCGCGGAACGCCGGCCACAGCCGCGGGTTTCCGGGCAACCTGTCGGGTTCGATCGAAGAACCCCTTCTCTGTTAGGGGCATCTCACATTTGAGTTACTGTTCAAAATGCTGACGATGTCTCACAAGCATTCCAGGCGTCGTGTCCTGTCGATCGCGGGCGGAACCGGTATCGCGCTCGTGGCTGGCTGTCTCGGCGGCGACGACGGCAACGACGAAATGGGCGGCGATATGGACGACGGCACGGATGACGACATGAACGACGGTGCGGACGACGAGATGGGCGACGACGAAGCGATGGGGGACGACCCCGCCCACGTCCGCGTCGCGCACCTCTCGCCGGACGCGCCGAACGTCGACGTCTACGTCGACGACGAACCGGTACTCGAGGACGTTCCCTTCCGGGACGTCAGCGACTACCTCGAACTCGATCCCGGCACGTACGGCGTGATGATCACGGCTGCCGGCGACCCCAATACAGTCGTCTTCGACGAGGACCTCGAGGTGACGGCGGGTGCGGTCACCGTCGCCGCGATCGGCGAACTCGCCGAGGGGAACCAGCCGTTCGAGGTCGCCGTGTTCGAGGACGACCTGAGCGACCCGGGCGAGATGGCTCGCGTCCGACTCGTCCACGCGTCCCCCGACGCGCCCGCGGTCGACGTCACCGTCGGCGACGGCGAGACGGTCCTGTTCGAGGACGCCGCCTTCGGCGACGCCGCCACGGTCGAGGTCGAAGCCGGCGAGTACACCCTCGAAGTGCGTCCCGCGACCGACGGCAACGACGGCGACGTCGTCGCGACGTTCGACGTCGCCACGGAGGCCGGCGGCGTCTACTCCGCGTTCGCCGTCGGCTACCTCGAACCCGGAGCGGCACCCGTCGACGAGGCGTTCGATCTCGAAGTCGTTTCGGACGCCCACGGCGACGAACATAGTAGCAACTAAAAGTCAATGCATACCTGATCGCAGGACAGCGTTGCGATCAGTGTGTAAATCGTTTCAGTCGCTACTATAGTCCGCACCGACCGCAGCGGCCTCGACGTTACGGCTGATCGCGAGCGATCCGTTCGATCGCGCCGGCGATCGTCTCGATCCCGTGACCGATACTGTCCTCGTCGACGTCGAACGTCGCGGTGTGGTGGCCGCCGGGATGGTCGGTGCCGACGCCGACGTAGCAGGCCAGGCCGCCGTTTTGCTGGACCTCCCGCATCAGGTAGGTCGCGTCCTCGCTCCCGCCGAGTCGATCGCGCTCGAGGACGTTCTCGACCCCGTCCACGCGTCCGGCCGCGTCGGCGACGATCGATACCAGTTCCTCGTCGCTCGTCGCGCTCGGCGCTTCCGCGCCGATCTCGGTTTCGACGTCACACTCGTGCATCTCGGCGGCGGATCGGAGGACGCGCTCGGCGTTTTCGGTCATGTACTCCATCAGGTCGGTCGTCTCGCCGCGGACTTCGACCTGCATGTACGCTTCTTCGGGGATGACGTTCGATGCACTGCCGGCCTCGACGACGCCCGCGTTGACCCGCGTCGCGCCGTCGTTGTGCCGGGGGATACCGTAGAGGTTCCCGACCGCGGTCGCCATCGCCTGAACGGCGTTGCGTCCCTGTTCGGGGTGGCCGCCCGCGTGGGCCGATTCGCCCGTGATCGTCGCGTCGAGGTGGCGCACGGCGAGGAAGCCGTCGATTCCCGCGACGATCTCGCCGGTGGGGTGGTCGAGGCCGATGTGGAGCGCCAGCAGGTAGTCGACGTCCGCGAGGTGCTCGCTTTTGGCCATCGACTTGCCGCCGCCGATGACCTCCTCGGCCGGCTGGAAGAACACCTTCAGCGTCCCCGCAAAATCACCGTCGGAACCCTGTTCCGACGAGGATCGCGACCCGTCGAGTCCCTCACCACTCTCGGCGATCCGCTCGAGGACGCCGATCCCGATCGTCGCGTGGGCGTCGTGCCCGCAGGCGTGCATCGCTCCCTCGTGTTCGGACCGAAAGCCCGCCGCGGCGGGCGCGTGGTCGGGGTCGTCGCTCTCGGGACGCGGGAGGCCGTCGATGTCGACCCGGAGGCCGACGGTCGGTCCCTCGCCGCGCTCTACGACCGCGACGGCACCCGTGTGACCGCCTTCCAGGTCGTCCAGCAGGTCCGGATCGGCGCCCGCCTCCCGGGCCCGATCGTGCCAGGCGGCCAGTTCCGCGGCGTCGGGGACGCCCATCCGCTGGTCGGCGACGATCGCGTCCGGGCCGACGTGGAGAGCGTCCAGATCGACGCGGGACTGGAGCTCCTCGACGATCCGGGCAGTCGTGTAGAACTCCCGCCAGGCGGGTTCCGGTTTGCGATGCAGGTCACGGCGAAGGGTTACGAGATCGGAGTCGGTCATACCCGGAGAGAGATCGGCGGCCCACCAATAAGTATCGGCACCGAGACCGGTCTGCCTCTCCCGTTCAGTTCCCGCGGCCGACGCCGTGGATCTGTTCGACCTCGGCCTCGATGTGGACCGAGTCAGGGAAATTCTGTTCGGCGACGTTTCGCGCGAGGTTGTCGTGGCCGTGGATCTCGAGTTCCCGCGTGAAGACCGTGTAGTCCCACGAGGAGAACCGCCGATCGTCGTCGCCGTGGAGCCGAGCGTGCTGGGGAACCGAGAGTTTTTCCGGCGGATGCGAGTGGGGCCCTTTCAGCGCGGCCCCCTTGCGCTCGGCCGTCGATTTGATGTCGTCGACGATCGCATCGAGGGCGGCTCTATCGCCGCTCTGGAGCGTGAGACGGGTGACGAAGGTCATGGCTGGTGCTGTGGGAACGTCTACGGCCAGCGGGTAAAAACCTGCTGAGATACGTCTCCGCTGGACGAACAGTCCGATATTCTCTTAACGACGCACCCGTTATTTTGGGTAATGGCAGTCGAAGCTACGAGCGCAGGCGCAATCCTCTTCCGCGATACGCGGGGCCGGCGCGAGTATCTTCTACTCAAGAGCCGCCCAGGTGACTGGGAGTTTCCCAAGGGCGGTGTCGAAGGAGATGAAGAGCTACAACAGACGGCGATCCGCGAAGTAAAGGAAGAGGCAGGTATCGAACAGTTCCGGCTACTCGACGGCTTTCGCAAGGACTACGACTACGTCTTCGAGGCGAACGGGAAAACGATCCACAAAACCGTTCACCTCTTCGTCGCGAAGTCCTTCGAGGCCAGCGCGGAACTGTCCAACGAACATCGCGACCTCCAGTGGCGCGACTACGAACAGGCAGTAAACACCGTCACGCAGGACGGACCACGGGAAATCCTGGAGGACGCCCACGAGTTCCTCGACGAACTCGAGGAGGAAAACGAGGTCTGAGCCCGGCCAGCACGGTCGTCTCGACGGTCTCGGCCCGCAGACCGTGACGCCGCCGGCCCCCGACCACGTCCGCAGAACCCGTTCGCTACCGACGGGTATCGAACACGGTTCGCCCCGATCGGCACACCGCTGTCGCTCACCTCGGCGCGAATTCCGTGACTCGATCGACCAGGCGGCCGAAGCATTTACCAGCAAACGATGAATATACGATTACTGAACTGTAAGATTATGCTAGAAGATAGCCTCTCGTACCCAATGCGCGGCGACTGGATCGGACGAATCCTCATCGGTGGCGTGCTGACAGCACTATCGGTTCTGCTGATACCGGCGTTCCTCATCATGGGGTACTACGTCCGGGTCCTCGAACGGACGATCGGCGGTTCCGAAGACCCGCCGGAGTTCGACGAGTGGGGCGAACTCTTCGTCGACGGATTGAAAGCGACGGTTATCGCCTTCGTGTACTCCGTGGTCCCGACCGTGGCGTACCTGTTCGTCGTCTTCGGGTTGATCGGTGCCGGCGGCGCCATAGGGGGCGACGGCGGTGGACTCCTCGCTGGCGTCGGCCTCATGACGATGCTGCTGATCGTCCCGCTCATGTTCGTGATCTACTACCTCGTGCCGGCCGCGCTGGCCAACTTCGCCAGCGAGGGGACCCTTGGCGCGGCGTTCGACTTCGACGCGCTCAAGCCCGTCCTGCTCAGCAGCGACTACGTGGTCGCAATCCTGATGCCGTTCGTCGTCGGCGTCGCGCTGAATATCGTCGGGTTCATCCTCGGCATCACCGTCATCGGTCTCCTGCTGGTGCCGTTCGTCAGCTTCTACGCGTACATCTCGATCTTCCGGATGTTCGGCCTCGCGTTCGAGAAAAGCAACGGCGGTGCCAGCACGCACGGTGCCGGTCAGCCCGTCGGCGTCTGACCCGGATCGGAGCGTACGCTCGGAACTCGTTTTGCCGAATCGACCGTCGATCGAACCGCAGCGGCCTTTATCGTCGATCACCTACCGGACGCCGTCGATCGCGCCGTGACCGATCCCACCCCTCCCGACAGCGAGTTCGCGTTCGAACTGCGCACCTGCCGGTGGGTCGAACGAGCGTGGCCGCCGATCGGGGAGGGACGCGACACAGGGCCGATCGTCGTCGCCCGGCAACTCGGGACGAAACGGCGGCGGTGGGACACGATCGTTCTCGAATGTGATCCCGTCGGACTCGAGCAACGTGCCCGGTTCGGCCCCGATCGGCTGGATAGCGACCTCCTCCACGTCGTCCGGAACGCACCCGACGAGTGGGCCTACTACCGCGACGCGCTTCCGCATCCGGGCTACCCGTGGCGATACGTTCGCGAGGCGATCCACCGCGCCGACGACCGCGGAATCGTCGAGACCCGTCGGGACGGGAACCGCATCCAGATCCGCCGGAAGTGGCCCTATCCCGACTGGATCGAGCGGATCGTCGCGATCGAGAACAAGCCCGACCTCGACAGGAGCGCGGCCCGCGTCCTCGGGAGCCAGCTCGAGTACGACGTCGCGATGGGGCTGGCCGACGAGGTCTGGGTCGCGACCCGGCGGACGGACGAGCGCGTCGAGCCGATCCTGTTCGAGGACCTCCCGATCGAGGCCGGCGTCCTCGTGCTCGATCCGGAGACGCTGTCGGCCGAGGTCGCCTGGTATCCCCGATCGCTCGCCGTCGACGATCCGGGGACGCGGATCGAAGAGCGGCCCGAGGGCGGCCGGCGGGACGGCTCCGCCGCCCGCTTCGAGTACGTCGATCGGGACGCGAAGGCCGCGAAACGCCTCGCGATCGCCGAACGGGCCTACGAGCGGGGATGGCGATCGTTCGTCGAGACGATGCGTCCCGACTGCCGGCACTTCGAGTTGCGCTCCCGGCCCGGGAACCAGCTAGTGCCCTACTGCGGTGCGCAGGGGGGCTGTCAGACCGCCGCGGCGTGTGCCGGCTCCTGTCCCGAGTTCGAACCGGAACCGCCCGCGTGGCGAACGCGAGGGTGGCCGATCGAGGGCGGACCGGGGTCGCGATGTCGGCAGTTGCTCGAGGATCGACGGCGGCGACGGCGGCCGGGCCAGTAGCCGGCACGCGGACGCCAGGGCAGGAGAACGAGAGTCCGCGACGTTCACTCGGAGACGTCGACCTCGAGCGCCTCGCGCTCGACCGCCAGCCGGAACGTGGGGACGGTCCGGTACTCGACCTCGACGACGCCCTTGCGGCGGAGGCTCTGCAGGCCCGATCGGACGTCCTCGGCGTCGGAATCGACGTCGTACTCGTCCCGGAGTTTGTGCAGGACCGAGACGACGCTTTCCGACTCCTCCTCGGGGCCGGCCAGTACCGCGACGATCCGTGCGTGGAGTTCGGGGACGCGGATCCGGGAGGGGACCCCGTCGTCCTCGGGGTCGCTCTCGATTCCCGGTTCGACGTCGACGAGGTCCGCGGCCTCGCTCGTCGCGCGGATCAGGCTGTTGTCGTCCCGGAAGTAGTAGTCGCCCAGTTCGTTCTCGAGGTAGTGGTGGACCTCGCTGCCGCTGTCCATTCCCCACCGTTCCTGTAGCTCCGAGTTCTTCGTCGGCTGGAGTTCGACCACGTCGGCCAGCCGATCTCTGGCCTCCTCCGAGAGCGTCATCGTCGAAGCGTATGCGGATCCGGTACTTTTGCGTTGCGTCCCGGCGTCGGTGGGGCGACCGGGACGACGCCGTCGGGCACGCGATCAGTCGTTCCCGACCACCGGCACCGGTGCGGTCGTCTCGAGGGTCTCCTCGATCTGCGTGTAGACCATGATCGCGCCGAGGACGGCGAGGAGGGTCCCGAACGCGAACGGGACCGGGAAGCCGAAGCCGATCAGCGCGCCCGAGGAGAGCGGGCCGATCGCGATCCCGAAGCCGAAGGCCATCGTCAGCACCGAGAGTTTCGACCCGGACTCACCCTCGCCCGCGAGATCGCCGGCCAGCGCGAGGGCCGGTGCGAACACCATCGCGCCCGCGATCCCCTGGAAGAGACGCGCGGCGAACATCGCCTCCGGGGTCCAGACGAGCCCCTGAACGAGCGTCGTCGGGATCAACAGGACCATGCCGCCGACGACGAACGGTCGCCGCCCGTACACGTCACAGGCACGCCCGATCGGCGTCTGGAGCAGGACCTGGGCGAAGATGAACGCCGCGAACTGGAGGCCGAACCAGCCCGAACCCTGATCGAGGCGGGCGTTGACCTGCGGCTGGATCGTCGCGAACAGCGCGATCGCCGTCGCCATGAACAGCGAGGCGACCCCGAGCGTGAAGATGGGGTCGAACAGGTGGGTCCCCGAGGAGTCGAAGACGTCGATCGAGAGGTCCGCGCCGGCGTTCGCCTGCGTCGAGGCGGGATCGGTGATGAGCGCCGTCACCAGCAGGGAACTGAGCGCGGCCGTGATCGCGGCGACGTAGAAAGCCGCGTCGAAGCCGTCGATCGAGAGGCCGCCGATCGCGTACGGACCGGCGTTGACGACCGCGCCGGCCACCACGGGACCGGCGCCGAAGCCGACCAGCCGAAAGGTGTTGTAGACACCCATGCTCCCGCCGCGCGCGCCGGTCGTCGAGAGTTCGTTGACCAGCGCGACCGACGTGGGGATGATGAACGCGACGCTGATCCCCTGGAGCCCGCGAATGACCAGCAACGAGACGTACGACTCGGCGACGACGTAGGCGAGATTGGTGATCGTGAGCCCCCCGAGCCCGACGAGGATGAACGCCTTGCGCTTCCCGACGCGATCGGAGAACCGGCCGGTCAGGGGCTGGAACGAACTGTTGAGAAAGCCGAAGATCGAGAGGATGACACCGATGATCATCGACTCGCCCAGGCCGAACGTCGCGCCGCTGACGAGGTCGCTCGCGACGTACAGCGGGATCACGATGATCAGAAACGAGTTGCCGACACCGTCGGCCATCCGGGCGAACGACAGTGCGAGCACTCGTCGGTCGACGGTGAACCCGGCGATAACCCGACCTGCGAGGTCCCGCATCGAGTCACCACTCCGTGATCCATCCCGATTATGGTTTCGAACCGAAATGTCACTCCACCCTACAGTCAGGGCCGGCAGAAGCGGGGTACAAGCCAACAGCAAGCGTACCGCCGTGCATGGCGAGAGAAGTCAAACTCAGCGAAATCGAATCGACGCTCGAGACGCTCGAGTACCCCATCAGCCGCGAGGGCGCATCGAACGAACTGGCGGACGTCACGCTGTTGCTCGCCGATGGGGAGCGAAATCTGGGCAACCTCGTCGCGAAGAGCACCAGCGATCGGTTCGAGTCGGCCGCCGACCTCGGGTCGGAACTCAACAACGTGTTACCCCGCGAGGCGGTCGGCGAACCGTTCCAGTCCGAGGGTGAGGGCTAACTCCGGATCCGGTATCGTGACCGCCAGAGAGCAACGCGATTCGGGCGTTTTCACCGCCTGACCGCCCGAATTCCGGTAATTCATCCCGAACAGACACGTTCGTTAATACCCTCCGTGTGGTATCATTACCCATGAATGAAACCGAGACGCCGGTTCGAAACGTCCGCATCTGGGCGGCGCGCGAAAATCTCGGCTGGTGGATTCTGGGGGCCGCGTTGCTGGCCGTGCTGGGTCTCGCCGTCTCCCAGTACCTCCCGTGGCTCGTCTTCGGACTGTTCATCTACTACGTCGCCCGGCCCATCACCCGGCGACTCGAACGGCGCATCGACTCGCCGACGCTCGTCGCGGCCCTGACGCTGCTCCTGATCATCGTCCCGATCGTCCTGGTGGCCGGAGTACTCCTGCTCGTCGCCCTCGGCCAACTCGTGACGGCGGTCTCGAACGTGCCGGTCGACAGGATCGCCACGCAGTTACCGGTCCCGGTCTCGGATCTCCCGAACACGCCCTCGGAGGTGTACGACACGACGCTGGTACTGGTCCAGGAACCGTCCGTCCAGAACCTGCTGGGAACGGTCGGCGGCGTGGTCGGTGCGATCGGCGCGGTGCTGTTCAACGCGTTCATCTCGCTGTTGATCGCGTTCTTCCTGCTGATCAGCGACCGCGACATCGCCGTCTGGTTCGAAGCGAACGTCTTCGGCGAGGACAGCCTCGCGTCGGCGTACCTCTCGGCCGTCGATCGCGGACTGGGTTCGGTCTACTTCGGCTACACGATGACGATCTTCGCGGTCATCATCCTCTCGGCGCTCATCTACGCGGTGTTCAACCTCGCCGCGCCGGCAGGGATCGCGATCCCCTCCGCGGTGCTGTTCGCCGTCGTCACCGGCCTCTTTACGCTCGTCCCGCTCGTCGGGCGGTCGATCGTCTACGCCACGATCGCCGCTGTCCTCTCCGTCCAGGCGATCGCCGTCGATCCGCGTCTCCTCTGGGTCCCGCTGGTGTTCCTCGCGGTCATGATCGTCGCGTTCGACAACCTCGTCCGGACGTACATCCGACCGTACCTCTCCGGACGACTGCTCGACACCGGGCTGGTCATGTTCGCGTACCTCTTCGGTCCCCCGCTGTTCGGCTGGTCGGGCATCTTCCTCGGGCCGTTCCTGATGCTGTTCATCGTGACGTTCGTCCGGATGATCCTCCCGATCCTGGCCGACCCGGAGGGCGAGCGCCCCCACGCCAGATCCGAGCACACGCTCGACGAGTTCGCCGATCGCGTCGCCGACCAGCGGGAGGAAGACCGGTCCGAAACGGACCGGACCGACGTCGGTTCGGTTGGGGATCCGGCGACGTGACTGCCCGACTTCGATCGACCCACGCGCACGACCCAAACGGGCCGCTTAAGTCGCTCGACCGACGTAGCCCGGACAACGATGGAATTCTGCGACGAATGCGGTTCGATGATGAAAGCGGAGGACGGCATCTGGGAGTGTGGGAGTTGCGGCTTCACGAAGCCGAAAGGCGACGCCGCCGAGTACACGATCACGGAAGACCAGGAGGCGAGCGAGATCATCGAGTCCTCGGAGGAGACGTCGCTGCCCGAAACCGACGCCCACTGCCCCGAGTGCGGGAACGATCGGGCCTACTGGTACATGCAACAGATCCGCTCGGCCGACGAGTCCGAGACGCGCTTTTTCATCTGTTCTGAGTGCGAGCACAAGTGGCGCGAAGACGACAACTGAGTCGGATCGAAAAGCCGATCGCGTGCGAAGCGGCCGCCCCGGGGGTGATCGGGCGACCGATCGGCCCGAGACCGCGGATCGCCGGACGCTGAAAACGGTGGATCGCCGGAAGTGACGGGGTGCCAGCGTCGACTCCCGGCGGCACGACGGGGTGGCTGGTGGGACTCGGCGCACCCACTGTACGGGCTGCTGGGAGCCAGTCCCGGTGCAACCGCAGGGGGGATCGCGGTTGCGCCGGTACGTCGTTACAGCAGACCGTATGGGGGTCCGTTGGTGGCAGGGTCACTGGACTGGATGGCAGTGTGCCGTTCTCGAACGGCACTCGTCTGTTGGACAGGGAACAGTAAAGAGACAGTGCCAACAGTGTTTGGTACGTAGCGGCCCGGAGCCGGGTTCGCAGTGCGATCGCCGGGGCCGGCTATAGTAGCAACTGAACGTCACTGCACACCTGATCGCAGGACGGCTTTGCGATCAATGTGTAACTCGTTTCAGTTGCTACTCTACTCGTTCCGGGCGATCGTCAGGTAGCCCGTGTGGCCGACGGGAGCCGTCGACGGCCGCGAGCCGCGATCGTCGAAGTCCATCTCCCGCTGGATCGTCTCGCGGGTCCGGACGTTCGACAGGCCCGCCTCGCGTGCCGTCCGGGCGACCTCCCGGGTCGACTCGACGAACGGGCTGTAGACCGCGACGAACCCGCCCTCGACGAGCAACTCGGGCGTGCGAGCGACCATCGCGGGCGCGTCCGCGGTGTCGAGCGTGACCACGTCGAACGACGAGGGCTCGAGGTCGTCCACGTCGTCGGTGACGTCGCCGGTCCGGACGTCGACGGCGTCGGCGACGCCGCCCAGCGCCATGTTCTCGCGGGCGACGTCGGCGAAGTCGGGATCCTGTTCGTAGGTCACGACCGACGCGCCGGCCCGGGCCATCGACGCCGCGAGGACGCCCGTCCCGGTCCCCGCGTCGAGGATGCGATCGCCCCGCGAGACGCCGGTTTCGCCGATCACCAGGCCGACGTCGCGCGGGACCATCGGCGCGCCGGTCCGCTCGAAGTGGTGGAACAGGTCCGGTCCCCGGAGTCGGCGTACCCGGAACTCGTTCCCGAGATGCGTCTCGATCGTGTCGCCGGGGTCGACGTCGGCGGGAATCTCGAGGACCCCGAGGTCGGTGCCTTTCTCCGTGCCGGGTTCGACGAGGTACTCGCGATCGCCGCGGACCAGCAGGACCGGCTGACTCACGCGTGGGTCACTCGAGGGACTCGACTGCGGCGGCGAGGTCGCCGTCGTTCGCCTCGAGCGCCTCGCGGGCCTCGTCCTCGCTGACGCCGGCGCGACCGGCGACGAGTTCGACGTCCTCGTCCGGGATCGACGGCCCGGCGTCGCCACCGGCGTCAGCGTCGCCGCCGGCCGTGCCCGACTCGACCTGTTCCGGCGAGCCGATGACCTGGTAGGTCTCCTGTCCGCGAGCGTCCATCTTCGTGACTTCGGCGTCCCCAAACACGAGGTCGTACTCGTCGGTCCGGATGATGACCTCCTCGGCGTCGATGTCCTCGACGTCGATGCCCATCTGCTCCATCATCTGTTCCATCTTGCGCGGATTGAGTCCGCCGCCTCCTCCAAACATACTCGTGACGTCGCCACCCGCGGCCTTTTACTTTGTCTTTCGGGAGAGCGGCGCGCGGTCGATCGAGCATCGGGTTCACGATCGCTTCGAGCCGATAGAATCGGACAGCCGAGGCGCCGCCGTCAGTGCTCAGCGGGCGCACCTTCGCGAACGTTCACGGCCATCCCGGTGTCGAAGTCCGCGATCGCCGCCGCGTCGAGTTCCGCGCGGCCGACCGCGAGCACCTCGCCGCGCTCGTGGGTGACCACCACTTCGTCGCCCGGCCGGATCTCCGGGCCGGCGTCGACGACGAACTTCGCGAAGACGTTCTTCTCGTCGCGGACGAAGGGTTCGCTCTCGTCGTCGACGACGACGCGGTAGGCCGGTTCCTCGAGGGCCGCATCCAGTCGGCGACCGCCGTCGATGCCGAGCGTGAACCGGCCGTCGATCCCGAACGAGACGATCCGACCGTCCACGCCGTGGACCTGCTGGGGCCGGCCCGAGGAGGTCCGCTTGATCCTCAACGACTCGTCGGGCGGGAACAGCGCTCGTCCCGCGCCGGCACCGAACTGGTAGTCCGCGATCGTCCGGAGCTGGGCCAGACCCGCGCTCCCGTCGGCTGGATCGGTCATCGGTTCCCGTTCGGCGCGGGCCGTCGAAAGCCCTTCGACTGCGTGTGGCGGGATCGTCGCGTCAACGACTGGTAGCACTGCCATCACACTGTAGCCGGACCAGCTGTCGATCGTGAGGACAGTACCCACAGGCGGACTGTCATCACGAACGTTATATACGCCGGCCCGGTACTCGGGTGCTGAGATGGATCTCACGCAGATCTCCCTCGGGGTGGCCCTCCTCGTGGTGAGTTCCCTGACGTTCGTCGGGCCAGCCGTGGTCGAGTCGCCCGTCCTCGTCTATGCGCTGACGGGTGCGACGCTCGTCGTCTCGGCGGGCGCGTTGCTCGTCGGCGTGGCGAACGGCGATCGGCCGGCGAACAAGTAGCGATCCAGCGGCGCTCGTGCGGACTTCTGTCGGTCAGTTCCGGTGCAACCGCGACCGAACTGCGGTCCCACCGGGTACAGCAGACCGTCTCAGAGGAGGAAGGTTTCGTGGCGTTCGCCGAGGTCGAGGAAGGATTCTGCCTCCGCGATCAGTTCCTCCGCGGTCGAGGACTCGAAGGCCATCACCTCGACGCGAACGCCCTCGTGGCGCAGGTGCGAACAGAGCCGCGAGAAGTCCCCGTCGCCGGTACAGAGCACGACCGTGTCGACGTGGTTGGCGAGCGTCACCGCGTCGAGGCTCATCCCGACGTCCCAGTCGGCCTTCTTCGAACCGTCGGCGAACGTCTTGATGTCCTTGATCTTCGTCTCGAAGCCGATGTCAACCAGGGCCTCGAAGAAGCTCTCCTCTTCCGGGGAATCGGCCCGGATGACGTAGGCGATCGCACGCGTCAACTGGCGGTCCTGGACCGCCTTGTCGAGCAGTGCGGAGTAGTCGATGTTGCGGCTGTGGAGGCTCTGGGCCGTGTGATAGAGGTTCTGGGCGTCGACGAGGACGGCGACGCGCTGGCCTGGATGAATCTCGGTCATAGTCTAGCCGTGACGGGCGATCGTAAAAACCGCTTCCCTCGAGTTGGCCCGGTTCGCGGAGAAGATCGGGGGGTTCGATCGCCCAGAACAGTTCGATCGATCGGGACCGTCCACACGCCCTGGATGGGCAGACCGTCCGGTGGCTCACGGACGCGAGACTGGAACCGGGAAACGGGGTCAGCCGCGAGAATCCGTGACCGCGGCCGATCTCAGCTGCGGAGCTTTTCGATCCGCTTCTCGGTCGGCGGGTGGGTGGCGAACAGCTGCGCCAGGAGGCTCCGGTTCGTGTTGAAGATACACAGCGCGCTCACGCTGTCGTCGACCGCCGACTCCCGGCCCTCGGCACCCTCCGAGATCTTCTCGAGTGCGCGTGCGAGCGGGTCGCCGCTGCCGATGTACTGGCGTGCGTCGTCGTCGGCGACGTACTCGCGGTACCGCGAGATGGCGAGCACGAAGACCATCACGAGCATCTGTGCGATGTTGGAGATGACCATCCCGACGATGATGCTGCCGATTCCGCGCTCGTTGCTCATGATGTAGACCATGTAGGCGACCCAGCCGACCATCATCGCGATGGAACTGCCGACGACCATCGCGAGGACGTCGCGGTTCTTGATGTGGGCGAGTTCGTGGGCGATCACGCCCTCGAGTTCGTCGCGCTGGAGGAGCCGGACGAGTTCCGTCGAGACGACGACGACGCCGTTGCCCTTCCGGCCGGTCGCGAAGGCGTTCGGGACGCCCATGTCCATGACCATCAGCGTGGGTTTCTCGATACCCATGTCCCGGGAGAGGGACTCGGTCATCTGATGGATATCCCGGTACTGGCCCTCCTCGGGCATCTCCTCGGCGCGCCTGGTCGCGGACCAGACGCCGATCTTGTACTGGATGAACGGGAGGACGAGGAGACCGAGCAGGACCAGCGGCCACGCGCCGATGCCGAACATCGCCAGCCCGAACGCGCCGACCAGCATGTAGAACGCGAACAGGATCGATCCGACGACCGCCATTCGCACTTTCAAGCCGAAGTCAGTCATATACGAACGAACGGTTCGCGTCGGGTATAAATTGCGCGGAATTTCATGGTATCTGGTGACACGAGCGCCGGCGAACCCGATCGCCGGGTGGACGTGAGCGCGCCATCCACGGGCGACCGGGACGCGACATTCATCGATCGTGGCAAGAGTTGAGCCAAGTCACAACGGCTAAGTCAGTCGAACCCGGTTGTGTCACACATGCGCCGCGCCGCTCACTCGACCGTCGATCGCGTCGTGAGCGGCGCCGCCCCTCGTTTTTCGAAACGGAAACGCGTGTGAGTGTGCTCGCGGCGGGAGTGGCACCCCCGTCCCGGGCACGGTTCGAGCACGCACGATCGATCACTAACTACTCCACGACCGCAGACCGACACACACCAGACCGACTACGACACACATGAGCTCAGATATCGACCTTTCGGGCGTCTTTCCGGCGATGTGCACGCCCTTCGACGAGGACGAACGGATCGACTTCGAAACACTGCAGGCCGACGCCCAGCGTCTCGAGGCGGCCGGCGTCGACGGGCTCGTCCCCGTCGGCTCCACGGGCGAATCCGCGACGCTGACCCACGACGAACACGTCCGCGTCGTCGAGGCCGTCATCGAGGCCGTCGACGACGTGCCGGTCATCGCGGGCACCGGTTCGAACAACACTCGCGAGGCGCTGGAACTGTCCGAACGCGCCGCCGAGGCCGGTGCCGACGGGCTCTTGCTGATCTCGCCGTACTACAACAAGCCCGAACAGCGCGGACTCGTCGAGCACTACCGGACGATCGCCGACGCCGTCGACCTGCCACAGATCGTCTACAACGTCCCGTCGCGAACGGGCCAGAACATCGAACCCGACACGGCCGTCGAACTGGCGAGCCACGAAAACATCGCGGGATACAAGGCCGCAAGCGGCGATCTCGGCCAGATCGGCGAGATCGCAGAGCGGACGACCGACGAGGAGTTCGCGGTGCTGTCGGGCGACGACGCGCTCACGCTTCCGACCGTCTCCGTCGGCGGAACCGGGACGATCAGCGTCGCCGCGAACATCGAACCCGAGCGGACCTGCGCGATGGTCGGTGCGGCGCTGGACGGTGACTACGAGCGCGCCCGTCGGCTGCACCACGAACTCGGGCCGCTCTTCAGAGCGCTGTTCGTCGAGACCAACCCGATCCCAGTCAAGGAAGCGATGGAGATCCGCGGCTACGGCCCCGCTCGACTGCGGCCGCCGCTCACGCGACTGGCCGACGAGTACCGCGCCGACCTCGAGGCGGTCCTCGCCGACCTCGATCGCGACTCGACCGCAGTCGCGGACGCGCCAGAGGGTGATCGATGACGGTCCGCATCGGCGTCACCGGCGCGACGGGCCGCATGGGCCGGGAAGTCATCGCCGCGGCCGACGACCACGCGGACTGTGAGGTCGTCCTCGCGGTCAACCGGGACCCGGACGACGAGACGGTAGACGGCGTCGACGTCGAACCCGCCGCCGAGTTCGAGTCGCTGGTCGCCGATCGAGAGCCGACCGTCGTGATCGACTTCACGGGACCGGCGTCGGCGATCGACTACGCCGAAACCTGTGTGGCGGCGGGCATCGCCTTCGTCACGGGGACGACCGGCTTCGACGACGACCAGAACGCGGCGCTCGAGGCGGCGAGCGAGGACGTCCCCGTCCTCGACGCGCCGAACTTCGCCCGGGGGGTACAGGCCCTGCTGAACGTCGTCGGCGAGGCAGTGGGGAACCTGCCGGGCTACGACGTGGAACTGGTCGAGACCCACCACAACGCGAAGCGGGACGCCCCGAGCGGCACCGCGAAGCGGCTGCTCTCCGAGATCGAAGCCAGCGGCGACTTCGATGGCCGTACGCACGGCCGCGAGGGCGAGGACCCGCGCGAGGGGGCCGAAATCGGCGTCCACGCGCTCCGTGCCGGCGACGTGACCGGCGAACACGAGGTCGTCATCGCGGGCAACCACGAGGAGGTCCGGCTCACCCATCGCGCCGAGGATCGGGGCGTCTTCGCCGCCGGGGCCGTCGACGCGGCGGTCTGGATCGCAGGACGGAAGGCGGGCCGCTACGAGTTTGCGGACGTGATCGACGAATGAGTGCACTACAGGACGAAATCGAACACCTCTGGACGAGATACGACGACGGCGACGTCGGCGCCGACTCGGCCGGCGAGGACGAGTACGCCACGCTCGACGCGTTCCTCGACGCCCTCGAGGCCGGCGAGATCCGCGCCGCCGAGAAGCACGGTAACGCGTGGGAGGCCAACGAGTGGGTCAAGCAGGGTATCCTGCTCAACTTCGGCCTGCGATCGATCGGCCAGTACGAGCACGGCGGCGTCACGTACAACGACGTCCTGCCGCTGGCGGAGACGGACGCGTACAGCGATCGCGGGAGCCGAAACACCCCGGACGGCACCGTCGTTCGCCGCGGGGCCCACGTCGGGTCGGACTGTATCCTGATGAGTCCGGCCTTCGTCAACATCGGCGCACGCGTCGGAGACGGCACCCTCGTGGACTCCTGCGATACCGTCGGTTCCTGCGCCCAGATCGGTGCGAACGTCAAACTCGGCGCGAACACGCTGATCGGGGGCGTGCTCGAACCCGTCGAGAACGCGCCCGTGATCGTCGAGGACAACGTCTCGCTCGGTGCCGGCTGTCGCGTCACGAGCGGCTTCGTCGTGGGCGAGAACAGCGTCGTCGGCGAAAACACCCTGTTGACACCGCGGATTCCGGTCTACGACCTCGTCGAGGAGGAGGTCCTGTACGGAGAACTCCCGGCCGATCGGCGCGCCTTCACCCGGTTCGTCGAGTCCTCGATCAGCGACCACGACCTCTTCGAGGGCGGCGCGTACAAGCCCGCCGTCGTCGCGACCGACCTCGAGACGGAGACGCTCGAGGCGACCGAACGCGAGGAGGTGCTCAGGGATTGAGTGATCCGGGGGATCACGATGCACGTCGGACCGGAGATCCGACGATGGTGAATCAGTCCGCGGACGGCGTAGTATCGGACACAAATTCCGGCGACGCCGATAGCAACGAGAACCCCGCAGTACGGCGTCTCGACGACTGGAACGCCGAAGAACTGCAGGCCCTCGTCGACGACAACGGCTCGCCGCTGTACGTCCTCGACCTCGATCGGGTCCGGGAGAACTATCGGCGACTCGATCAGGCGTTTCCCGACGCGGAGATCCTCTACGCGGTGAAGGCGAACGCGCTCGGGACGCTCCTCGAGACGATCCACGAGGCCGGCGCGGGACTCGAGTGCGCCTCCGCGGGCGAAGTCACGCGGGCGCTCGCGGCGGGCGCGCCAGGATCTGCGGTCCGCTACACGGCCGTCAATCCGCCCGCCCGCGACCTCGACGTCGTCGTCGACGCGTGGGAGGACCACCCCGACCTGACGATCACCGCCGGGGCCGAGGACACGATCGATCGCCTCGCCGACCGCGGCTACGACGGGCGGCTCTGTCTCCGGGTCAACCCCGGCATCGGGGCCGGCCACCACGAGAAGGTTCGGACGGGCGCCGCCGCGAAGTTCGGCGTCCCGGCCGAGCGGGCGGTCGACGTGCTCGCCGACGCTGCCGATCGGGGATTCGACGTCGTCGGGATCCACGCTCACGTCGGCTCCGGCGTACAGAGCGAGCAGCTGGACGCCCACCGGGAGTTCGTCTCGCGGATGGGCGACCTCGCGAGGGACGTGGCCGACGCCGTCGGCGACCTCGAGTTCGTCGACGTCGGCGGCGGCTTCGGCGTCCCCTACCGCGAGGACGAGGACCCCCTCGATCTCGACGCCGTCGCCGAGGCCACCCGCGATGCGATCGGCGACATCGACGCGACGCTGTCGATCGAACCCGGCCGCTACGTCGTCGCCGACGCGGGCGTGCTCCTGACCGATGTCAACACGGTCAAAGAGGCCCGCGAAACGACCGTCGTCGGCGTCGACGCCGGGATGACGACGCTCGCCCGGCCGGCGATGTACGGCTCGTACCACCCGATCCGGAACCTGACGGCCGACGACGGCGCCGCGCGCGAGACGGTCCCGCAGACGATCGCCGGCCCGATCTGTGAGAGCGGGGACGTTTTCTGTACGGACCGCGAACTGCCCGCGAGCGAACGCGGCGACGTCCTCGCGATCGGCAACGCGGGCGCGTACGGCTACGAGATGGCGAATCAGTACAACACCCGGCCGCGGCCCGCCTCGGTCGTCCTCGAGGGCGACGAGGTCCGACTCGCGCGCCGCCGGGAAACGATCGACGACGTGACACGGCTGGAGACGGATCGACGGCGATCCGATCGCGACAGCAATCCGGAGACAGGACGATGACCGTTCCATTCGAAAAGTACCACGGCACCGGCAACGACTTTCTGATCATCGACGCGGACGAACACACCGTCCCCGATCGGGGCGAACTCGCCAGACGCGAGTGCGACCGGACCGACGGCGTCGGCGCCGACGGGATCCTCTTTCTCGCGCTCGAGGAGGCGTTCCAGCCGCCGCGAGTGGTGATGACGCTGGTCCAGCCGGACGGGGAGACGGCCCCGATGTGCGGCAACGGCGCGCGCTGTGCGGCCGAGTGGGCCATGCAGCGGACGGGAACCGACAGCGTGATGATCGACACGCAGGCGGGGACCCTGCGGGCCGATCGCACCGACGACGGCGTCGCCGTCGAGATGACCGAACTCACGTTCGACCCCGCCGGGATCCCCGTCGACGCCGACGAGGGGGTCTTCGAGGAGGAGATCGAGGGACTCGAGGTGACGATGGTCAACACCGGCGTCCCGCACGCCGTCTCGTTCGTCGACGACGTGGACGACGTCGACCTCGAGACGGTCGCACCGCCGGTCCGCCACGCGGACGTCTTCCCCCGCGGGACGAACGTCACCGTGGCCAGTCCGGACGGCGACGGCGGCTTCTCCCAGCGCACCTACGAACGGGGCGTCGAGGGCGAAACCGACTCCTGTGGCACCGGCGCGGTCGCCATCGCGGTCGTGGCGCGCCGACTCGGGTACACCGACGCGGACCCGGTCGAGGTCCGACCGCCGGGCGGCGACCTGCAGGTGAGCTTCAACGATCGCGGGCGGGCGATGCTCGCCGGCCCCGTCGAACACGAGTTCGACGGCGAGGTGTCCGTCGAACCGCCGATCGAGCCGTGACCGGGGGCGACTCCGCTCGCGCGAGCGGGTTCGACCCGATCGAGTTCCTCGAGACGGCCGTCCAGCACCCCTCGAACGAGGACGTCGGGCCGATGCGGGCGTTCCTGTGCGAGACGATCGAGGACCGCGGCGTCACGCCGCGGGTCGACGACGCCGGGAACGTCCTCGCGAGTCGCGGGCCGGCCGACGCCGACACCCACGTCGTCCTGAACACGCACATCGACACGGTCTCGCCGCACGTGCCGTTCGATCGCGACGAGGGCGACGACGGATCGGTCGGAGACGAGATCGTCCGCGGCCGCGGCTCCTGTGACGCCAAGGGGCCGCTCGCCGCCCTGCTGTCGGCCTTCTTCGCGATCGATCCCGACGACGCGCGGGTGACCCTCGCCGTCACGCCCGACGAGGAGGTGCTCTCGACGGGTGCCCACGCGCTCGTCGCCGACGAGCCGTCGCTGACGGCCGCGGCCGACGCCGTGATCGTCGGCGAACCGACCGACCTCGACGTCTGTACGGCCGCGAAGGGGCGCTTCCAGGGGACGGTTCACCTCTCGGGGGCGAGCGCCCACGCGGCCGAACCCCAGTCGGGGACGAACGCGATCGCGGCGCTCGAAGAGACACTCGGAGCGATTCGCACGTTCGACGATCGCGAGGACGCGCCGCCGGCGCACCCGCAACTCGGGTCCGCGACGCTCACGCCGACCGTCGTCGAGGGCGGCGAGTCGACCAACCAGGTGCCTGCCGACTGCGCGCTGACGCTCGACCGGCGGAGCGTCCCGCCCGAGACGGCCGCCGCGTTCCACGACGCGCTGACCGACCACCTCGAAGCGGCCGTGCCAGAGGACGTCGGCGTCGAGTTCCGGTTCACGGATCGGCCGACGCCGTTTCTCGAGGCCTGGGACACCGATCCCGAGGCACGGGTGGTCGACCTGCTCGCGGACGCCGCCGGCGGCGACGTCCGCCCGTTCACCGCCGCGACGGAGGCCTCGTACTTCGCGGCCGACGCCCCGACGGTCGTCTTCGGCCCGGGCGTGCTGGCCGACGACGAGGGTGCCGTGGCCCACTCGCCGCGGGAGTACGTCCGCGTCTCGGCGGTCGAAGCCGCCGCGAGGGCACTCGAGGAGACGCTCGCCGCGCTGGTCGAGTAGGTCGATCGCGACGCGTTTCGAGCCGATCGATTCCACCGTGTCTCGTTTCTACGGACTCCTGTAGTCAATTACCGCCGGTCGCCGACCCGCCCCTTGCGATCGGCGGTACATCGGTACAGCAGATCGTATCGGCCGTCCGCCGTCGGGTTCACTCGCGCGGCGTCGAGACAGTTGCCGATCGGTCGGCGGCCGCGTCGTGCTGGTCGGTGACCGTCGGGAGTTCGACCGTGAAGACGGCACCGCCCATATCGGCGTCGTCGACCCAGACGTCGCCGCCGTAGCCCGTGACCAGCGTGTCGACGAGGTAGAGACCGACGCCGGTACCCTCGCTCTCGAGGCCCTTCCGGCCGCGGCCGAAGATCTCCTCGCGTCGATCGGCCGGGACGCCGGGACCGTCGTCCGCGACGTGGACCCGGACCGCGTCGCCGCGGTCCTCGACGGTGATGCGGACCTCGGGCTGGTCGCCGTCGTTGTGGAGGACGGCGTTGTTGAACAGGTTCGTAAAGACCGACGAGAGCATCTCGTTCGCGTAGACCCGTGTGGTCGGCGCGCACGACTCGTACTCGAACGTGGCGTCCGGATAGCGGGTCCGGGCCTTCTCCAGCTGGTTCCGGATCGTCCGCTCGAGAGGGATGGGTTCGACCGAGAGGTCGTCGTTTCCGGCGATCGTCTCCATCAGGTCGCCGACGACCTCCGTCAGTTCGATCACGTGGGTGCTGCTCTCCATCATCAGCTCGAAGTGTTCCTTCCCGGCAGGATCGACGTGGGGGGCCAGGAGGTCGCCCCGCCCGGTGATGACGTTCATCTCGTTTCTGATGTCGTGACGGACGATCCGGTTGAGGACCGTCAGTTCCTCCTCGCGGCTCTTCAGCGGCGTGATGTCGCGCAACACGATCAGCCGACCCGTGCGTGCCGCCTCGCGCTCGTACAGCGGCGAGATGCGAAGGTCGAAGTGTCGCTGCTCGCCGTCGACCTCGAACGCGAGCTCGTCCTGGACGTCAGTCACGCCGTCGTACTGGGATATATCGGCCGGACAGGCGTCCGCGAGCGGTTTCCCGACTACCCGTTCCCCGTCGAGGAGTCGCTCCGCCGCCGGGTTGACGTCGACGATCCGATCGGCCGCGTTGACCACGACGACGGCGTCGCGCATGTTGTCGATGACCTTCGATCGGGCGACAGGAACGATGTCCAGCAGTTCCAGTCTGGTGACGGCGACGTAGAAGGCGACGACCTTTACGGTCGAGGTTAGCGCCAGGGTATCGACGGTGACGATGCCGAGCCACCAGACGACGGCGCCGACGAGGACGAACGCGATCGTCGCGACGAGGGTCGCGGCCTGCTTCTTGAAGCCGGGCATCGAGAGGAACAGTCGCGAGAGGAGCGCGGCGCCGAGCAGAACGTAGGCGACCATCGGGATCGCGTACACCCAGTAGAGCGGTCCGAACGCCGGGATCGCCAGCCCCGTTGCGGGATCGACCGAGTGGGCGTAGACGAGGCCGTGGACGTCGTTGGTCCAGACGGCGACCTGCGTGAGGACGGGGACGACGAGGAGCAACAGGCCGGTCCGGACGGTGATGCGGTCCTCGCGGTTCGTGTACTCGACTGCCATCGTCAGATAGCCGATCGACATGAGACTCACTGCCAGGAACCGCCAGTTCCACCAGAACTGTTTGGTCGCGAGATCGACCGAGACCATCTGGAGCGCGACCGTCCCCGAGAGGAGGATCACGCCGACGACGTCGACGATGAACCCCCTGGCTCCCCGTCGATCGCGGTGTCGCCACAGCACCGCCAGGAGCGCGACGTTAGTGATGAACGCGACGACGTACGGGGTTGCCAGCGGCGTGAATTCGATCGTCATGGGGGACCTCGACGGATTCTGCGGGTCTGTCCGGACGACCCCTCGCCGAAACCGGGCCGGGCGATCGATCGGCGTGGAACGGTCGCGTGATCCGCGTCGTCACTCGAACGGCCGACCCGAGCAGGGGACGACCGCGCGCACCGGCCGGCACTGCCGTCACCGCCACCGTCAGCATCGAACGGCCAGCGTGTCCGGCGCATCCGTCACCACCCGATCGAGGGCGTCGCGAACGTTTCACGCATCTTCTACTACCACGTCGTTCGAAGCGAATTAACGTTGTGGCAGAACGCGGCGACCCGGCGATCGTGGTGCAGGCCGGAAACGCCACGCGACGCGCGACGAGTTGTCTTGCTGAAGGTTTACGTTCGTGGTTGTCAATCCCACTCATATGAACAGGGACGATCACGGTGCCGACAGTCCGGACGGCAGAAAGCGCGTCGAGAAGACTGGATACCGGCGAAGCCCCGGTGGGACGACCGGCCGGACGACCGACTACCGACCCGGAGGCGACGATGAGCGACGCTGAGCGCCTCTCGAGCGACGACCTCGCGGTGACTATCAGCGAGGACGAACTCGTGGTCAGGGCGACGATCGACCGGCCCGATCGACGGAACGCGCTCGACGACGGCGTCATCCGGGGTCTGATCGACGTCCTCGCGGCCGCCGACGAGGGCCCGACGCGGGTGGTCGTGATCCGGGGCGCCGAGGGCACCTTCTGCTCGGGCGGGGACCTGCGAGAGTTCCCGATCGGCCAGGGAACCCAGGCCTATCGGGAGAGTTTCGGTGCGCTCTCGGGGCTCGTCGAGCAGTTACAGGAGACGAGCGCGCTCACGGTCGCCGCCGTCGAGGGGCACTGCCTGGCGGGCGGACTCGGCCTCGCGACGGCCTGCGAGTTCGTCCTCGCGAGCGCCGACGCCGAGTTCGGCACGCCCGAGGTCGAGGTCGGCCTCTTCCCCGCGCAGGCGATGGCCCCGATCACCCGCGCCGCGAGCGAGAAAGCGGCGCTCGAACTGCTGTTCACCGGCGATCGCGTGGGGGCCGAACGCGCCCACGAGATGGGGCTGGTGACCGACGTCGTCGATCCGGACGCGTTCGAGACCGAACTCGACGACCTCGTCGATACGCTGGCGGCCAACAGCCCCGTCCTGATCGAGATGGGCAAGGCGGCCTACTACGAGCAACGCGACATGGAGTTCGGGGCCGCGCTCGCCTACCTCAGGGAGATCATCGCCATGATCGCCATGAGCGAGGAGACCGAGGAGGGGATCGACGCGTTCCTGACCGATCGCGAACCCGAGTGGCGGGGACGATAACATGAGCGGACAGACCGACTTCTACGACCGACAGCAATCGACGAAGGGCAACGATCCCGAGAAGGTGGTGATCTCCGCGGCACTGACCGGCGCGCTGACGACTCGCGACCAGTGTGAGGCGATCCCCTACACGCCCGACGAGATCGCCGCGGAGGCCGCCGCCGCGCGGGAGGCCGGCGCCGCCGTGACGCACATCCACGCCCGGACCGACGACGGCGCGCCGACGTTCAGTACGGAGACCTACCGGGAGATCTACGATGAAGTGCGGGATCGCACCGACATCGTGATCAACTTCTCGACGGGCGCGATCGAGACGCCCCTCGAGCAACGCCTCGACTACGTGCAGGACGTCGGGCCCGAAATCGCGGCACTGAACATGGGCTCGATGAACTACGCGAAGTACTCGGAGTCCCGCGAGGACTACGTCTTCGACATGGTGTTCGAGAACCCCTTTTCCGAGATCCGGGACCTCCTCGAGGGGATGAACGAGGCGGGCGTCACGCCCGAACTCGAGTGTTTCGACACCGGGCACATCGGGAACACGCGGCCGCTCCTGCAGGAAGGCGTCCTCGATCGGCCGTTCCACGCCAGCCTGATCATGGGCGTCCTCGGTGGGATTCCGGCGACGGTCGAGAACCTCTCCCATCAGGTGCGGCAACTCCCCGACGACTGCACCTGGCAGGTGATCGGCATCGGCCGGGACCAGTGGCCGCTCGTCTCGGCCGCGATCGCGATGGGCGGCAACGTCCGGGTCGGCCTCGAGGACAACTTCTACCGGCCGTCCGGCGAGATGGCCGAGAGCAACGCAGACCTTGTCGCCGACGCCGTGGAGATGGCCGCACAGGTGGGCCGCGAACCTGCCACCCCCGACGAGGCGCGCGAGATCCTGGGGGTCGAGGGATGAGTTTCGAGGAGACGCCACCCACGACCGAAATCTTCGCCGACGATCTGCTCGCGGGCGAAACCGCGCTGGTGACAGGTGGCGGGACGGGGATCGGGAAGGAACTCGCGCTCGCGTACGCCGACCACGGCGCGGACGTGGCGATCGCCAGCCGATCGATGGACAACCTCGCCCCCGTCGCCGACGAACTCGAGGAGCGCGGGGCCGACGCCTGTGCGACCACGGTCGACGTACGCGACCCCGACGACGTCGATGCGATGCTCGAGACCGTCCTCGACGAGTTAGGCGACTGCTCGATCCTCGTCAACAACGCCGGCGCGAACTTCCTCTGTCCCGCCGAGGACATGTCGGCCAACGGCTGGCGCTCCGTCGTCGGGACCATCCTCGACGGCACCGCCAACTGCACCTTCGCCGTCGGCGACCACCTGATCGATCGCGGCGGCGGCACGATCGTCTCGATGGGTGCGACGAACTCCGTCCGCGGCGCACCCTACCACGTCCACTCGGGCGCGGGCAAGGCCGGCGTCCACAACCTCATGCAGACCGTCGCCGCGGAGTGGGCGCAGTACGGGATCCGGGCGAACACGGTCGCGCCCGGCGTGATCCGGACCGAGGGCGTCATGGAGGTGATGGGCGAGGCGGTCGCGGAGCAAGTGGTCGAGGAAGATCTTGCGGCCGATCGGCTCGGGACGCCGGCCGACTGCGTCGCCGTGGCGCTGTTCCTCTCGAGTCAGGCCGCGGCGTACGTGACCGGGTCGTACTACGCGGTCGACGGCGGGCAACTGCTGGCGCCGACGCCGATGTGATCGCCACGAGGTTCTCGTTCGTCCGATGCCCGCTACCGGACGCCCGCGAGGTCGGCGACGGACCCGCCGTTCGCCAGATACGCCAGGACGTGCTCGTGTTGCGGACCCCAGTCCTCGGCGAGGGTCTCGGAATCGAGTTCGGGGAGCAGGTTCACCTCCGTCAGGTAGCTCATACAGGCGACGCGGTAGGATCCGCCCGGATCGATCGGGTCCCCGTCGACGAGCGCGTCACCGTCGGTCGACCAGGACGGGCAATCCATAACGATCGTCCCCGGCGTCCCGTCGTCGCGATCCCTGCAGCGGTCGGCAATCGCTTCCAGCGTTTGACCCGCGACGCGATGAACGTGCAGGACCGAGCCGAACGGGACGACTCCGATCACGTCGCCGCGGGTGACGCGCTCGGGGAGTCCGTCCCGGACTGACCCTCGTGGGACGAGGCCGACGGCGGCGGTTCCGCGCTCGCGATATGCGCGGGCGACCGTCCGGGCCGTCGTTCCGCGATCGATCGGCGCCGACAGCGTCGTCACGGAGTCGGCGAGTCCGGTGGCCTCGTAGCGCTCGCGGTAGCTCGACTCGATTCCGTCGTGACTGGGCGCACTCTCGATCGTCCGGGCCTCGACGGCGGGCGAGTCGGCCAGGCGGACGATCTGAAACGTTCCCGCCTGACCACCCTCGGTGCGCGCGACGACCGTCCCCTCGATCCGCTCGCAGACGCGCTCGTGGTCGTGGCCCCCGAGAACGATGTCCGCGTCCGTCTCCGCGGCAATCGTCGCGTCGAGCGAGCCGCAGTGTGAGAGGACGACGATCCACTCGCAGCCGCGAGAGCGAAGCCGATCGCTCGCATCACGGACGGTCCTGACCGGATCGGTGAACGTCGCGTCGAGGTCGAGCCCCGAAATGTCGTCGGTTCGGGGGTCTGTCACGCCGACGAGGCCGACGCGGGTACCCGCAACTTCGAAGACCGCGCTCGGCGACGTCGGGTCATCCGGCAGCCCCTCGACGTTCCCGAGGAGGTGGCGTCCCGGCGTCGTCCGAGCCCACGCGGAGGCACGGTCAACGCCGTAATCGAACTCGTGATTTCCGAGCGTATCGGCGTCGGGTGCGATCGTCTCGTACAGCGGCCGCGCGAGTTCAAACCCCTCATCGCTGACGAACGCGAGCGCCCCCAGCGCCGTCGTATCACCGGAACCGACGACGAGCGTCCGATCGTCACGTCGGTCGCGGATCGCGCCGGCCAGTCGGCCGACTCGCTCGGGATCGTCGTAGATCGTCTCGAGGTCTGCAACGTGGACGAGTCGCGGCGTCGTCATCGCTCGACAGTTCGTTCAAACGCGTGATAAGTACGGGGATTCGACCGCCTCGAATCCGCTCGATCGATCCGCCGATCAGAACAGCACCGTCCCGTGGTACCGATCGCGCTCCGTCCGGCGCTTGTTCCGCAGCGCGCGCAGTCGCGCCGCGAGCTGGTCGCGCAGGTTGCCGGCCGGGAGCAGTTCGTCGACCTGCATCTTCGCCGCCTGCGTCCGGACGTCGATGTGTTTGTCGTACTCCTCGCGCATGCTCTCTGTGAAGGCCTGCCGCGACTCGGGATCCATCTCCTCGAGTTGCTCCGCGAAGAGCGCGTTCACCGCGGCATCGGGCCCCATCACGGCGATTTCGGCGCTCGGGAGCGCGAGGGTGGCGTCCGGGTCGAAAGAGGGGCCGGCCATCGCGTAGATGCCCGCACCGTACGCCTTGCGGGTGACGACACAGAGCTTCGGTACCTGCGCGTTCGAGGTCGCGTAGATGAACTTCCGGCCCTTCTGGAGGACGCCCTCGCGTTCGACCTGCGAGCCGACCATGAACCCCGGCGTGTCACAGAGGTAGATCAGCGGAATCCCGAAGGCGTCGCAGGTCCAGACGAAGCCGGCCCCCTTCTCCGCGGAGTCGGGGAAGATCGCCCCGCTCTTGACTGCGGGCTGGTTCGCGACGATACCGACCGGCCGGCCCTCGATCCGGCCGAACCCGGTGACGAGTTCCGGCGCGAACCGCGGCTTGAGTTCGAACCACGATCCGTCGTCGACGAGTCGATCGATCACCCCCTGAACGTCGTAGCCCTCGTTCGGTTCGTCGGGGATGACGGCGTCGAGCCCCTTCGGATTCGCCGCGGGGGAGTCGGGTTCGCGAGTCGGGAGCGGCGCGTCGTGGCGCTGTGGGAGGTAGGTCAGGAGGTCGCGCACGGCGTTGGCCGCGGCGCGTTCGTCCTCGACCACGAGGTCGGCACTGCCGGACTCGGTCGCGTGGACGCGGGGCCCGCCGAGCCCTTGCATCGTCGTCTGTTCGCCCGTCACGGCCTCGACGACGCGCGGGCTGGCGATCGCCATCCCGCTGATCTCCTCGACCATGACGAGGTAGTCACAGAACACCGGGGTGTAGGCCGAGCCCGCGATGTCGGGGCCGTAGAGGACGCCGATCTGGGGCACCTGCCCGGAGTGGATGCACTGGTTGAAGAACATCCGTCCGCCCCGGTACCGGTCCATGTGGGTGTCGCCGGGCTCCCGATCGTCCAGGTTCAGGCGCGCGCCGGTCGAGTCGATCAGCCGGAGGATCGGCGCGCCGGCCTCGGCTGCACGCTCGGCGAGGCGGATCTCCTTCTCGACGCCCATCCCCCCGAGCGAGCCCGCCTTGACGGTGTAATCGTTCGCCGCGAAGAAAACCGTCCGGCCGTGTATGGTCCCGACGCCCGTGATCATCCCGTCGGCGGGAAGGTCCCCGTCCGCGTCGTGGCGGGCGAACGTGCCGTCCTCGTACTCGATCTCGTCGAATATCAGGTCCAGTCGATCGCGGACGAACAGTTTCCCTAACTCTTCGATCTTCTCGTGGCCCCGCTCGGGACCGCCCGAGATGATCTCCTCGATTTCCGCTCGAAGTTCGCGTTCGCGCTCGGTGACCACCGCGTCGTCCCAGTCCCCGTCGCCGGCGGTCGCGACGGGCTCTTCGGTCCCGTCGACGACCAGTTCGACCCCCCGGCCGAGGTGGGCGGCGAGGGCGCTTGCGATCGCCCGGGCCGTCTCTTCGTCGGGCGCCGCGTCGACCGTGATCTTCATCGCCACCACCCGCCGTGAATACGGGATCGCCCGTCCGGGGTGTCGTCACGGAGTCGATTGCTCATAGACGGGCCATTGGTACCAAGTGACAAATGTATTCGGCTCCCGTTATCGGTTGAACGCCGTTGCCGTTTGCGATCGTGGGAAAGTGTAACAAGCGTGTGCATCGATTGGTATCGATACGCATGGTCTATACCGAGACCGAGGAACAAGGGCTGATCCGGGAGAGCGTCCGGGACATCGCCAGCGATTACGACTGGGAGTACTGGAAGACCTGCATCGAGGAGAAGCAGTTCCCCGAGGAGTACTGGGCCGACCTCGCGCGAGACGGCTGGCTCGGCGTCACCATCCCCGAGGAGCACGGCGGGGCCGGCCTGGGGATGCTCGAGATGTCGATGGTGATCGAGGAACTCTCCCGGGGCGGCGGACAGGGCGGGATCATCTTCGTTCTCACGCCCGTCTTCGGCGGGATCAGCATTCAGCGCCACGGCACCGAGGAACAGAAGGAGGAGTATCTGCCGGCGATCGCCGACGGCGAGATGCGCTTCTGTATGGGCCTGACCGAGGCCGGAGCCGGGACGAACACGATCAACATCGATACGACCGCAGAGCGAGACGGCGACGAGTTCGTCATCTCCGGCCAGAAGATGTGGATCAGCGGCGTCGAGAACGCCGACGAAATGCTGCTGATCGCCCGCACCTCCGACCTCGACCCGGACAACCCGACCCACGGCGTCTCGATGTTCCTCGTCCCCGAACCCGCCGACCAGGACGGCATCTCGCTCACCCCGCTCGACGTCGAGGTACCGTGGTTCGAGACCCAGTACCAGGTCGACATCGACGGCCTGCGCGTCCACGAGGACCGCATCCTCGGCGCGGAGGACGGCGGCCTCTACCTCCTGTGGGACACCCTGAACACCGAGCGGATCGCCGGCGCGGCCAGCGCGATCGGCGGCGGCCTCCGGGCGATCGATCTCGCCGTCGACTACGCGAACGAACGATCGGTCTTCGGGCAGAAGATCGGCGGCCACCAGGCGATCCAGCACCCGCTCGCCGACGCCTACGCCGAACTCATGTGCGCCCGCGAGATGACCTACAAGGCGGCCTCCAAGTGGGACCACGGCGAGGACGCCGGCGCCGAAGCGAACATCGCCAAACTCCGATCGAGCGAGGCCGCGACGAAGGCGGCCGACCAGGCGGTCCAGACCCACGGCGGCAACGGGTTTTCGGCGGACTACGAGGTCTACGACATCTGGCAGAACTCCCGACTGCTCAAGACCGTCCCGATCACCAACGAGATGGTCCGGAACTTCCTCGCCGAACACACGCTCGGCCTGCCCCGATCGTACTGAGACGGTCTGCTGTAACGGTTTACCGGGACAACCGCAGGACGGTCGCGGTTACACCGAAACTGACTTTCAGTGGTCCGCCTGTGAGTCGATCGATCCTCGTAGAGCCGAACGTCCGATATTCGGAGCTCTGGGGCCGATATTCGACTCGATCGGCCCGTTCGTCCCGGTTGCATAGAAAGGCATCGTGAATTTATGCCAGGGCGCAGCACTGTGGGTATGGCCTCGATTCCGGACGACTTCCAGGACCTGTTCGAGAAAGAGACGTTCGCCCACGTCTCGACCCTGTTGCCCGACGGCTCCCCGCACGTGACGCCGGTGTGGATCGGTTACGACCCCGACGCCGATCGACTGCTCGTCAACACCGAGCGCGATCGGCGAAAGGAAAAGAACGTCCGTCACGACCCACGGGTCGCCGTCAGCATGACCGACCCGGACAACCCCTACCGAATGCTCTCGGTGACCGGCGAGGTCGACGAACTCACGACCGAGGGCGCACGCGAGCACATCGACGAACTGGCACGGCGATACACCGACGCGGAGGAGTACCAGAACCCGATCGAGACGGAGCGTGTCATCATGTCGATCCGGCCGGAGCGCGTGAGCGCCTTCGAAGCGTAGCCGGCCCGATCGACGTCGATAGTGCAAGTGTACGCGAGAACTTCTGACCGACTGTTACGAGTGTTGGCTGTACTTCCTGCAGGCAAGGTGTCCCCGGGAACGGCTTCGCGGACACGACGCTCGCGGAAAATACGTGTGCGAACCGATCGTCGGCAGTTATATCAGAAACGATTGCTGTTCGTCGACTCGTATCGAGAGAGTAGCTATTGGTTGAAATGCGGCCAGGTTTCTTCAGTGACCAGTTCTGTTGCGCCGCAACAGCCACACTCCGCAGGTGCATCGTAGTGAGGACCGGTATCGGTTCGTTCGGTGACTGTCCCGGCGTGCATCGTCTGACAATTTGTGCAAACGTACTTTTCCGGCCGTTCTGGGGCGTGAGCCATGTATACGAATACTCATACCAACGATATATAACCGGGGTGCGAACCTCATATAGAACATCTTATAGAAACGACGCCGACGTGCTGAACTCATCCGTACTTACTACGGGGTAACTGTCCGCGAGGTCAGCCGTCACGGTCACCCGTCAGTCCGCAATGACCGGATTCTCGGTCCCCTCCAGTCTCAGAGAGAGCCGGAAAACCAGTCGGTACAAGAACATTCGCTTCGCAGACTGCACGTTCCGGCCCCAGCTTTGCCCACCTAACTGGTGAAGCACACTCCAGTGGCAGGAGCTCAAATCGACCACGTGAGGGCGACCGATCGAACGGCAGAACGCATCGACAACTGCTCTGAAGCCGCTCAAGCGTGAGAGTGGTGTGCCGACTCCTGCCGCGGTATGGCCTCGTCACAGACACCCAACCAAACCCGGTCGTCTACACGAATGCCTGTTTTCACGAACAACAAGACGGGAGGCGACGTGGGCTTTCGACGACTTCAGTACGATACTATGAGTGGACGTGGTGAACGACCCGAAGAAGAGGGAGACGAACAGGCGACACAAGAGGCAGAGTCGGTCGCTCTTGGAGAGAACGTTTACAATACCGACGGAGAGTTACTCGGGACTGTACGGGGATACGAGAAAGGGGGGTTCTTCGTATCCACGCGTGACGGCATGGAACAGCTCAGTATCGAACACGCCAGGTCGGGGCACGACTTCGGTGAGGCCCACCTCATGTGGCGATGCATGAGCTGCGGTGAGATGGGGGAGATTGCCGGCGGACTCCCGGAGCGATGCCCCAACTGCGGCACCGAAAAGGAGGACCTCATGTGGTGGACCGAAGATTGAGCGGAACTCCTCCGCGAGGGAGAATGGGAGAGTCCTGACATCCTCCCACGACTGAAGTCGTGGGGTTCCACGGTCACAGACCGTACCCCGACTTCGAGAGGTTCCCCACTCGTCGCACCGCACGGTGGGGTTGTGGGCCGTGCCAGTGCGGCCCCCGACCGGGATAGCGGGCTTCATCTACCTCCGCGTGGAGTGCGTATCCTTACCCCGGACTCGGTATCACAACCCACGGACGCCGAGACAATCAACGTTTCGCCGGTTGTCGGCTTCATCCCACGACTGAAGTCGTGGGCTTTCGCCTCGAACAACTGTAAGCTATGGCTCGTGAACCGGCACCCTCCCGAGAGGAGATCAGAGAACGGATTCAACAGGTCGGGAGATACTCCCGTGTCGTCCGCGCGGGATTTGCAGTCATCCTAAGTGCGTTTCTGTTGGCCGTTGTCGGCGTGTCCCGCGAATCTCGAAAGTACATCACGGGCAATCGAGTCGGTACTCATGCCGCTTACGTTCACCGGGCTGGGACTGATTCTGTACGGAATCGGCATGCATCTTCACCTGATGCACCTGAACCTCGTCCGGCAGCTACAGCCGCAACCGGAGGACGTCCAACCATCGAATACCGAGCAAGACGATTGATTTTCGCCACGACCCGATAGTCCGGGAATGATCAGACCTGCCATTCGACTTCGACGGAGCCACCTGAGCGACGTTCTCGTCGCAGTTGTTCTCGCTGGGAGGCTCCGGTAGTCGACCAACATTCATACGCCGGATCGTTGCAGTCGGTACTATGTCGCTGTCCCCGACGGCCTGGATGGACGGGGAGCAAAACGGCGATCGGTCCCTGGCGGGCGTCCCGATCGAACTGTACCCGATCGCGCTCGTCGCCGCTTCGCTTCGGTTGTTCCGGCTTGAGTCCGAGAGTTACTGGCTCGACGAAGTCGTCTCGGTGACCATCGTCACGTCGAACGCGCCGATCGAACTCCTGGTCAGCGTGCCGGGCAACGATCCGCACCCGCCGCTGTACTATCTCCTCCTGTCCGGATGGACGGCGATCTTCGGAACGTCGGAACTGGCCACGCGACTGCTGTCGGCCCTCGTCGGCGTCGCCACCGTCGTCGTCTGCTACGGGGTGGGCCGCCGACTCTTCGACCGAGAGGTCGGGGCGATCGCAGCGTTGCTCGTCGCCGTCTCGCCGTTCCACGTCTGGTACTCCCAGGAGGTGCGAATGTACAATCTGCTCGCGCTGTTGACCGTGCTTTCGTTCTACTGGTTCGTCCGCTTACAGACGGCGAAACCGCGGGACGAAGGCGGTATCCGCGACGAGATCGGGTACGCCGTCTCCACGGTTCTCCTCGGGTACACGCACGTGTTCGGCCTGTTCGCGATCCTCGCACAGAACGCGTACGTCTTCTCTCGGCCCGTCGTCCGGATCGTCCCCCGATCGCGGCTGACGCTCCGCCGCTGGATCGCACTCCAGGGGATCACCGCCGCTCTCCTCCTTCCGTGGGTGGTGCGATTGCTCCGCCGGACGATAGCAGCACACGGAGGAGAAGCGAGCAACGTCTCGTGGATTCCGCTCCCGACGGCCGAGACCGTCAGAGAGACGTTCGCGGCCTATCTCGGTGGCTACCTGTTCGGCGAGTCGTTCCCGTTTCTCGTTTCGCTCGTCGTCGTTGGCTGTCTGGTCCTCGCGCTCTCGGGCGATCGCGGGACCGCAACGGCGGCGGCCGATCGACAGGATTCACCGGTAAACGCCGTCTACCTGACCCTCCTCTGGCTCGTCGTGCCGATACTCGTCCCGATCGCCCTCTCGCACGTCGTCACGCCGATCTTCGTGGATCGGTACTCGATCGGGGCGTCGCTGGCCTTCTTCCTCCTGATCGCGGTCGGGGTCCGGACGATCTCTCGGTCGTCGCTTCGGTTCGTCGTGATCGGGGTCCTCCTCGTCGCCCTCGTCGCGCCGCTCCCGACGTACTACCAGGCGGACCAGAAAGAACAGTGGCGGGAGGCCGCCGCCGACGTCGAGGCGACCGCCGACGGTGACGACGTCGTCCTCGTGAGCAGACCGTTCGCGGAACGGCCGTTCGGTTACTACGTCGATCGATCGGACGTGACCACGGTGCGAATCCCGCCCGACGCGTCGACCGACGAAATACGGGGCGCCGTCGACGGCCACGACGACGTCTGGATCGTCCTCTCGTACACCGACTCGTCGACCGACCGGCGGATCAGCCAGGCGGTGGCGTCCCACGACGAGTACCGCGGGCCGGTGGAGGAGCGCCAGTACAACGGAATCACGGTGGTCCGGTTCGAACGCACCGCAGCGGAGGGGGAGACGGACGCGGACGCAGAGCCGAGCATCGCCGTCGGCGATCGAGACCGCTCGAATCGACGACTGATCCGGTGATCGCGCCGGAAGACTGACGCGCGCCGGAGATGCCGACCCGCTAGCCGCGATCGGTTCGACTCGGCCACCCGCCGCAGTGCTGTCTATCCAGTCGATCGTCGGTCATCGCGACCCATCGCACTTCGTTCCAGCTCAACCGGTAGTGACAGGTCTCGGGTTCGAGTTGCTCCCAGTAGATGGTCTGCATCGAGGGGGCCTCGCCGTCGGCCGGCGTTATCGGTGGCGGCTCCCCCTCCACCTCGGCGTCCTGTTGCATCGTCTGCAACGTCGACTGCGGGTACGGCGAACCCTGGTGCCAGACGACCCCCGAGAGGACGAGCAGTCCGACGACTGCGACGACGGCCGCAACGGCTGTCCACTGATAGCGGGACGGTCCGATCGCGTCGGCACTGCGGGAATCGGTCGCCCCCGATCGGTTCGCGTACACGAGCACACGGTCGACGGCGAGGGCGACGCCGATCGCGACGAACGCGAGCCACGGCAACGCGTCCGTCGAACCGTCGAGATCGACGAACAGCACCTGGTAGCCGAGGAGCAGCCCGCCCGTCGGCACCCACCACAGCCGCCGACGGTTGCGGACGGCGGCATAGGCCCAGCCGAACAGCGCCACCGGGAGGAGCAGAGATCCGTAGCCGAACACCAGCAGGATCGAGTAGACGTTCTCGGACAGGGTGTACGACGATCCCGCGACCAGCGGCGCGACGATCGCCTGGACGACCATCGGAACGAGCGCGCCCGCGGCCGCGAACGCGAGAACGACGAGTCCGGTCACGACGCCGCCGCCCGCGATCGCCCGGAGCGCGTTCTTCCCACCGGCTCGCTGGTACGCAATCCCGACGACTAGCGGCGCGAAAACTACACCCGACTGCCACGACCCGGCGCTCAGCGCCGCCGCGGCCCCGGCGAGAAACGGCCGATCGCGAAGGGCCAGCCCGAGCGCCAGGGTCCCGAAGAACAGCGCGTAGAACTGCGCCCGAACCCCTTCCGGGGAGAGGAGGAAGAGTTCCGGGACGACGAGCATCGTGAGACCGGCGGCGATCGCGGCCGCGTTCCGCCCGGTCACGAGGTATGCCACCCACCCGACGAGCATGACGCTCGCGCCGGCGACGAGCACCGTGAGCGTCACGCTCAGGCCGTGCAGGACGAGCATGTTCCCGCCCGAGACGGACGCGAGCGCGGCCGTGATGGCGAACGGAACCGGCGGGTTCACGTCCCAGACGTCGACGTACGGAATTCCGCCCTGGAGGACATACCAGCCCGTGTGCTGGAAGAACGCCGGATCGGTCGCGATCCGCGGCCACCCGGTCAGCAGATAGTCCGCGAGTCCGGCGGCGAACAGGACGGCGACGATCGGTCCGAGGATGACGACCCAGTCGGAGCGGGTCTGGAGACGTGAACGCACAGCCATCTCAGATGTGCTGTGAAACCTTCTTCGCGACGGCGAGGGCTCCCTGATCCCACGCGACGCGGTGGTCGAGGCCGGTCTCGTCACCCGCATCGTCGGCCTCGTACTGCTCCAGGTACCACTCGTAGGTCTCCACGAGCGCCTCCCGGTTGGAATACTCGGGCTCCCAGCCGAGGCGTTTCAGTTTCTCGACGGAGACGTAGGAGTCCTCGTGGGCCGTCTCGTAGACCCACGGGTACAGTGGCGAGAGGTTCAGTTTCTCCAATGCGCGGAGGACCGCGACCGTGAGGGTGGCGGGCGTCCCGATCGTTCGCTTGCCCGTCCCCGCGTGGTCGATCGGAGCCTGGAAGTCCTCCTTCATCGTGCCGAACTCGTCGGCGCCGACGTTGAACGTGTCGTTGACGTCGGCCTCGTCGCCGGTGAGCAGCAACTCGATAGCGGTGACGAGGTCGTGGACGTGCAACAGCTGGTAGCGGTTGTTCCCCCACCCGACGAGGGGGACGTTCGCGCCGTCCTCGATCCAGTCGAACAGGACCTGGAAGACGCCGAGTCGCTGCGGCCCGATGAACGTCTTCGGACGAAGGATCGGGACGCACATCCCCATGCGGCGGAAGTCCTGGCAGACCTTCTCGGCCTGGATCTTGGCCTCGCCGTAGGCGCCGACCCCATCCAGGGGTGACTCCTCGGTGATGGGGTGTTCGTCGTGGGTCCCGTAGACCGCGGTCGAGGAGATGTAACAGACCCGATCGACGTCGCGTTCGTTCGCCGCCCAGAGCACGTTCCGCGTTCCGTCGATGGTCGTCTCGCGGATGCGATCGGCGTCCCAGAGCGGGAGCGCGGCCGCCGCGTGCACGACGGCGGTGGCACCGCTCTCCTCGATCGCGTCGGCCACGTCACTCTCGCTCCGGACGTCCCCCTCGACGAACCCGAGGCCATCAGTGTCGTCTTCCTCCTCGAAGGGCTTGAGATCGAGCGCAGTGACGTCCCAGCCCCGATCGCGGAAGTACTGGCACGTGTGGAGGCCGAGGAAACCGGTGCCCCCCGTCACGAGAACCGAACCGTTCGAGTCGTCGGTGGCGTGCTCGCTATCGCTCATCGTGATTTCAGGCGGGACGTCAATACGGTGCCCCAATAGTGTATCGCCGAGTAGCGGCTCTTGTACTGGCGGAATACTCCTTATACAGCTCAGAATCCCGGGGCCACGGCGGTGCGACTGAACGGACGCCGACTTCGAGACGAGCAATCGTTTCGCGTCGTAGAAACGGGACGATGGTCAGCGGTTGTTCACACCGCAATGGTACATTACGGTACCGGCCGTCCCGCTCGTATCCGGTCGCTCGAGTACGTGGCACGTAAGCGCACCACACGGCTGGTACGGACGTTCGACGGACCGGGTATCACACCCGGTCGTTCGGTTTCGTTTCTCGAAGCGAAGTATTCGAACGCTCGGTGCCCCCCCCTGCCGCTCTGGACGACCGTTCGTCCGGTACTTACCGCCGATTAGCGTCAGGGTATACCCGTGAATCGGTCACAAGCAAGCCGGATCTTTTTGCCGTCCTGCGTGGGGCGATAGGGACAGATGGCCCGCGCCCATGCCACCCGGAGTCGGGTCGTGGTAACCCTTTCCGGCCTGGTAAAGGAGATGCGCCCCTGGCAGTGGTACAAGCAGAGCGTGCTGCTTCTGGGGCTCGTCTTCTCCAGGAGTCTGTTCGATCCGATCGCGGTCACGAACGTCGCCCTCGGAATCGTCGCATTCTGTGCCGTCGCGGGGACGACATACATCGGCAACGACATTCTCGATATCGAGGAAGACCGAAACCACCCGCGGAAGAAGCACCGTCCCATCGCCAGCGGACAGGTCCCGATCCCCGTCGCGGTGTCGTTCGCGCTCGTGCTCTTCGTCGTCGGCCTCGCGCTCTCGTGGTACGTCGGCCCGCTGTTCCTCCTCGTCGTGCTCACCTACCTCGGCCAGAACGCCCTCTACTCCTCGTTTCTGAAAGAAATCGTCATCGTCGACGTGATGATCGTCGCGATCGGGTTCGTCCTGCGGGCGATCGCGGGCGTCGTCGCCATCGACGTCTACCTGAGTCCCTGGCTCGTCGTCTGTACGTTCCTCGGGGCCCTGATGCTCGCGATCGGAAAGCGCCGCCACGAGATGGCCGTCAGCGACGATCCGGCCGCGTCGCGCGGGACTCTCGCCGAGTACACCGAGGAGATCCTCGACCAGTTGCTCGTCGTCGTCCTCGCCGCGCTGGTCGTCTCCTACTCGCTGTACACGTTCTTCCGCGGCGGACTGTGGATGATGTCCACGCTCCCGTTCGCCTTCTTCGCGGCCTTCCGCTACCACTTCCTCGCTCACACGCAAAATCTGGGCGGCGACCCGACGTTCCTCTTCGGAGATCACCCGTTTCTCGTCAATCTCGCCGTCTGGGGACTGCTCGTCGTCGCGGTCCTTTACGAGGTTCCGGTCCGACTACTCGGGCTGATCACGTGACTCGAACACACCGCTCCACATCGAGACCAGCATGACGCAACGGTACGATCTCCAGGTGCACACGGACGCCTCGCCCTGCTCGAGCGCGTCGCCCGATCGCGTGGCCGCGGCGGCGGCCGACGCCGGACTCGACGGGATCGTCGTCACCGATCACGACACGCTCGCCAACGTCGACGCCGTTCGAGACGCCGCGCCGGACGACCTCGACGTGGTCCCCGGGGTCGAGGTGACGACGACCGAGGGGCACCTGCTCGCGATCGACGTCACGGAGGCGCCGCCCCGGACCGACCCGCTGACGGTCGTCGATCGCGTCCACGAGCAGGGCGGCGTCGCCGTTCTCTCGCACCCGTTCGACGCGCTACGACAGTACTACGAGACGGACCTCGACGCCCTCGCGGCCGCCGTCGACGGCGTCGAAGCGGTGAACTCCCGGTGCGTCCGCCGCCGGTTCAACGATCGCGCGGCGGCGTTCGCGACCGCCCGCGACCTGCCGGCGACCGGCGGGAGCGACGCGCACTTCCCGATGGAAGTCGGCCGGGCGTACACCAGCGTCGAGGGCGGCGGCTCGCTCGCGGACGCCGTCCGCGACGGGCGCGTGCGACCGGGCGGCCGCGGACGCTACCTCTCGGGACACGTCGCGACGAAACTCCACCAGTTCCGGACCGTCTCCAGTCGCGCCGTCGCGAGCCTCACGTCGGGGGGAATGCTGCGGCGATGAGCGACTACAGCGAGACCGTCGTCGATCGCGGCCGGGCGGTCGTCCGCGACCACGGCGTCTGGGTGACGGCGCTGTTCTCGGTCGTCGTCTTCCTCGGTCTCGCCGTCTACGCGGACGTCGGCGACGTGACGAGCGCCCTCGTGGCCGTCGACTGGCGGACGTTCGCGGCCGTCCTCGGCCTGACGACCGTCGGCTACGGCTTCCGGTTCGCCAAGTGGCACTACTACCTCCGGTACCTCGAGGTCGACGTTCCGCTCGACGCGAGCGCCATCACCTTCTTCAGCGGTCTGATGATGGTCGTCACGCCCGGGAAGGCCGGCGAGGTCTGGAAGGCGTGGTTCCTCAGAGACAACCGCGGCGTGCCCGCGAGCAAGACCACCTCCGTCGTCGGCGCCGAGCGGGTGACGGACCTCGTCGCCCTCGGCGCGATGGCCGCGCTCGGACTGGTCGTCTACAGCCGATCGTCGCTCCCGATCGTCGTCGTCCTCGGCGCCATCGGGGCCGGGATCGGCCTGCTCCAGTGGCGACGGGCCTGTCTGGCGATCCTCGATCGACTCGAGTCGCTCCCGGTCGTCGGGGGCCACGCGTCCGAACTGGAACAGTTCTACGAGAGCGCGTACCGCCTGTTCCAGGTCCGTCCGCTGGTCGTCTCGACCCTGTTCAGCCTCGCGGCCTGGGGGCTCGAGGGAGTCGCGCTCTGGCTGGTACTCGACGGGTTCGGCGTCGAGGCGGGCGTCGTGATCGGCCTGTTCGTCTTCGGTCTCGGATCGGTCGTCGGCGCCGTGTCGATGCTCCCCGGGGGACTCGCGGCCGCGGAGGCCTCGATGGTCGGCGTGCTGGTTACGTTCGGCTACCCGGAAGCCGTCGCGGCGGCCGCCACGATCGTGATCCGCGTGGGGACGCTGTGGTACGCCGCGGCGCTCGGGACGGCGGTGTTTCTCACGTACAAGGCATCCCGGTGACGGACGAGGCATCCCGATGAGCGATCGCGTCCCGATCACCGATCGCCGATCGCCGACGACCGACCACGGCTCACCGCCGATCGGCGGTGAGCCGTCGCCAGGCGAAGACGGCCCCCTCCGCACAGAGCCACAGCGCGCCGAGGGCGATGCCGACGACGTGCAGTAGCTGCGGGAGGTGCATCCACGTCGGGAAGACGTATCGGGCCATGGCCTCCCACTCCCGAACCGTCGACTCGACTGGGCCAGGTTCGCCGTCGACGTCGGTCAGTTCGGACCCCGGCGGGACGTCCGATCGTTCGCCGACGCCGACCCGGTCGGCCTCGTACGGCTGCGGCATCACCTCGCCGCGGGGATCGTGGAACTGCCAGACGATCTCGCCGTCAGGGTTGACCTCGAGCACGCGGTTGTTCCGGGTGTCCGTGATCAGCGTGTTTCCGTTGGGCAATCGATCGGCGTCCCTGGGCCACTGGAGGCGATCGCCCGGCGGGCCGGTGTACTGCCAGACGCGTTCTTCGGACGCCGTGTCGAGTTCGACGATGCGATCGTTCCCGCTGTCCGCGACGACGATCGTCTCCGCGGCTTCGATGCGGTGTGGATTGTGCTGTCTGGCCATGACGTCGTGATCGCCAGGGGTACCGATGACGTCGACGACGTCGTCGGTCTCCGGGTCCACCTCGACGATCACGTCGAAGTTGCGGATGCTCAACTGGAAGTTGCCGTTCTCCAGTCGATCGATGTCGTTCACGTGCGTCCAGTCGTCGTGTTCTCCCTCCTTCTCGGGGCCGCCGTACGCCTCGTAGAACGGGGTGCCGGGCGTCAGGTGCTCCTCGGCCTGCCACTCCCAGGTGATCTCGCCGTCGCGATCGACGGTGAACGCGCGATCGGCCCCCGTGTCGACGATCGCCGTCTCGCCGTTCTCGAGGCGCTCGACGTCGTGGACCTCGTGGTCGGCGATGAACTCGTCGTACCAGTCGTACTCCCAGACGACTGCGTCCGTCTCGGTGTCGATCTCGACGACGCGATTGTGGACGCAGTGTTCGTCCTCCTCCTCGTACTCGAGGTACTCCGCGTCGCAGTCGTCGTCGGGGATCCTGACCGCGACGGCCGCGAGCACCGTCCGCTCGTCGAGTCGTTCGACGCCGAAGACGCGCGAGTCCGGCACCGACCACTCCCAGACGACCTCGCCGTCGGGCGACAGTTCGACGATACGCCCCTCGCTGGAGAACGAGTGGACGCCGACGAGCGTGTTCCCCGGATACCTGTCGCCCTCGTCGACGACGTTCGGGGACCGATCGATCGCGATCGCCTGGATCCCGAGTGACGCGATCAACAGGACGATGACGCCGACGGCGACGGTGACGCGGGTTCGCTGGTTCATACGTGTCGTGGGGGAGTCGCGTTCGGAGGCACGGCCCGGGGCCGCCGGTTCGAGAACCGAGCAGGCCGGCGCGCCGACTCGATCGGTGCGCTGGGGCGCGTCTCAGGGGTCCCACACGACGGAGCAGGATGAATCTAGGGTGCGCCGCGGACGAATCTACCGGGCGGAGGCCGTCCTGTCTGCGTCGGATCGTCGGTTCCGGATTCCCCGAGTGAGGGCCGATTCTACAGTTCCTCGTCCGTCGACTGGAGCGGTTCGTCGAGTCGCTCCTCGACTTCCTCCTCGAGGACGTAGCGCTGGACCTTCTGGGTCGCGCTACGGGGGAGTTCCTCGACCACGAACACCCGCCGCGGGTGGGCGTAGGTCGCGACTCGATCGAGCGCGAACGCGCGCAGGTCGGCCTCGGAGACGTCCGATCCCGCCTCGGGGACGACGAACGCGACCGGGGCCTCGCCTTTCACCTCGTGGGGTGCGGCGACGACCGCGGCCTCCGCGACGTCGGGGTGCTCGTACAGCGCGTCCTCGACCTCCGCCGGGTAGACGTTGTTCCCGCCGGTGAGGATCATGTCGTCGGCCCGATCGACCATCCAGAAGTAGCCGTCCTCGTCGACGCGGGCGACGTCCTCGGTGTAGAACCAGCCCTCGTCGTCGAACACCTCGTCGGTCTTCTCGCGACGGTTGTGATACCCCTCGAAGACGTTCGGCCCGCGGATCGCGAGTTCGCCCGTCACCGCCTCCTCGTCGTCGAAGTCGATCTCGGGATCCGGGAACGGTTCGAGGTCGTCCGGCGCGATCTTCGTCTCGCGGGTCGCCGGATCGACGATCTTCAACTCGATGTTCGGCAACGGCGGACCGATACAGCCGGCCTCCTTGCGAACGCCGCGGGCCGGTTCGAGCGTGCCGCCGGGCGACGTCTCGGTCATACCCCACCCTTCGACGACGGGCACGTTCCAGGCCTCCTCGATGCTCCGGCGGACCTCCTCGGCCAGCGGCGCGGCCGCGCAGGTGACGTCGTCCAGCGACGAGACGTCGTACTCGTCGGGGTTCTCGCGATACTCCCGGAACATCATGGTGTACATCGCCGGGACGCCCGCGAACTTCGTCAGGTCGTGCTCGTCGATCGCTGTGAGCATGTCGACCGGATCGGGTTCGGGCTGCAGGACCATCGTCGCGCCGCGATAGACGAACGACCCCATCAGGGCGTTCAGCGCGTAGATGTGGAACATCGGCAATACGAGCAGGATCGAGTCGTCGGCGTCGATCGCCAGCCCGCCGCGGCTGTAGCTCTCGAGCGTCGAGAGGACGTTCCGGTGGCTGAGCAGGACGCCCTTCGGCCGGCCCGTCGTGCCGCTGGTGTACGGCTGGACGGCGATATCGTCCATCTCGCGATCGATCGGGTCGAACGTCTCGTCGGCCTCCATCGTCGCGTGCGAGTAGTTGACGACCCCGCGCTCTTCGTCGGCGACGCCGGGCAGGAACAGCGTCTCGACGCCCGCGGCCGCCGCGAGTTCCTGGGCCTCCTCCGCGAGGAACGCGGAGGCGATCATCGTGTCGATGCCCGCGTCCTGGATGACGTACCCGAGCGTCTCGGGATCCATCCGCAGGTTCAGCGGCGTCGCCACCGCGCCCGCCTTGAGGATCCCGAAGTAGGCCGACGGGAACTGCGTCGTGTTCGGGATGAACAGGCCGACCCGATCGCCCGGTTCGACGCCGTGGTCGACCAGGACGTTCGCGACGCTGTTCGCCTGTGACTCGAACTCCTCGTAGCTCTGCTCGCTCCCCATGAACGAGAACGCCGTCTTCTCCCCGTACCGATCGGCCGCCATCGTCGGAAGTGCACCCGCGTGTGTGAGCCGATCCCCGTGGTGGTATTCCATGGTACGAACCATCATACCACATGACAGGTAATAAAAGATAGTCGTCGATACGTCAGTTTCGACGCGAGTGATGGACCGATCGGTCACAACCATTTCCAGAGACTATCGAAACCGAACGGGGATCCGATCGACCTCGTCCGCGCCTCGTCACTCCCGTTCGAGCACGATCACGCCGGTCAGGATCAGGACGCCGCCGACGACGGTCGTCGCCGTGACCGGTTCGGCGAACAGTATCGCACCGAGGGCGACCGTCACGGGCGGTTCCGCGGTGCTGACGATGCTCGCCCGGCTGGCGCCGACGTACTGCAGACCCGCGAAGAACGTCACGACCGGGACCGCGGTCGCGAAGACGGCGATAGAGAGCAGAATCGCCCACGCGGACGGGGCCGTCGGAACCGCGAGTTGCCCCGACGCGGTGCCGATGACGACGTACGACGCCCCGGCGGCGGGCAGTACGTACGCGGTCAGGACCATCGGATCGACCGCGTCGAGTACCGCCCTCGAGCCGGTGATGTAGAAGGCGTACGCGAGCGCGCCGCCGAGCACGACGATCACGCCGACGAGCGACGCACCGGCCGGGTTCGCACCGGTGACGAGGACGATGCCCGCGAAGGCCAGACAGAGCGCGACCAGCATGGGCCGACTCGGCCGCTCGCCGATCGTCGCGACCGCGAGAACGACGACGAACGCGGGATACGTGTAGAGGACGATCGCGACCAGGCCGGCGGTCATGAACTCCAGTCCGAGGAAGTAGAGCCCGCTCTGGGCCGTGTAGCCGATCGCCCCGAGTGCGAGGGCGATCCACAGCGGCCGACCGCGGAGAATCGTCGCCTCGCCCCGCCACGCGAGGAAGAGCCAGACGAGGAGGCCGGCGAGCAGGAAGCGAAAGACGAGCACCGTCGGGATCGAGAGGTTCGCCCGCTGGGCGTACGTCCCGAAGATGCCGAGCGTCCCGAACCCGATCGCCGAGACGAGGACCAGCGCGATGCCGACGTATTCGGCGTCGAGGGACCGGGACGTGGGACTGTCACTCATCTCGGGTTCGTACCCTCGGTTCCGCATATCGGCTTACAAAGACTCCGATCGGCGCCCGTCGCGACCGGTTACCGCTCGACGTCGTCGACCAGGTCGCTCGCGACGCCGGTGTACCCCGCCGGCGTAAGCGCGTGCAGTTCCTCGCGGATGTCCTCGTCGACGTCTAAGTCGTCGAACAGTTCGCGGAAGTCCTCGATCGTGACGTCCTTCCCCCGGGTGACGGCCTTGACGCGCTCGTAAGCGTCTTCCTGGCCTTCGCGGCGCAGGATCGTCTGGACCGCTTCGCCGATGATCTCGGGGGTCGACTCGAGGGCCTCGCGCATGACCTGCTCGTTCGGGACGACCTTCGAGAGGCCGGCCGCGGTCTTGCCGTAGCCGATCAGGCAGTGGGCGAACGCGGCACCGATGTTGCGCTTGACCGTCGAGTCCGAGAGGTCGCGCTGGAGCCGCGACGTCGTCACGTAGTCGGCGAGGAATCCGAGGTCGGAGTTCGCCTTCGAGAGGTTCCCCTCGCTGTTCTCGAAGTCGATCGGGTTGACCTTGTGGGGCATCGTCGACGACCCGGTCTCGCCCGCGACGGCCTCCTGGCCGAGGTAGCGATCCGAGACGTAGAGCCACATGTCGAGGTCGAGATCCAGCAGGACGTCGTTCGCGCCGCGGAACGCGTCGAACAGTGCCGCGAGGTCGTCGCAGGGGTTGACCTGCGTGGTGAGCGGTTCGAATTCGAGGCCGAGGCCGGTGACGAACTCCTCGGCGACGGCCTGCCAGTCCACGTCGGGGTAGGCCGCCACGTGCGCGGCGTAGGTCCCGGAGGCGCCGCCGAGTTTGCCGGCGAGGGCGTCGGTCGCCTCGCGGATGCGGCCCGTCGCGCGCCCGAGGCGGGCGGCGTAGACGGCCATCTCCTTGCCGAAGGTCGTCGGGGTCGCGGGCTGGCCGTGAGTGCGCGCGAGCATCGGCAGGTCGCGGTAGTCGCGGGCCATTTCCGCGAGTGCGTCCTGGACCGTGTACAGTTCCGGCAGGAGGACCTCGTCGACCGCGTCGCGGACGAGCAGTCGGTGGGCGAGGTTGTTCACGTCCTCGCTGGTCAGCCCGAAATGGATCCACGACGAGGCATCGCTGTCTTCCGGGAGTCGGTGGCGGACGAAGTACTCGACTGCCTTGACGTCGTGGTTCGTCGCCTCGAAGCCGGCGTGGCCCTCCGTCTCGAGTTTCTTGATCAACTGGGCGTCCTCCTCCGCGAAGTGCCTGTACAGTCCCCGGAGGTGTTCGCGGTCGTCGATGTCGAGTTCGAGCGGCGTCACGTCCAGGTCCGCGAGGGCGATCAGGTACTCGACCTCGACGCGGACGCGGGCCCGCATGAGCGCGGCCTCGCTGGCGTACGGTGACAGCGGTGCGGTCCGGCTACCGTAGCGGCCGTCCAGCGGCGAGACGGCGTACAGGGCGTCGGTGTCGGTCATCGTCCGATTCTTTCCAGCGTCGCGCAAAAGGGTATCGAAAGTCGGAGCCACGAGTGTGCATATTTCGACGCATGCGATCGAGTATTGGCGCAAATATAACCACGATCGTGTATAATTCGCCGATCGAGACCGCAACCACTTTGGCCTTCGCGGGTGGGGTTCCGACCATGACGCGAATCGCCGGGATGGCCGGCAACCGAGGGCGCAACCTGTTGAACATCGCCGATCGAGCCCCGGGCGGGGCCGAACTCGCCGTCGTGCTGACGAACAGCGAGGAAGCGCCGGTGCTCGAGGCCGCCGCCGAGCGTGGGATTCCGACCGAGGTCGTCCCGCTCGAGGACGACATGAGCCGCCGTGAGCACGAGCAGGCGGTCAACGAGGCGCTTTCGGGCCACGAGTTCGACCTCGTCTGCCTGGACGGCTACATGCGGATCCTCTCGGACACGTTCCTCGACGCCCAGCCGACGACGCTGAACGTCCACCCCGCGCTGCTGCCGTCGTTCCCCGGGATGGACGCGTGGGGCGACGCGCTCGACGCCGGCGTCTCGGTCACCGGCTGTACGGTCCACGTCGTCACCGACGCGACCGACGAGGAGGGGAATATCGTCGAGGGCGAGGTCGACGGCGGCCCGATCGTCACCCAGGAGCCGATCCCGGTCTACGAGGGCGACGACGAGGAGACGCTGAAAGAGCGCGTCCTCTACGAGGGTGAGTTCCGCGCCTATCCGCGTGCGGTGAAGTGGTTCGCCGAGGGTGCCGTCGACGTGGATACGGAGGCGAGCGAGGTGACGGTGGACGCCGACACCCCGAACGCACCCGATGCCGAGGGGCTACCCGCTCGCCGACTCGTCTCGAGCGATCGCGCCGACACCCTCCGCTACGGGGAGAACCCCCACCAGGACGCCGCGGTCTACGCTGACTACACCTGCGACGAAGCGAGCGTCGTCCACGCGGATCAACTGAACGAGGGCGCAAAGGCGCTGTCGTACAACAACTACAACGACGCCGACGGCGCGCTGAACCTCATCAAGGAGTTCGACGCGCCCGCGGCGGCGGTCATCAAACACACCAACCCGGCGGGCTGTGCGACCGCCGACTCGCTGGCCGAGGCCTACGAGAAGGCGCTCTCGACGGACCCGATGAGCGCCTTCGGCGGCATCGTCGCGCTCAACCGGGAGTGTGACGCAGAGACCGCCGAGCAGATCGTCGACTCCTTCAAGGAGGTCGTCGTCGCGCCGGGCTACACCGAGGACGCGCTGGACGTGCTCTTCGAGAAGGAGAACCTGCGCGTCCTCGACGTGGATGAGTTGGGTGAGGTGACGGAACGCTTCACCGAGAAGCCGATCGTCGGCGGCCGACTCGTCCAGGAACGCGACTTGCAGTCGATCGCCGTCGACGACCTCGAGGTCGTGACCGAGCGCGAACCGACGGACGAGGAACTCGAGTCGATGGTGTTCGCGTGGCAGACGCTCAAGCACGTCAAATCGAACGGGATCCTCTTCGCGGACGGCACCGAGACGGTCGGGATCGGCATGGGGCAGGTCTCCCGCGTCGACGCGGTTCGGCTCGCGGCGATGAAGGCCGACGAACACGCCGAGGGCAAGGACGGCGACGGGGCGGTCATGGCCTCCGACGCGTTCTTCCCGTTCCCGGACGGCATCGAGGAAGCCGCGAAGGCGGGCATCGAGGCGGTCGTCCAGCCCGGCGGGTCGGTCAACGACGACGACGTGATCGAAGCCGCGGACGAACACGGCATGGCGATGGCGTTTACGGGTCAGCGGAGCTTTCGACACGACTGAGCAACGCGCAAGAGTATTTCCCACAACCGAGTTCCGGCCGATCGGCGAGTGCGTAGTTTATATCCGACCCCTGCCTACCACTCTCATGAGAATTACTGACACGAGATACCCGGTAGCAACGAGTGCGAGCAACCTCGTCCGTCGGACGACGATCGGCGTCGTTGTCGCCATCGCCGCGAGCCTGCTCGTTCTCGGGATCGTCACCCTTCTCGGCATCGACCTCGGCGTTTCCGGGCCGGACAGCCCGTTCACCGCCGGGCCGACGATCGCCAGTATCGTCTTCGCTGGCGCCGGGGCCGCGGTCGCCTACGCGGTACTGGCTCGCGTGACTGCCCGCCCAACCCGGAACTTCGTCGCACTCGCCGCCGTCGTCTTCGTTGCCATGCTGGCCCCGGTGCTCGTCGTTGCCCCCTCGATGGGGGTCTCGACGGTCGGACAGGCGGTGCTGGTGATCGTTCACGCCGCCGTCGCCGTGCCTCTCGTCGCCGTCCTGATCGGCGCGGTGCGTCTCTGACCGTCGGTCGTCACGTCCGGGTCCGGTAGTGGGTCCGGATCGCCGTGCCGATCCGAACGATCGAGAGGCTGAGGACGTAGTAGAACCCGAGCAGGAGAACGAACACGAGGGTCTGCTGGAGACCGGGGACGGCAAAGAGGGCGTCGAGCCCGATCGGTTCGAGCAGCCACGACCGGATGCCGGCGACCGGTGCGTAGACCAGCAGCGAGAAGAGCAGTTCGAGCCCGGAGAGGACGGTGTTGGGGAGCCCGATTGGCTGGCGAAAGGAGAGGGCCGCGAGGCAGGTCGGTACGGCTGCGAGCGACAGGAAGACCGTGAGGACTGGACGGGCACGTAGCCAGGCGGTGACGCGCTCGAGACGACTCACGCCGCTACCTTGGAGAGTTGACAGCAAAGCTGTTCCGGATTCGGAGCGGGCGCAGTTCGAACCGGGATCGACGGCCGATCGGCGAGCCCGGATCGGCCGAAAACCCGACAACGTGTATCACACGGACCGTCGTTTCGTCGGAAGAACATTGATATGGATGCACTGAGAGACGTCGAATATGTCATTTTCCTCCCGGCCCGACGTCTCGCGGCGACGCCTGCTCGCCGGGATGGGTGCGGGAGTCTCGGGCGTCGCAGTCTGGGGACTGTCGCCGCTGATCGGGTCCGGATCGGTGACGTCCGATCGACCGCAGATCGTCGGCCACCGCGGGGCGGAGGGCCTCGCACCGCCGAACACGGAGGCCGCGATCCGGCGCGCACTCGAGGTCGGCGTCGACGGCGTCGAACTCGACGTGCGACGGACCAGCGACGGCGAACTGCTGTTGTTCCACGACCCCGTCCTCGACTGGGACTCGACGGGACACGGCTGGATCCGGAACACGCCCTGGGACGAGATCGAGGGTGCCCAGGTCGACGGCGAACCGCTCGTCACGCTCGATCGGGCGCTCGAAACGATCGCGCCCTCGGACGCGTCGATCTACCTGGAACTGAAAGACGGCGGCTACACCGATGCGGTCCTCGAGACCGTCGCGGAGCACGGCCTCACCGATCGGACCACGATCATCGCGTTCGACGCGCCGGTGCTCGACCCGGCACAGGGGGCCGGCGTTTCGACCGGACTGGTCGGCTCGGTGCCGACGCCGTGGCTCGCAGAGGACGCGGCGGCCGCCGGTGCGGACGCGGCGTTCACGCACTACGCCCCTCACGGCGTGCCGACCTTCGTCGACGAGACGCGGGAGCGGGGGCTCACCGCCGGCGTCTGGAAACTCGTCGACACGAAAGAGACTATCCGCGACGTGCTCGAACACGATCTCGACGTCCTCGTCACGAACCGGCCGGATTTCGCCTTCGACGTGCTCCAGGACGCCTGATCGACGGGACTGTCAGTGCGATCGCGATCCCGGTACTCGTCGAGCGGCCGGTCACCACCGGATCCGATCGCGTGCCCGCCGCCAGAGCGCCCGGGAAACGGGTTCGTTGCGCCTGGCCATGATGACCGTACTGTCGGCCCCGCGCGCGACGGCTTCCGGGACGCTACCCACGAGCACGCGCCGGAGGAAGCCGCCCTCGGCGGCACCGACGACGGTCACGTCGTGGCGCGCCGTCCGATCGACGATCGTCTCGACGACCGGCCCCGAGAGAACGGTCCGTTCGACGGACGGGACGGCACCCAGCGCCGACTCCGTGCTGGCGAGCAGGTCCCGTGCGTCGGCGACGGTGTCGTCGTCGCGGTCCGTGACGATCGTGACCAGTTCGACGTGAGCCTCGCGTTCCCGCGCGAGCGACCCAGCGGTCTCGGCGGCGAGATCGGTGTTCGGCCCGCCGGCGACGGGGGCGAGGATCGACGAGACCCCGGCCGGCCCCTCGTCGAGTCGCTCGACGAGCACGTCACACGGCGCGTCGGTCAGCACCGCGTCGATCGTGCTCCCGAGAATGACGTCCTGTCGGCGCGGCCGGCCGCGCCAGCCGAGCAGGATCGTCGACACGGGGTCGTCCTCGGCGACGCCACAGATCGCGGTCGCCGCGTTGCGGGCGAACCTGATCCGTCCCGTCGCGTCGACGCCGTTCGCCCGGGCCTGCCCGACCACGTCGTCGACGAGCGCCTCGCGATCGTCGATCTCGAGTTCGCGGCGCGCCTGTTCGAGCGAGAGCTGGACCGGGACGGTGACGACCGACAGCACGAGGATCTCCAGCGCGCGATCGCGAGCGACGTCGATCGCCGTGTCGAGCAGTCGATCGGCGGTGTCCGGGTTCGCGACGGGGAGCAAGAGGCGATCGGGTGGCATGGGGTGAAGCGTCGCCGTACCGTCAGTGACAACGTGTCGCGACAAGTACCTGACCCGTCCGACGGGAATATAGTAGCAACTGAAAGTCAATGCACACCTGATCGCAGGACGGCTTTGCGATCAGTGTGTAAATCGTTTCAGTTGCTACTATAGCATCACTCAAAGATTCATTTGAGCTTGACGAGGTGTTTTTTCACTGGCACGAGAGCGATCGGATATGGATCGACGACAGTTCCTCGCGGCATCGAGCGTCGGTGTCGCAACGGCGATGGCAGGCTGTGCCGGAAGCGCCCTCAGTAGCGACGAGAACCAGGGTACGACGACCACTGACGAGACCGAGTACGAGATTGCCGTCAGCGCCGACGGCCAGGTCGAAACCGATCCGGACAGGGCGACGGTCAGTGTCGGCATCGAAGCACGCGGCGACACGGCCGAGGCGGTCCGTGACGAACTGGCCACGCGATCAGAACCGCTCCGGGAGGCGTTCGACGACCTCGGCCTTCCCGACGAGAACGTCGAGGAAGGCCGGTATCGCGTCCACCCCGATCGGGACCGGGAGGGCACCGGGGACGGCTTCCGCGGGTCGCGATCGTTCCACCTCACGATCGACGACGTGGACCGCGTCGGCGAGGTCGTCGACGCGGCGATCGAGGCCGGTGCGGACGACGTCGGCCGCGTGAATTTCACTCTGCAGGAGGAGACGCGCGACGACCTGCGCAACGATGCACTCGACGACGCGCTCGACAACGCCGATAGCGAGGCCGAACACGTCGCTGCCAATCGCGAGGTCGAGATTACCGGTACGAAATCGGTCACGACGAGCGACGTGCGGATCGGCTCGGTCCGATACGCGGCGGACGACGTCGCGGAAAGCGCGGACGGCGCCGCGCCCGAGACGTCGTTCGACGCCGATCCGGTGACCGTGAGCGCGAGCGTGACGGTAGTGTACGAGTTCGAGCCCTGATCGATCGGTGGAGCGGTGACCAGGGTTCGGTCCGGTTGGCCACAGCCCACCCGAAAAATGAGTTAAAAACGATATAATAAGGCATTCATAAGAATTCAAATGGATTTTGCCGATGATCTGTACTTCTCGATGGGGGTCGATACAGACGAGGATTACAGAGCCTCTAGTAAGCCGATTACCACGGTAGACCTGGTAGCAACCCCATCATCTGAATCGAGACGGAGTTGGGTTTTCGTATCGCCCCAATATCTCACACATAGAGCTTCTGTACCGTACTTGTGGAGCAGAAGCCACCTGTTTCGCACGATCGGGCCGTATCAGTATATACCAATTAGGATATTATATATGAATGTTTACTATAATCGGATGGGCCGCTCGAATGAGCACGAACGTCCCGCGAACCGACGGGGTGTCGCGACCGATCGCGGACCGATCGGCATCGACCGAACGTCCCGACGGTGACACCGCTTCTCGATCGAACGGGACGATCGTCGTCGGGGCGACTCACTCCGCCCCGTCCGGTCGCGTCGAGAGACAGAGCGATCGCACGTCGGTCGGAGACAGCGTCCGGAGCGTCGTCCACGCCTCCTCGGCGTCCGATCGGCCAAGGACGGGGTCGACGAGCGCGTGGAACTTCTCGCGGAGGCGCGCCTCGTCGAACGGGCGCTGTGCGCCGCCGCGGGCGTGACGAACCGTCGCGGATCGCGTCGCGTCGTCGAGATCGATCGTCACGCGCGCGCCCCGACTCTCCGGGACGGCGTCGGCGAATTCCGGCGTCGATTCGACGGCGACGCGTCCCGCGAGATCGTACACCGACTCCTCGAACGCCGCGGGTTCGAACGCCGCTTTCCTCGCGTGACCGTGGACGATTCGCGACGCGACCGCGAACGGGATCGAGAACTTCGCGGCGAGTCGCGACGTCGGTTCCGGATCCGAAAGCGTGGCCGCGGCGGGATAGGTTTCGACGGTCACCCGGTCCACGTCGTCGGCGTCGATCGAACTCTCGATCGAGAGGTCGTCGATCGCGTCCAGTGCCGGGTGCGTGTACCGACACGCCGCGTGAACCTTGAAGTAGCCGTCGAGGACTTCCCACCGGTCGCCGAGTGCGTCGGTCGGAACGTCGTCGATCGGCTCGGCCGCGACGTGCTCGAGGTGCGTCCGAACCCCGTTTTCGATTCCGGTGAATCCGGCTCGCGCCTGGTCGACGGCCCGCATCGCGTCGGGCGCGACCATTCCGGCGTACGTGTCCCTGACCGTCGCACCCTCGAGCGCGGCCTCGAAGCGCGTCTGCTGGGCGTGGTTGGCCGCGATGGCGAGCGCGTTCGCGACCGTCTCGTCGTCGAGACCCTCGTAGTTCGCGATCGCCGCGGTCGCACCGACGACGCCCCAGACTCCGTGCGGGTGGTAGCCGTCGGCCAGGGGCTGGCACGCCCGCGCGACGCGAACGGCGGTTTCGTAGCCGGCGACGAACGCCGTCGTCAGGTCCGCGACGGAGCCATCGTCGGCTTCGGCGACGGCGAGGACCGCCGGCAGGACGTGGATCGCCGGATGACCGGCGGCCCGCTTGTGCCCCTCGTCGAGTTCGAGGACCGTCCCGGCGATCCCGTTGAGCATCGCGGCCTGGGACCGCGGGAGCGTCGCCGTCGTTCCGAGGACGGACGCGGGTCCCGAATCGCGATCGACGTACTGCTCCCGAAGCGTCCGAACCGGGTCGGTCGGTGCGCCCCCGACGATCGCGCCGACGGTGTCGGCGACGACGAGTCCGACGCGGTCGCGAACGGGGGCTGGAAGGTCCTCGAACGACAGCGTGGCGACGAACGACGAGAGCGCGTCGGCCCGGGTCATTCGTCGGTTTCGGCCCCGTCGTCGATTGCGTTCTCGTACAGCCCGTTTCGTTCGAGCACCTCGAAGAACCGTCCCGGCCAGGAGACCGCACCTTTCGGACTGTAGAGGACGATCCCGATCAGCAATACGCCGTAGATGATGCGGTCGAACCCGGAGAGGTCGACGAGGATGCGGGCGACCTCGCTCAGCGGGATGACGATGAACGCGCCGACGATCGGCCCGATGACGGTGCCGATACCGCCGACGATCGCCGGCAACAGGACCTCGACGTTGACGAGGATGTCGTAGACGGTCTCCGGCCGGATCGTATCGAAGTACATGGCCCAGAACGCGCCGGCCCAGGCGGTGAAAAAGGCACTCACCGTGGTTCCCAGCAGCTTGTACCGGTACGTCGGGATGCCGACGGCAGCGGCGGCGTTCTCGTTCTCGCGGATGGCGAACAGGTACAGTCCGAGTCGGGACTGTTTGATGACGAGCGAGACGACGGTCACGACGATCAGGAACGCCAGGATGACGTAGTAGTACGGGAGCACGCCCTCGAACTGGAACGCGGCGAGCCCGAACCCGTCCGCGTACGTTCGCGGGAGCGGCTTGTAGAAGCCGCTCGCCCCGCCCAGCTGCGGAACCGTGTTGAACGTATACCGGATCAGTTCCGCGAACGCGAGCGTGGCCAGCGCGAAGTAGTGCCCGCGGAGATCGTAGCGGAAACAGAGCACGCCGATCACCAGTCCGTAGAGCCCGGCGGCGACTGCGCCGACCAGCATCCCGAGCCACGGGTTCAGCCCGACGACGTTCAGCAACAGGATCGTCCCGTAGGCGCCGAGGCCGAAGAACGCGGCGTGCCCGAACGAGAACTGGCCGGTGTAGCCGGACATCATGTTCCACGCCTGGCCGGTCGTCGCCCAGACTAGCGTGATGATCAGCATGTGGACGCTGATCCAGGTCCCGAGACTGAAGCCGAACGCGTACAGGTTCAGCGTCAACGGCAAGACGAGCAGGGCGCCGAAGATCGCCGTCAGTACGATCGGCGTGGAATACCACTGCTGGCGGAACCGGCGATACCGCAATCGAGCGCGATCGAGACGACCGTACTGGGTCTCACTCATGAGTCTCACCTCCGAGCAGTCCCTCGGGCTTCAGCAGGAGCACCAGGATGAAGATCAGGAAGATCGCGATCTGGTAGCCCGACCCTGGCAGGAAGAACTGCCCGAACACGTGGACGAAGCCGATGATCATCCCGCCGAGCAACGCGCCGGGGAACGATCCCAGTCCGCCGAGCACGACGATCACGAACGCGTTGATCAGGTAGGCGTCCCCGAGATGGGGGTTGATCTGCTGGAACAGCGGGATCACCGCGCCGGCGAGACCGGCAAGCGCCGCTCCGAGCCCGAACGTCAGGTAATCGATCCGCGGCACGTTGATGCCGACGTACTGGGCCGCGTCCCTGTTGTCCGCCGTCCCCCTGATCGCCCGTCCGAGTTGCGTGTACTGGAGGAATCCCCACGAGGCGACGACGGCCACGACGGCGAACACGAGCGCGTACAGTTGTCCCTCGGGAAGGTAGATGCCGGCGACACCGATCGACCCGAGATCGATGTCGAGACTCTGTGGATCCGCCGAAAACGCGATCTCGATCGCGCTGACGAGGATCAAGAGGACGCCGAACGTGACGATCAACTGATTCTCCTGGGGTGCCTCGATGATCGGAGCGATCGTCACGTGATGGATGGCGAGTCCCAGCACGAATAACACGACGATAGCGATCGGGATCGTCAGGAACGGGTTGAGGCCACCTTCGTTGGTGAGCCACCAGACGGTGTACATCCCGGCGACCATCAACGCGCCGTGTGCGAAGTTGATGACGTCCATGACCCCGAAGATCATCGTCAGACCGAGCGCGACGAGCCCGTAGATGCCGCCGAGCAGGATCGCGAACGCGACCAGTTGCAGCGCGATCGAGGGATCGACGAACATCGGCGTCCCGATCGCCGCAGCGGTACCGCCGAGTCCCTGGTCGAGAACGTGCTGTCCGATGGGAACCGTAGATAACATTTAGTGAGTCTAGAGGTCAACGTCGATTTCGGCGAACTCTTCGGGTGCAACGACCCGGTCTTCGAGATCCTGCACCTGGAACAGCGGTGCCAGTGCGTTCTCGTTCTCGCCGTACTCGTCGAACGTGATCGGCGGCATGGCGGCCACGTGCTCGGACACCTCGATCTCCGCCAGCGCGTCGTTGATGTCCTCCGGGTCGCCGGAGCCGGCGTCCTCGATCGCGGCGATGATGACCTCCGTCGCCACGTACGTCATCGCGACGTTCGCGTCGAAGGACTGATCGAACTCCTCTTCGAAGCGGTCGCGGACATCCGCGGCGCGATCGTCGACTGGATTGAGCGCGAAGTTCGTCGCGAGCGCGTCCTCTGCCGTGTCGCCCATCTCCTCCAGTGCGCTGCGGTCGTTGAGCGCCTCGTTCGCACAGCCAGCCAGGAACGGCGGACGGTAGTCCTGATCGTCCATCGCACGGAGCAGTTCGACGGTCTCACCCTCGTAGGAAATCGCGATCACGACGTCCGGATCGGCCGACTGCAGCTGCGTCACTTGCGTGTCCGCCGTTTCGCCGAATCCGATCCCGACGTCTTCGACGACTTCGATCCCCTGTTCCGGAAGCTCCTCCTCGAGGGCGTCGCGGACGGACTGACCGAAGTCGATGTCGATGTAGTAGATGCCCGCGGTTTCGACCTCGTGGCCGGCGTCCCGGATCGCGGCCGGCATCAGGTCCGCGTGGTCTACGGCCATCTGCCTCGCCCGCGGCTGTGGTCGGTAGACGTAGTTCATCTCGGACTCTTGCAGGATGTCGTCGGCGACCGAGACCGAGATGACGAACGGAGTCCCATCGCGTTCCGCGGCGCGGGTCGCGGCGTTGGTGACCGGCGACGAGAAACACCCCGTGAGAACGTCCGCGCCCTCGCCGATGAGTTCGTCCGTGATCTCACCGCCGAGTTCCTGTTCCCCCTGGTTGTCGCCGCTTACGACCTCGAGTTCGGCGCCGTCCATCGACTCGATCCCGCCGTTCTCGTTCTTCATCATCGCAGCGAGCTTGACGGCGTTGTCCATCCGCTCGCCCGTCCCGCCGAGACTGCCGCTCAGCGGATGGTTCGATCCGATCACGACCGTATCGTCGCCGCCATCACCGCCGTCGTCCTCGCCCGGGTCCTGTCCGACGCACCCCGCGAGTCCAGCAGCCCCCGCTGCACCGACGTACTTGAGAAACTTGCGCCTGGGATTCCGATTGCTATGCGTCCCCATGTACTGCCATCTGGAATCGAACTACATATAGGTTTGTACTTTTCATTCCTGATAGTCATCTCGGCAACCAGTCACTGCGAGAGAGCGATCGCTGGGCCAACCGTCACCGCGAGAGAGCGATCGCTGGGCCAACCGTCACCGCGAGAGAGCGATCGGCGAGACGGACGACTGAGCGGTCGAGACCGATTACTCGAGTCCGAGGTACAGTTCGACGAGGTCGTCTTCGTCGCGCAGTTCGTGTGCCTCCCCGCCGAACTGTAACTCTCCCTGAGCGAGGATGTAGACGTGGTCCGCGATCTTGAGCGCCTCCCTGACGTTCTGTTCGACGAGAACGACCTGCACGCCCTGCTCGACGAGCGTCTCGGTCATGTCGAAGACGTCGTCGACGAGCGACGGCGAGAGGCCGGCGCTCGGTTCGTCGAGCAAGAAGAGGTCGGAACCGGTCATCATCGCCCGGCCGAAACTCAGCATCATCTGCTGGCCGCCCGAGAGGGACCGCCCGTCGGCGTCGAGTTTGTCTTCGAGGGCGGGGAACGCGTCGAGCACGGTGTCGAGTCGCTCCCGTCGGACCGATCGGTCGTCGACCCGGTAGCCGCCCAGGAGCAGGTTCTCGCGGACGGTCAGGTTGCCGAAGATCCCGCCGTCCTGGGGGAGCATCACCATCCCGTGATCGAGGTTCTGGTACGCGTTCGTCTCGGTGATGTCGGTCTCCCCGTAGCTGATCGACCCCGACCAGACCGGGACGGCACCGACGAGCGACTTGAGTAGCGTCGACTTCCCGCTCCCGTTCGGGCCGAAGATGCACGTCACGCCGTCGTGGCTCTCGACCGACACGCCGTCGATGACCGTGTGGTTCCCGTAGCCGGTGACGATGTCCTCGGCGACCAGGCGCTTGGCCGTCGACGTCACGTCGGGCGACACCTCCGAGAGGCCCGCCGTCGACCCGCCGTTGCTCGCGGCGGACGCACCGCCGGATGCAGTCACGGTGCCCCCTTCGCCGGCGTCGTCCGCCGTGATCTCCGTGCTCGACCGTGTATTGCGATCGAGCGTCTCGCCGAGTCCCGCGTCGGGGTCGGTCTCCTCGCCGAGATAGGCCTCCCTGACGCGATCGTCGCTCGTGACGGTCTCGAAGTCGCCCTGCATCACGACCTGCCCCTGGTTCAGCACGCTGACGCAATCGGTCAGCCCCGAGATGACGCTCATGTCGTGTTCGATGATCACGAACGTCTTGCCGTCCTCGTTCAGGTCCCGAAGGTGCTCCAGGATGCGGTTCTGCAGGGCCGGATTGACGCCGGCGGTCGGTTCGTCGAGCATGATACACTGCGGATCGAGCATCAGGATCCGGCCGAGTTCGAGGAGCTGCTGCTGGCCGCCGCTGATATCGCTCGCCTCGTGCTCGGCGATGTGTTCGATCTCGAGGCGCTCGAGGATCTCCTGGGCGCGATCGCGCTTCTCGTCGGTGATTCGGAGCCCGGACCCCAGCCCCTCCGTGTAGACGCTGAGGAGGTTCTCGCGGACGGTGAGGTCGGTAAACGGCGAGGCGATCTGGAACGTGCGCCCGAGCCCGTTCCGGGCGATTTCGTCCGGTCCCATCCCCGTGATCTCCGCGCCGTCGAAGAACACCTGCCCCCCGTCGGCGTCGTAGAAGCCGGTCACCGTATTGAAAAACGTCGACTTGCCGCTCCCGTTCGGCCCGATGATCCCGTGTACCTCACCCCGTTCCACGCCCAGCGAGATGCCGTCGTTGGCGATCAACTCGCCGAACGTCTTGGTTAGGTCCGCAGTCTCGAGTATGTAGTCGCTCACAGCCGTATATCAGACCAGTCCAGTATAAGGGTTTCCCAGGCCGTCCGGCGGCGCTCCCCGCGATCGATTCGCGGATTCCGGAGCCGAACGATCGCGGAGCCCGCAACGTATAACACGGGTCGAATTCAGGTGCTATCCGATGCACCGGAGACCATTCACAACCAGGGCAGTCTCGCGGAGGGACGAATGACGGACCAGTGGTTCGAGGGACGGACGGCGATCGTCACCGGCGCAGCCCGCGGGATCGGCGCGCGTGTGCGCGATCGCTGGCCGAACGCGGGGCGACGGTCGTCGCCGGCGACGTGGCCGACTGTGACGCAGTAGTCGCCGACGCCACCGACCTGCCCGGAACGATCCGCGCGATCGACGCGGACGTCAGGGAACCCGCCGATCTCGATCGACTCGTCGCCGAGGCGACCGAACGGGGTGACGGAAGCCTCGACGTACTGGTCAACAACGCGGGCGTGATCGCCCGCGAACCGATCGACGACCTCGCGCCGGAGCAGTGGGACGAGGTGATCGAGACGAACCTCACCGGGGCCTACAACGCGATCAGCGCAGCGACGCCCGCGCTCCGCGCGTCGAGCGGTGCGATCGTCACGATCTCGTCCCTCCTCAGCCACGTGGGGTACCGTGACCGGGCCGCCTACAGCGCGTCCAAAGGCGGACTCGACGCGATGACGCGGGCACTCGCCGCGGAACTGGGGCCCGACGGCGTCCGTGTCAACGCGGTCAACCCCGACTTCATCCGGACCGAGATGACCCGAACGCATCTCGACGAGGGACGGGAAGACGCGTTCCGGGAGAAGACGGCGATCGATCGGCTCGGCGACCCCGAGGACGTCGCCGCGGTCGTCGCGTTTCTGGCGAGCGATCGCGCCGCGTTCGTCAGCGGCGAGACGATCCTGGTCGACGGCGGGCAGGCGGCGCTCGGGTAGGCCCGCCGGTCGACCGTCATCGCGGCCGCGTCGCGCGGAGCACGGCCTCGACGGCCGCCCTGTCGACCCCGCTCGGCGCGCGGACGATCGGCAGGTCGACGCCCGCCTCGCGCAGGTCCGACAGCTGTGCCCTGACGCTCGACTCGTCGCCGACGACGGCGACCCGATCGAGGAACGCGTCGTCCACCGCGTCGGCGGCCGCGGCCGGGGTCGGTGCCGTTTCGACGCGGTCGATCATCTCGTCGAAGCCGGCCTCGGCGGCGACGCGGTCGTAATAGCCCGGAACGTCCCTGAAGTACCGCGCCACGTGAGCGGCCGCGGCGTCGCGAGCGACCGATCGATCGTCGTCGACCGAGACGAGCACGTACATCGCTACGTCGACGTCCGATCGCTCCCGATCGCCCCGCTCGAGACCCGCGTCGAGCCACTCCTGGGCGCGCTCGAACGCCGGTCGCGGGTAGAGGTTGGGGAGCCACCCGTCGGCCAGCTCGCCGGTCAATCGGACGTTCGTCGGCCCGAGCGCCGCGTTGTAGATGGGAATCTCGGAACGAACCGGATCGAACGCCTCCCAGAACGCCGTTCGATCGGGGCTGAAGAACTCCCCGTCGAACCCGGACGGGTCGCCGGCGAGGTACCGCCTGACGAGACGGATGTACTCCGCCAGCCGGGCGATCGGTCGCTCGAACTCGGTGCCGTGGAACGCTTCGACGACGCCGGGGTGGGCGACGCCGAGCCCGAGGATCGCGCGCCCGCCGGAGTGGGCGTCGAGGGTCGCGATCGCCTGCGCCGTCGCCGCCGGCGTGCGCGAGAAGACGTTGACGATCCCGGTCGCCAGCCCGATCTCCTCGGTCGCGACCGCCCAGCGCTCGAGTTTCCCGAACGCCGTTTTCCCCTGTCCCTCCGCCGCCCAGACGCTCTCGAAGCCGAGGCGTTCAGCCTCGCAGACGAGGTCGGGGTCGTCTCGCGTCGCGAACAGCACGCCCGTCCGCCCCGTCACGAGACGACCCCCTCCGCAGCGAGGTCGTTGTAGATGTCCAGCCGGGCGATGCGGCCGTCTTCGACCCGGTAGACGTCGACGTACCGGACGTCCTCGAACCGCTCCCCGTCGGCGTCGACGCCGTAGAGCGTCCCCTGACTCACGACGTGCGATCCCGCCTCGATCCAGCGGTCGAATTCTTTCTCGGCCCACTCGTATCGCGGCGCGAGCCACTCGAGCAGTTCCGTCGCGGCGTCCGCACCCTCGAAGCGCGTTCCGGGGAGCGTGACGACCGCGTCCGCGGTGAACAGTTCGTCGACGGTGTCGCGCTCGTCGTCGTCCGCCATCCGATCGAAGAACTCCTCGACGACAGCGCGTGGTGTCTGACTCATGCGCGATCGGCGGTTGTCGTGCGAGACCCATAGTTCTACCCGCAGTTCGCCTGTCAGTTCGCCGGCTATCCCCCCGACGCCGCGCTCCTGCGGATCGCTGTCCAACTCAGTCGCCATCCCGGATGCGAACGACCGACGGTCGAACGTCGATCTCGTAGCCGCAGTACCGAAACGAGACGCGATCGGCCCCGCAGTTCGGCTCGTCCGGAAACAGCGCGTCGATCGCCTCCGGATCGATCGCGTCGTACAGCGGCGGTAGATCCATCGGATTGCAGCCTTCGAGCCGTGCAACTGCCGTTATCACGGTGTGCGACGGGGGACCGGTCGTCGCCCTGTCCCAGAGCCGCTCGTCGCCGTCGGCGTAATCACGGTGTCCCCCCTCGTCACTGGTCATGCTATCACGTGATGCACCGCCCCACCTCAAAAGTATTTCTCCCACCGGTCGCCTCGCCGTACCGGTGAGATAGCTTTAGGTCGCTCCCGGCGAAACGGGGCGGTATGCGATCGTGTGACAGCTACCCGAGGAGACGCGAGTGCCACGGCTACGGGCGGGAACCCGACGCGACGACCCCAGTCCGCGAGTTCGCGACGAGGTGGAATCGATGAGCGACGACGAACCGGACCCGACGAGCGAGTGGGAGGCGTCGATCTTCGACGGTCTCGAGTCGCCGGTTCCCGATCCGGTGCTCGATCGCGGTGCGAAGACGGTCGCGGACGTGCTGGCGGCGACGGTCGCCGGTAGCGCGGCCGAGCCGTACGACGACGTCTGGGAGCGCGTCGACCTGCCGCCGGGCGACGCGACGGTCGTCGGCACGGACCGGACGACGGCACCGGTCCAGGCGGCGACGCTGAACGGGACCGCGGCGATCGTCCAGGAGATCGAGGAGGGGCACAACACGGGCGGACACGTCGGTGCCGGAATCGTCACCGGGGCGCTCGCGATGGCGGAACGGGCGGACGCCGACGGCGAGACGCTGGTCGAGAGCTGCGTGCGCGCCTACGAGATCTGTGCCAGGCTCGAGTACGCCATCTTCGCGATGAAAGATCGGCTCAACGACGCCGTCCCGTGGCTCGTCAGGGACCCACACTCGACGTGGACGACCGTCGGCCCGGCCGTCGCGGGCGTGCTCTGTACCGATCCCGATCGGTCGACGGTCCGCGAGACGTTCCGACTCGCGGCGAACCGCGCCGTCGTCTCGATGGACGACCCCTACGAAGCGGGCCCGCCGTCGCGGAACGTGACCGCGGGTGCGTCCGCGAGCGCTGGCGTCACGATGGCCCAGCTCGCACGAGCCGGGATGCCCGGGTCGGCGACGGTGATGGAGTCAGTGTACGATCCCTTCGAGGACCTGCTCCCCGAGGGGTTCGCGTCGCTGTTCGCCGACCTCGGCGAGCGCTGGGCGATCACGGAGAACTACTTCAAGCCGTATCCGTCCTGCCGGTACACGCACGCCCCGCTCGACGCGTTGCGCGCCGTCGATCGCGATATCGAACCCGCCCAGATCGATCGGGTCGTCGTCGAGACGTACGCGAACGCGGCGGACATGGCCCACACCTCGCCGGAGACGCTGACGGGCGCGAAGTTCTCGATCCCGTACGTCCTCGCCCGACAGCTCCACAGCGGCGACGTCGCGCTCGAGCACTTCACCCCCGACGCGATCGCCGAGGACGCAGTCCAGCGGCTCGCGGACCGGGTCGAGGTCCGGGCCGACGACGAGTTCGAGGCCGCGTTCCCGGACGACTGGGGGGCCCGCGTCACCGTCGAGCGTCGCGACGGCGACGCGGTCAGCGCCGAGCGCGCGTACCCGCGCGGCGACTACCGTGATCCGATCCCCGGCGACGAGTTCGCGGCCCGGCTCGAGACGCTCCTCGCGCACGGGCTCCCGGCCGCCGATCGCGAGCGGGCGACCGCGGTCGTCCGATCGCCCAGGGAGTACGACGCGCGGGCGATCGGGGCCGCGCTTCGCCCGGAACGTCGAGGCGATCGGTAGTCACCGAGACGATCAACAGACATTTGCGACCGCCGACGCTGACCGACGATATGGACTCGAACGCTACCGTTCTGCGCCGACGTCTCACCGACGACGAGATCGTTCTCGCCCCGGGCGTCTCGGACGCGCTCGAGGGCGTCCTCGCCGAACGCGCGGGTGCGGAGATCCTCTACGTCAGCGGCAACGCCGTCGCCTCGTCGGTCCACGGCGGCCCGGACCTCGGACTCACGACGATGACCGAGACGGTCGATCGGGTTCGACAGATCGCCGGCGCGGTCGACCGGCCGGTGCTCGCGGACGCCGACGACGGCTACGGCAACGCGCTCTCCGTCCGTCGGACGGTCCAGGAGTTCGAACGGGCGGGCGCCGCCGGCGTTCACGTCGAGGACCAGGACGCGCCGAAGCAGTGCGGCCACTTCGACGACAAATCCCTCGTCCCGATCGAGGAGATGTGCGGGAAACTCCGCGCGGCGTGTGACGCCCGCGCGAACGACGCGTTCGTCGTCGTCGCCCGCACCGACGCCGTCGCCGTCGAAGGGATCGACGCGGCGATCGATCGCTCCCGCGCCTACGTCGATGCCGGGGCCGACGCGGTGTTCGTCGACGCGCCGGAAACCGAAGCCCACCTCGAACGGATCGGCGACGAACTCGCGGACGTGCCCCTCGTCGTCAACGTTCCCTACGGTGGGAAGACGCCGATGCTCCCGGCGGACCGACTCGCGGAACTCGGCTACGACTGCATGCTGTTCGCGACGACGGCCCAGAAGGCGAAGATCGAACTGCTCGCGGACGTCTACGAACACCTCGTCGAGACCGGCGACGAGCGCGACCTGACCGACAGGGTCGCGACGTGGGAGACCCGCGACGAGGTCACCGGACTCGATCGCTGGCGCGACCTCGAGCAACGGTACGGTTAGTCGGTCGCCGAAACCGCGACTCGACCGTCCCGAGTGTCCGCGTTACTCGGCCGTCCCGAGCTTTCGTTTCGTGTACGGTTTCAGCCCGCCCCCGTCGACGAGGTCCTGCAGGAACGGCGGCAACGGTTCGGCGTCGTACTCCTTGCCGGTCTCGTGATTCGTCACGGTTCCCGCGTCGAGATCGATCGAAATCTCGTCGCCGTCGTCGATCCGATCGGCGTCGGGACAGATCAGGACGGGCAGTCCGAGGTTGATCGCGTTCCGGAAGAAGATCCGGGCGAACGACTGGGCGACGACGCCGTCGACGCCGGCGCCGAGCAGCGACAGCGGCGCGTGCTCACGCGAGGACCCGCTCCCGAAGTTCTCGCCGGCGACGACGAACTCGCCGTCCGCGACGTTCGCCGAGAACTCCGGCCGGAGGTCGTTGAACGCGTGGTCGGCGAGTTCCTCGGGGTCGGTCGAGACGATGAACCGCGAGGGCGTGATCTGGTCGGTGTCGACGTCGTCGCCGAACACCCACGCGCGGCCGGGGCCCTCGACGCTCATCGGACCACCCCCGCGTCGGCGACCGCGTGATCGTCGTACCGCGGCGTCTCGACCTCCCGCGGATCGGTGATCTCGCCGTACAGCGCCGTCGCGCCCGCGGTCGCGGGGCTCCCGAGGTAGACGCGACTCTCCATCGACCCCTCGCGCCCGGGGAAGTTGCGGTTCGCCGTCGCCAGGCAGACGTCGTCGTCGCCGAGGACGCCCTGGTGGTAGCCCGCACAGGCGCCACAGCCCGCGCTCTGGAACGTCGCGCCCGCGTCGACCAGCGTCTCGAGGACGCCCGTCTCGAGGCACTTCTCGTAGACGGCCTTCGACGCCGGGACGACGATCAGCCGGGTCCCGGGGGCGACCCGCTCGCCGGCGAGCACGTCCGCGACGGTGCGGATGTCCTCGTACCGGCCGTTCGTGCAGGTCCCGACGAAGACCTGGTCGACCGGCGTCCCCACGACCTCGTCGACGTCGACGGCGTTCTCCGGGTTCGACGGCTTCGACACCTGCGGCGCGAGGTCGCTCCCCTCGTAGGTGTGGACCGCCTCGTAGGTCGCGTCGTCGTCCGACGCGAGGTCCGGATCGATCGACACGTCGAGTCCGGCCTGCTCCTCGAGGTAGGTCGCGACGCGGTCGTCGGGTTCGACGATGCCGGCCTTGCCGCCCATCTCGATCGCCATGTTCGCGAGGACGAGTCGCTGGTGGATCGGCAGGTCCTGGATCGCGCTCCCGGCGTACTCGGCGGTCATGTACGTCGCGCCGGCGAAGCCGACGTCGCCGATGAACGTCAGGATGAGGTCCTTCGCGTAGACGCCCTCGGGCAGGTCGCCGTGGACCTCGAACCGGAGCGTCTCGGGGACGCGGAACCACAGTTCGCCCGTGGCGAAGGCGGTGCCGAGGTCCGTCGAGCCGACGCCGGTGCCGAACGCACCAAGCCCGCCGTAGGTCGTCGAGTGCGAGTCCGCGCCGATCACGAGGTCGCCGGGTTCGACGAACCCCTCCTCGATCATCACCTGGTGGCAGATGCCGTCGTTGATCTCGTACTGGTGCGTGCCGTACGCTCGGGCGAACTCCCTGACGATGTTGTGGTTGTTCGCCGCTTCGACGCCGTCGGCCGGCGCGTGGTGGTCGAGCGTGAAGACGACGTCGTCGGGCGCGGCGAGGTCGCCGTCCTCGCCCGTCACGTCCTCGAACGCGTCGATCGCCAGCGGGCCGGTCACGTCGTGGGCGATCATTTCGTCGACGGCAGCCTCGACGTAGTCGCCCGCGGTGACGTCCCGTCCGGCCTTCTCCGAGAGTATCTGTTCCGTTATCGTTTGTCCTGTCATAGTGGTGTCTGTCGCTGGTGTGGGTGGTCGTCAGTTCGGTTCGTCGTCCGTCGTCGCGAGCACCTGCTCGCGCGTGCCGCCCATCAGGGCGTGGCTCGGCGTTCCGAGATCGAGCCGATCCGCGACGTCGTCGGCCACCTCGAGCAGTCGATCGAACTCGGTCCGGGTCTCGATCGCCATGTCCCGCAGCATGTTGACGAGGTCTTCGGTCGGCGTGTTGCCGACGTCCCCGAGGCCGCCGGGCAGGATGGTCCCGCCGCCGAGCCCGCAGACGGAGGCGTCGAACCGGGAGACGCCACACTGCATCGCCGCGAGCGTGTTCGCGAGACTCATCCCGTTCGTATCGTGCAGGTGCAGGCCGACGTCCGCGTCGGGGTGGTCGTCGTACAGGGCCTCGAGCATCGCCGTCACCTGTCGCGGATCGGCCATCCCCATCGTCGTCGCGAGCGTCACCTCGTCGACGCCCGCCTCGAGGACTCGATCGACCACCGAGAGGGTCCGCTCCTTCGGGATCTCGCCCTCGTACGGGCAGAAGAAACTCGTCCCGAGGCCGGCCTCGACCTCGATATCGGTGCCGTCCGCGAGGTCGACGATCGCCTCGATCTGCGCCAGGTTCTCTTCCAGGGTCATCCCCTGGTTCTTCTGGCGGTAGGCGTCGCTGATGACGACCAGGGCGTTGACCTTGTCCACGTCGGCCTCGATCGCGCGTTCCATCCCGACGGTATTCGGCACGAGCGCCCGGTAGCAGACGTCGTCGTGGCGATCGATCCGGGCCGCGACCTCGTCGGCGTCGCGCAGCCCCGGCACCGCCTTCGGATGAGTGAAGGAGGTAAACTCGATCTCGTCGACGCCCGTCGTCGAGAGCGCGTCGATCAGGGCGACCTTCTCGTCGGTCGGGACGAAGTCGGGATAGCGCTGGAAGCCGTCCCGCGGGAGCATCTCGACGATCGTCGCCGACTCGGGCAGGTCCATCAGATCACCCCCTCGGCCTCGAGTTCCGCGAGCACCTCGTCGTCGTACGCGAGGTCCCCGCCCAGCACCTCCTCGTTGTGCTCGCCGAGGTCCGGCCCGAGGTACTCGACGTCGCCCGGCGTCTCGCTGAACTTCGGAATCGCGTTCTGGACGGCCGCCTCGCCGAGGTCGTCGTCCTCGACGGTGACGACGGCCTCCCGGGCCCGGTAGTGTTCGTCCGCCATGATGTCGGCGACGTTGTAGACCGGCGCGATCGTCGCGTCGTGCTCCTCGAAGGTCTCGAGGATCTCCTCGCGGGTGTGGTCTGCCATCCAGTCCTGGATGATCGCGTCGAGTTCCTCGACGTTCTCGAGGCGGCTCTCGTTGTCCTCGAAGCGCGGGTCGTCCTTCAGGTCCGGCCGCCCGATCGCGTCGAAGGTTCGCATCGCCAGGGGCTGGGCACTCGCGGCCAGCGCGACCCAGCGATCGTCTTTCGTCCGGTAGACGTTGCGCGGCGCGGACGAGGTCGATCGGTTCCCCGAGCGACGGGCGATCTCTCCCGTCTGGTCGTAGGAAAGCGGGAACGGCCCGATGAGGTTGAAGATCGGTTCGATGAGGCTGACGTCGACGACCTGGCCGCTGCCGCCGTTGACGTCGCGGTGATAGAGCGCGAACATCACCGAGAAGGTCGCGTAGAGCGCGGCGATGTTGTCCGCGAGGCCGGTCGGCGGGAGCAGGGGTTCGCGATCCTCGAAGCCGTTGACGTAGGCGAAGCCGCTCATCGCCTCCGCGAGCGTCCCGAAGCCGGGTTTCTCCGCGTACGGGCCCGTCTGTCCGTAGCCGGACATCCGGAGCATGACGAGCCCCGGATTCTCCTCGGAGAGCGTCTCCCAGCCGAGGTTCCAGCGTTCGAGCGTCCCGGGACGGAAGTTCTCGATCAGCACGTCCGCCTCGGAGACGAGGTCCCGGAAGACCGTCCCGCCCCGCTCGGACGAGACGTCTAGCGTGACCGATCGTTTGTTCCGGCTGAGGTATTTGTGCCACATCCCGATCCCGTCCTTCTGGGTCCCGAAGTTACGGATGTGGTCGCCGTGTTCGGGGTGTTCAATCTTGATCACGTCCGCGCCGAAATCGGCGAGGAACCGACCGACGGTCGGTCCGGAGATCATCGATCCTGCTTCGACTACGGTGAGTCCGTCCAGCGGACCCGGTTGATCTGTTGTCATAGTAGCTAGTGGATATCTGCTGAGTCCTGTGGTCGTGGCGAGTGTCGGTGGGTAGTGCGTTCGGGGTGTTAAATCGGCCGGTCGACGTGGGTTCCCGATCCGGGCTCGGCGAGCACCTCGCCGTCCTCGTAGGCGACCTCGCCGCCGACGATCGTGTGCGTCGGCCAGCCGGTCACGTCCCGCCCCTCGTAGATCGAGTAGTCCGCGACGCTCTGGAGGAGGTCGGGCGTCACCGTCTTCGTCTCGTCCAGGTCGACGACGACGAGGTCCGCGTCGCTGCCGACGCGAATGGTCCCCTTCTTCGGGTAGAGGTTCCACGCCTTCGCCGTGTTCGTACTGGTCACCTCGACGGCGCGCTCGAGACTGATCCGGCCCTCATCGACCCCTTCCGAGAGGATCAGCGGGAGCATGGTCGCGCTCGAGGGGAATCCGAGTTTGCTCTCGCGGATCGTGTCGCCGATCTTCTCGTCGGTCGTGTTCGCGCAGTGGTCGGTGCCGATACAGGAGATGGTTCCGTCCGCGAGGCGTTCCCAGAGCGTCTCCTGGTCCTCGGCGCTACGGACCGGCGGGTTGACCTTCATCCGATCGTCGCACTCCTCGGTCGTCAGCGTCAGGTAGTGCGTGCACGTTTCCCCCGTCACGTCGTAGCCCGCCTCCTGGAGCGTCGCGAGTTCGTCGGCCGTCCGGCCCGCGCTGACGTGGACGGCGTAGAAGCTGTCGTCGTAATCGTGCTGGCGGGCGAGACTCGCCCCCGAGACGAGGCTCTGGGCCTCCGCGTAGTCCGGGAACTCCTCGACGAAGACCCCGTAGTCCCCCTCCTCGGGGTCGCCGTTCGCTTCGGTCTCGACGTAGGGGTTTCCGCCCGCTAGCGCGTTCGTGATCTCGACGTTCTCGGAGTGGTAGCCGAGCGTCGTCTCCACGTCCTGCTCGGCCAGGGTCTCGATGAACTGGCTCCCGAAGTCGTCGCGCATCTCGCAGTCGACGCCGAACTTCTCGCTGGCGGCGTACTTGTAGTTCATGTACCACTTGAACGTCGTGATCCCGAGGTCGTCGACGATCGTCGGGATCTCCTCGATATGGTCGAAGGAGAGCAGGCCGAGCGAGAAGAAGTAATCGTGGCGGTAGTTCTCCTCGGCGGCCGCGACGTAGTCGTCCATGATCTCCGCGTAGGCGCCCGGCCGGCGGAAGAAGTTCCCGGTCGTCGTCACGCCGCCGACGAGGTCCGATCGGCTCTCGGTGTTCGCGTCCTCGGCCAGCGAGTTGTAGATCCCGTGGTGGGTGTGCGGATCGATCGCGCCGGGGAGGACGTGGTTGCCGTCGGCGTCGACGACCTCCTCACCCTCGAGCGAGCCGGGATTCCCGATCGCGGCGATCCGCCCGTCCTCGGCGGCGACGTCGGCCTCGAGAAGCCCGTTCTCGGTGACGAGCGTGCCGCCAGTGACGACCAGTTCGTAGCTCACGCCGTCTCACCCATGTTCCGCAGGTACGTCTCGACCTCGTCGGTCTCGAGCACTTCCGCGTACTTCATCCACATGTCGAGGAGGCCGATCTTGTGGGAAGCCTCGATCCGATCGAAGATACACTCCTGGGGGAGCACGACGTCGAAGCCGTGTTGCTGGGCGTCGACCGTCGTCGCCCGCACGCAGCCGCTGGTGGAGTTGCCGACGATGACGAGCGTGTCGATATCGTTGCGATTCAGCCGCGCCAGCAGGTCCGTCCCGTAGAACGCGCTCGCGTAACTCTTGTCGATGACGGTGTCGTCCGGTTCCGGCGCGACGGGATCGACGATCCGGAGGTCCTCGTGGTCCGGGTCGTCGTACGAACTCGGGATCACCCGCGTGTAGCCGACCGGAACGTCGTTCTCGCGGGCGAACGCGAGGAAGTCCTCGATCCGATCGACGGCGTCCCAGGCGATCTCGCCCATCGCGGTCCGATGCTCCTCGACGGCCTCGAGGATCGGCACGTCGTCACCGACGATCAACTGCTGGACGTCGATCACCAGCACCATCGGGTTCTCCCCCGCGCCGCGGGATTCCCACGACGAGGCGCCTTCCTTGTCGTACCCTGCCTTCTCGATGACGCGCTGGTCCTGCTCCGAGAGCAGGTCCTCCCAGATACGTTCCGTCATAGTAGAAATCGTGTGAGTCGATGGTTATAAACTTGCGTACTCCGCTCCAAAATCTGACGGTTCGTCGATCGATCGCGCTCTCGGGCACGGGCGCTCGCGTGCTGCAATCGGCGAGGCGACCCCGACGTCGATCCACGGTCCCGGTTACTCGGCATCGATCGTCGCCCCCGCGTGCATCCCGGCGAGCCGTCCGAGGCCGAGCGCCGTGGTGAGTCCGTTGCCGCTCAGGTAGCCGCCGGGCCCGTGCCCGCTGATGCCGACGGCCGTCCCGCCGCCCGCGTAGAGGTTCCCCACGACGCCGCCGTCCGTCGTCTGTACCCTGGCGTGCTCGTCGACGACGAGTCCGCCCTGTGTGTGAAACAGCGATCCGGTGACGGTCGCTCCGTAGAACGGCGGTTCGAGAACCGATCGACCGTCGACCCGGCCGACCGAGTCGGGTTCGTCGTTGCGGACGGCCTCGTTGTACGTCTCGAGCGCCTCGGCGGTCGAGTCGGGGTCGCAGCCGAGCCGTTCTGCGAGCGACTCGACGTCGGGCGCGCTGACGTACGAGCCGAGTTCGACCGCCTCGTCGAAGTCGTCGAACTCGCCCTCGAGTTTCTCGAAGATTCGCTCGTCGAAGATCTCGTAAGCGACGTTGTCCGGCTGTTCGACGACGTCGATCGCCAGCGCGGAGTACCCCTTGGCCTCGTTACCGAACCGATCGCCGTCCTCGTTGACGAGAAAGCCGCCGTTCATGATGACGGCGTACGTCGAGAGCGCACCCGTCCCCTGGACGACGGTCGCGTGGCCCTGGTAGGAGTCCATGCAGGCGAGTTCGGCGTCGAGTGCGGCCCCCCAGCGGATGCCGTCGCCGGTGTTCCCGTCCGACCCGAAGTAGAGCGCGTCGGCGATCTGCCCGCAGTTTCGGTCGACCATCCGCCGGTTCCCGGCGAACCCGTCGGTCGCGAGGATCACCTTCCGCGCGCCGATCACCTCCTCGTGGGTCTCGCCGGCGACGGCCCCGACCACTGCGTCCCCGTCGGCGACGAGTTTCCTGACGGGCGTGTGTTTGAGGAGTTCGACGTTGTCCGTCGCCTCGATCCGATCGGCCAGTTCCGCGACCAGGTTCTCGCCGTTCCGGCCCGGCGGGGCGTGCATCCGATAGGTCGAGTGTTGCGGGTAGGTGAAGTCGTCGACGAACTGCAGCGTGATGTCCCAGTCGTCGACCAGCCAGTGGATCAGGTTCGTGCTCTCGGTACAGAGGTGGCGAACCATCTCCTCGTCGGCCTCGTAGTCGTTCTTCTCGAGGATGTCCCGGGCCATGTCCGCGGGCGTCTCGTCGATCCCCGCGTCGCGCTGGAACCGGGTTCCAGCGGCCGGGATCATGCCGGTCGAAAGCGACGTATTTCCCCCCAGTCGGTGTGACTTCTCGAGGACGGTCACCGTGCCGCCCGTTCGTTCCGCGGCCGCGAGCGCCGCGACCAGTCCCGTTCCGCCACCCCCGGCGACGAGAACGTCGGTTTCGACGTCGAACGTCACGTCCGCGACGTCGAGTACTTCCGGTGTCGAGTCGTCGATCGTCCGGTTCCCTAGCTCCGCAGGCATTACACCCCGATGGTGGTCCTACCACTATGTAAACTTATCTCACCCAGCGAACCGCCGGACGCAACCGGATTCTCGACGCGATCGGTGGCGACCGAACCCTCTCGGATTCGGCAGAGCGGAACGGCCCGGCGGTGAGCGGTCGAGTCGGGCGTCTCCGGCGCGTAACCGGACGGCTGCGATCGCCGCACGAGGCGCGTGAAAACACTGCACACGACCGCTCGAGTTTCTGGAACGGGACCGGTTCGAGCGATCGACCGGCCGGCCGACGGCGTCGTCGTTCCGGGGTGGCGAACGGCAGTTCGGCTAGAAAGAACTTTGGGCGTCCGCCCCGAACGGAAACCATGGAAGACGGCACATCGGACGGGATTCGATCGGTGAAAACCGCGTTCGACGTTCTCGAGTACGTTCGCGACAACGACGGCGCCGGCATCACCGACATCGCGACTGCCCTATCAGTCTCGAAGAGCACCGCGCACGGCCACCTGACGACCCTCGAATCGCTCGGCTACGTCGTCAAAGTGGGCGGGACGTATCGACTTGGCCTCAAGTTTCTCGAACTCGGACACCAGGCCCGATCCAGGTACAACCTCTACGAGGCGGCCAAGTCGGAAGCCGACCAGCTCGCACAGTCGACGGGCGAACGGTGTCAGGTGATGGTCGCCGAGAACCTTCGTGGGGTCTACATCTACCAGACGGCGGGTGAACAGGCCGTCCAGACCGACTCGCACATCGGGAGCACCGTCGATCTCCACTGTACCGCCGTCGGGAAATCCTATCTCGCCCACGTTCCCGACGACGACCTCGAGACGTACCTCGAGACCGTCGGTCTCCAGGAACGAACCGAACACACGATCACCGACCGGTCGGAGTTCCTGGCCGAACTCGAGGCGGTCCGCGAGCGCGGGTACGCGTTGAATCACGAAGAGCGAATCGAGGGGATGCGCGCAGTGGGAGCGCCGATTCTCACCGACGACGGCGACGTGCTGGGTTCGATCAGCGTCTCGGTTCCGACGACGCGCATCGACGACACCGTCCACGAGAGCGACCTCCCCGAGCAGGTCCAGCGAAGCGCCCGCGTCATCACGATCAGAACGACGTACAGCTAAGCCGTGTCTGGTATCACAGAACACGGACCACGACAACGCGCAACTCGCCCGACTGTCGATCGGTCGAGAGCCGAAATCGCCAGTTCGTCGCAAGAACGACGCCGCTCGTGACCCGGTGTTCGGCTGTGCGGAACGCGATCGGTCGACGGAGTACCTCCACAGCGGTCCCGTTCGAACGACCATCCAATTACGTCCGTACCTCTGTAAAATACCGGGAGTGGAGTTCAGTTCTCCAACCGAGCTCTCGTATCGACGACCATATGTGACAGATTGGTATTACAAAATAGATCTAGATATATTGTATATCAATCACTTCTGGAATGGAGGTGCCAGTCGGTAGTATAACGAACCAGAACACCTACAAACGCAGTACAAGCGAGAATCGATAGTAGATGGTGGAGCGGACGAACGAAACTGGAAATATGCAGTTAATTGCAACTAATATGGCTCTATCGTCGAATCTCTGAACGCAGATTCGAGGGCCCCATTTTCATATATAGTCCGATACTAAACGGAATCTCTCGGAATAGCTATCTGTCCAGACACTCCGGGCAGAGCGCCGAACGACAGCGTGGCCACTCGCCGATCGAACCGTGATGAAACGTCCAGCGGCGGAATCAACTGGCGACGAGAGAATCAGTCGTCGGCGGGAACGGCTCGCTGGCTCTGCCCGTCCGCCATCGCGAGGACGTCGTCGAAGAAGTCGAGGGTGTCCTCCGGTCCGGGGTTGGCCTCGGGGTGGTACTGGCGGGTGATGACGTCGTACTCGATGCCGTCGATTCCTTCGGGGGTGTCGTCGTTGACGTTGATCTGCGTGACCTCGAGGTGCTCACCAGGGTCGGCGACGGTGTAGCCGTGATTCTGGGTCGTCATGACGACCCGGCCCGACTCGAGGTCGAGGACCGGCTGGTTGACGCCGCGGTGGCCGAAGGTCATCTTCTCGGTGGTGCCGCCGAGCGCCTCGGCGACGATCTGCTGGCCGAGACAGATGCCGGCGACGGGCGTGTCCTCGACGAACGCCTCGACGAGCGCGATCGCTTCCTCGTAGTTCGCGGGGTCGCCGGGTCCGTTCGAGATGAACAGGACGTCGGGGTCGACGGCCTCGACGTCCGCGGGCGTCGCGTCGTGCGGGAAGACGTGGACGGTCGCGTCGCGCTCGAGCAGCGAGTCGACGATCGACCCCTTCGCGCCGCAGTCGACCAGCGCGACGGTCTCGCCGTCGTTGTCCGCGCCGTGGACGACCGTCTCGTCGACGCTGACCTGCGCGCCGATCTCGGTGTGGTCGCTCATCGCCTTGCACTCCTCGAGTTCCGCGAGGGCGTCCGCCTCGGTGACGTCCTCGCCGACGGCGATCCCGCACTTCATGGCGCCGCCGTCGCGGATGTCGGTGACGACCTCTCGCGTGTCGAGGTGATCGATCGCGGGGACGCCTTCGCTCTCGAGCCACTCGGCGACGTCCTCGGTGAGTTCGCGGGCGAGGACCGCACGCGGGTGGACGCGGTCGGACTCGAACCGTTCTTCCCGGACGCCGTAGTTGCCGATCAGCGGGTACGAGAACGTCAGGACCTGTTCCTCGTAGGACGGATCGGTCAGGCTCTCCTCGTAACCGGTGTAGGCCGTCGTGAAAACCAGTTCGCCACGAGCCGTTCCCGGAGCACGACCACGCCCCTCGATTACGTGGCCGCCCTCCAGTGCAACGTAGGCTGGTGTCATTACGAACTACGTATTGATCCTACCGGCATAAGTGTTGTCTTCGAAGCTGAGTTACGAAATTCGTAATCGGTAAGTGCGGGACACGCGTAGTCACGCATCTCCATGGACGACCTGGACCGACAGATCCTCGATATTCTCCGGCGTGACGCCCGAACGCCGTACACGGAGATCGCAGACGAGGTCGGGACGAGCGAAGGCACCGTCCGCAATCGCGTCGAGCGGATGATGGACGACGACGTCATCGAACGCTTTACCATCTCGACCCGGACCGGGAACGTACAGGCGATGCTCGAGATCAGCGTCGCGGTCGACGTCGACACCAAAGCCGTCTCCGAGCGGATGGCCGAGTGGGACGAGGTCGACTTCGTCTGGATGGTTTCGGGCGAACAGGACATCGTTCTCGTGGTCGACGCCGCGGACACGCGCGGGGTCAACGATCTGATCACGAAAGCGCGGGACCAGGAGGAAGTCGTGAGCACCAAGACGCGGCTGATTCTGGACGAGGAGTTGGGGTGACGAGGGAACGACGATCGCGCGAATCTCCTCAGGGAATCTCGTCGACGACGTCCCGCAGTTCGTCGACGTCGACCCACTCGTGACAGCGATCACCGGTGAGGAGGAGTTTGACGTGCGAGGCCGCCATCCCGTTGTCGTACCGCTCGCGTTCGATCCCTTCGTCCGGGTAGCGGCGCTTCAACACCCACACGTGGTCGCGGTACGAGGGGGCGAACAACAGCCCCAGTTCCCAGACGTAGCCGCCGTCGAAGTCTTCGAGCACGGTGACGATGTGCGTCGCCCGTCCGCAGAGGATGTCGAAGACGCGGTGCCAGAGCCTGATGTCTTCGGGCGTGAGGTCGAAATCCTCCAGTCGAAGGGCGACCGCCGGCGGATCGGTCCGCGCGTCGAGCAGGTCGCGAACCATCGTCCGTCGCGTCGCGGCCCCAGTCTCCCCGCCCGCTCCCGCGATCAGGTACCGCCGATCGTGGCCCTTGATGCGGTCCATCGCCTCGCCGGTAACGACGTCCTTGATCCGCTGGTGCTCGCTCGGCGTGAGCGTGACTGACTCGATCTCGGACAGAATCTCCTCCTCAGTCGGTATCTCGGCGCCCTCGCGCCCCTCGGACTCGTCTCGCCTCCCGAAGTCGGGCCCGCCGTCCGTGTTCATCGTTCGATCGAGGTTTCGGTAGTCACATTAATTGTTCGTTTTCCGTCGAATTAGTTGTAGATTCATTTGTGCATCTAGCCTCATTTCGATGCGAGTGTTTATGATGCTGGCGCCCCTATGGAGACGTATGATACCCGAGACGGCCGACCCGGGTCAGGAGGGATCGACGGGGTTCGATGCGTGGCGGGCCCTCCAGAAGGCGACCGACAAGAAACGGGCCGACATCCTCGCGGACGTCGTCGGTCACCCGAAGGGGATGCCCAGCGTCGAGGAACTGGACTACATGAACCCGCCCCTGAGCGACGACGCCATCCGCCGGCACCTCCGAACGCTGGAAAGCGTCGGCGTCGTCCGCGAACGTGAGTTCGAGACGGGCGAACGGCTCCGGGACTACCCCTACAAGTTCTACGAACTCACCGAGGACGCGCGCGACCTGTTCGATCGCAACGGCCTGTTCCCCGAAGAGGCGTGGAAGCGCCAGTACCTGGCAGTCGAAAAGACGCCGCGAATTCGAGAGATCGAAGAGATGCCCCGCCCTTGACATCCTCCCCGCCCTGAACAGTCGTTGCCGAACCAAGATGTAGAACAAGCTGAAACAGATTGCTTCGTCACCGAAAGTGACGGAGTAATTGATCCAGTGAGTGGAGGTGCAGTTGAGAGAGCGAAGGAGCGCCGCTCATCGGCG